>NZ_JBVHTA010000018.1:0-144708 GCF_055566095.1 Streptomyces sp. NPDC027962
CACCTGCTACCGATCACGACCCCGACCGGCACGAGAACCTCAGCCCCAGCCCACGCCAGCCCCATGACCAGCGAATTCAGGTTGAACAATGCTCAATGACGGTGACGGCCTCCGTCCGGCCCTTGATGGTGCGCCAGTCGCGCCACCGCTTGACGTCGCACCCGCACACGGCCCAGAAGAAGCCACCGAACACGAGGCAGGGCGTGCTTGCCTCCCCGAGTTCGATCCGAACCGCAGCTAGGAACTCCGCGTGAACGACACCTCAGAGTCCTTCCGGCTCCTCCCCGGCGCCGCCGACTCCCCCGTCGTCCTGCACGTGCCGCACTCGTCCCGCGCGATACCCGCACACGTCCGCGGCGGCATCGTGCTCGACGACGCAGCGCTCGAGCGGGAGTTGGACCACATCACCGACGCCCACACCGCCGAGATCGCGGCCGTGGCGGCCGCGCATGCGCGGGTCGCGCCCTGGCGGTTCGTCAACCAGTTGTCGCGGCTGGTGACCGACCCCGAGCGCTTCCCCGACGAGCGTGAGGAGATGCTGGCCGTCGGCATGGGCGCGGTCTACACGCGGACGACGCACCGGAAGGATCTGCGTGACGCCGGGTTCGATCCGCAGCCGCTGATCGAACGGTACTTCCACCCGTACGCGGCTGCGGTGACGGCGGCCGTGGACGAGCGCCTCGGCGCCGTGGGGCGGGCCGTCGTCATCGACGTGCACTCGTACCCGACCGAGCGGCTGCCGTACGAGCTATACGGCGACGGTCCGCGGCCTCCGATCTGCCTGGGCACGGACTCCTTCCACACCCCGCCGGAGCTGGTCGCCGCCGCTCACAAGGCGTTCGCCGGCTTCGGTGGGACGGGCATGGACAGCCCGTTCGCGGGCGCGTATGTGCCGTTGAAGCATTACGGCACGGACCGGCGGGTCGGCGCGCTGATGATCGAGATACGCCGCGACGTCTACATGACCGAGCCCGGCGGCCCGGCGGGCCCGGGGCTGAGCGCGCTCGCACAGGCGCTGGCGGAACTGGTCGACGCGATCGGCACTGGGGCGGGCGACGGGAGCTGACCGGCGGCGGCCGCAGTGCTACGTGCAAGACGTCGGCCGGCTGTCCGCCGGCACGATGCGGAGCATGCTCATCGGGAGCTTGAGCGCCTGCTCCTCCCCGGCGGCCCAGAGCACCACCGTGCCACCTGCGTCACCGACCTTCAGGTACGGACGGGACGGAACGAACTCGCCACCGTCGACAGGTATGTTCGCTGCCGCGCCTATCGGACGGGCACATACCCATTCCGGCTCGACGCCGAAATACGGACTCGGCGTCCTGCCCGACTTCGCCGCGGCGACCGCCGCCTCACCGGCCCGGCCTGCGGGCAGAATCCCGCCGTCGAAGGTGCCGATGACCAGAAGCAGGAAGGTCACGAACACGAGAACAGTGTTCCCGAACCACCGGTCCCTGATGTACCGGTGGAAGTGCTTCATGTACCCCAGCAGCGACAGCGCGATCAGCCACAGACTCATCGACGCCATGAGCTTCAGCGAGACGACGATCTGGTACGCCTTCGGGACCTCGACGTCCTCCAGGTCGAGTCCGAAGGCGTCGAGGTAGAAGGTATGGAGCCCGAGCCCCGCGGCAGGAACGAGACCGAAGAAGATCGGCAGGAGGGCGGGAAGCAACCACGGTGCCGTTCGCTGCCACGTCCACTGACGAACGAGCAACCGGATCCCGTTGAAGACGACGTAGCCTGCGATCAGATACGAAATGACCCGCGACCCGTCGCCCGCTGTCGGTGCCGTGCGCGCCGCGTTCATCCCGAGAGCGACTGGAAACGCGGCAAGCACCGTTGCAGCGGCCAGGGCTCCTGCCGGCGAAAGTTCGGGGATGCCCCTGCGGATCACGGTCACTCCGACCGGGATCAGCGCACAGATGAACAGCCCGAATCCCCACCAGGAGCCGAAGCCGTGCGGCCACCGGTCACCGATGCGGGCTCCCGCCCAGATCATCGCCACCATGTACACCAGCAACCAGATGAGCTGGCGCCCGGCGTAGCGCCTTGTCCCGAGGCCGACCGGCACCCGACGCGACGTTCCCGCGTGCCTCCGGGCGGCCGCCCGGCGCGGCTGCGGCCTCGTCCCGGGCAGGGGCCGCGCAGAGAGGTGCTGCGCCGCCGAGGCAGAGGCAGCTGTGACCAGGCGGCCGGTGTCCCGGCTTCCAAGGTTCTCCGCGCTCCAGAGGTTCCAGCGTTCCGTCCAACGTGTGACGCGAGGAATCCGGGCCGTGCGCGGGTGTGCCTCGGGACGGTCGTAGACGAACCAGTGAGGCCGGTCCACCGGGTCACGGACCACGCGGTCGGCCACCTCTACGTTGAGATCCAGCTGCAGCTCGTCCGAGATGACCTCGATCCGCTCGCGGGCTCCCCTGACAGCGTTGATGGCGCTGCCGGGGAAGCGGGCCTCGATCGTGTACCAGACACAGCGCCCGGTGACATCGGAAACACTGCCTCCGCGCTTCTCCAGCACGGGCCATCCGCGCCCCGAGAGTGCTTCCTCGAACATCTCGCACTCGATCCGGGTCCCCCGCAGCTCGACCAACGCGACCACGCGCTGGTCGAACCTCGATGTCGTCGCCACCGGCCTCAAGCCTTCCTCTGTCACGTCCGTCCTGCACGCCGGAGCACATCACACCAGCGGATCCACGACACGCAGGTGTCTTTGAAGTCGCTGGGCATCAACGTGCCCAAGCTGCTCGTCAAGGTGCGCGAGGACTACCGCAGTACGTTCGAGCCGTTCAGTCCGCCCCTGGCAGTCATCGGACCCCGCCGATCGACACGGATGCGAGCAGTCACTCTTTGAAGCCGCCCCGGCCCAGGAGATCACGTGACGGCTCCCGGCTGTCCGCCAGTTCGTCCAGCACGCGCATCGCCTCAGCGTGGGCGCTCATCCGGCGGCTCAGTGCGCCGAACGTGAACAGCGCGATTCCGGCCCCCGAGACCGGTACGGACAGCCCGAGCACGGCCAGCGCTTCCGGCCAGTCACGTTCGTCCTGGCAGTAGTCCCCGTTCTGGAGGCCCTCGTTGGCCGTTCCCCACTCCGTGAACAGCCGTGACCGGCACTCCTGGGGATAGCGGTCGCCGGGTTCCTCGTCGACCTCGTAGGGCGTCAGGAGCAGAATGGCGCACCACGCCCACAGGGCGGTCGCCACGGACAGCAGACCCACGCCCCAGGCGCGTATGCGGCTGGACTGGTCACGGAAGTCGAGATCGTATTCGCGTGATCGCATGGCGGGCGAATCTATCAGCGGTCGCCATGTCGGCTCCGGTCCGGTCCGCTCCGTGTGACGCACGGAACGCGCACGTCAGTGCACGGGCCGAGCCGGTGCACGTCAGTGCACGGGCCGAGCCGGTGCACGTCAGTGCACGGGCCGAGCCGGCGAACGAGACGGCGCGCAGCGTCATGGACCTCGGCCCGGACCCCGACGGGTGGTCCGGCGGCCGCGGCCGCCGGATGCACCGCGATCCGGAGCACAGGCAACCACTTTGTCGTGACGGGCACTTGGGCCACTTTGGGCCCTTCCCACGTCACGCCATCGTCTGAGATCTTGCGTCGATCCCGTTCGACCAACAGCCCGGCCGGCGCCACCAGCGCCCCGGGCTCTCGGAGGATGTCTTGACAACCCCCCTCATAGCCGGCGGCATGTCCCGCCGCCTCAGACGGTCCCTCGTCATCGGCGCCGCCCTCGGCGCGGCCGTCGCGTTCGCCTCTCCCGCCGGTGCGGTCGACGCCGCCCAGGGCACACAGGCAGCTCCGGCCAGGGCCACCTCGGCCGTCGCCGCGCCCGCCGCCTGGGCCGCGGGCACCCGGGCCTATCTGGTCATCACCGCGCCCGGCGACACCTCGGCCGTGCGGAGCGCGGTCACCGCCAACGGCGGCACGGTGTTCGCCCACTACCACGCGATCGGTGTCGTCGTCGCGCACTCCGCCTCCGGCGCCTTCGCCGCCACCATGCGCGGCGTCGGCGGTGTCCAGCAGGTCGGCGCCACACGGACCTCGGACGTGCCGGCCGACGCGTACAACCCGGCGCTCCCCGCCACTCCCCCGCAGTCCCCCACCACCCTCACCGAGACCAACCGCTGGGACATGACCCGGATCAACGCCGACAAGGCGTGGGCCGTGACCACCGGTTCGTCCTCCGTCAAGGTGGGCGTGCTCGACACCGGTGTCGACGACCTGCACCAGGACATCGCGCCCAACTTCAACGCGGCCGACTCCGTGTCCTGCGCCTACGGCAAGGCGGACACCCGTACCGGCGCGTGGCGTGACGTGGGCACCCACGGCACCCATGTCGCGGGCACCATCGCGGCGGCCAAGAACGGCAAGGGCGTCATCGGTGTCGCACCCGGCGTGAAGATCTCGTCCGTGCGGATCGCCGAGCCCAGCACCAGCTTGTTCTTCGCGGAGAACACCATCTGCGGTTTCATGTGGGCGGGTGACCACGGCTTCAAGGTCACCAACAACAGCTATTACACGGACCCGTGGATGTTCAACTGCCCGGACAACGTGGACCAGGCGGCCATCATCGAGGGTGTGCGCCGCGCGCAGGAGTACGCGGAGGGCAAGGGGTCGCTTCAGGTCGCCGCGGCAGGCAACTCGAACTACGATCTGGCGAACAAGCGGACCGACACGTCCAGCCCGAACGACTCGACGCCGGTCACCCGCACCATCACCAACGCGTGCGTCGACATCCCGACCGAGCTGCCGGGCGTGGTGACCGTGGCGGCGATGGGCAACGGGAACGTGAAGGCGTCGTACTCCAACCTCGGGCGGGACGTCATCGATGTCGCGGCCCCTGGCGGCGACGGCGCGTACGGTGTCTACTCGACGATTCCCGGCGGCAGGTACGGGAACATGAACGGCACGTCGATGGCCTCCCCGCACGTCGCGGGTGTGGCGGCGCTGCTGGCGAGCACCGACCCGGCCGCGACTCCTGCCCGGCTGAGGACACTCCTGGCGGAGCAGGCCACGGACATCGCCTGCCCGTCCGACAGCCGGTGCACGGGTACGACGGCCAGGAACGCGTTCTTCGGTGAGGGCCAGGTCGACGCGCTGAAGGCGGTCGGCGGGACCACCCCGCCGCCCGGCGGGTACTTCGAGAACACGGCCGACGTCACGATCGTCGACAACGCCACGGTGGAGTCCCCCGTCACCGTGACCGGCGTCGAGGGCAACGCGCCGGCCACGCTGAAGGTCGGTGTGGACATCAAGCACACCTACCGCGGCGACCTCGTGGTGTCCCTCGTCGCACCCGACGGGACGGTCTACACGCTGGAGGACTTCCCGAACGGCGACAGCGCCGACAACGTCGCGAAGACGTACACGGTGAACGCCTCCTCGGAGGCGGCGAACGGCACCTGGAAGCTGCGCGTCCGTGACGTGGCGCGGCAGGACACGGGCTGGATCGACGCCTGGAACCTCACGTTCTAGGGGCGGGCCGGTCCAGGCCCCGGAGTGCTTCCCGGGACCTGGACCGGCCTCCCGCCGGGCCCCGGCCGCTGTCAGTGTGCAACGCCGCGCCGGCTCACCGCCGTACGGGGCGCGCAGGAAAGCGGGTGAAGGACATCCGTAACCGGATCGCCCACTTCGACGAGAAGCCGCTCCCGGCGCAGATGATCGACGAACTGGCCACCTTCGCCAAGGTACTTCGGGAGTTCGTGTCCTGTATCTGCCCCGGGTCCACCCCTTCAGCCGCTGCTCGCCCCTGTCATCCGGAGTTGTAGCCCCACCGAGCCTTGCCGTCCTTGCCCATGAAGCACTTCGCGGGACGCCCGTCAAACGTCGTCGCGATGGCGCCCACCGGGGAACAGAACTGCCCGAACTGGAGACCGGACTGCCCACCGGTGCTGCCGCCCGAGGTGCTGGAGGAGCCGCCGGAGGACGAACCGCCGCCGTTGCTGCTGCCGCCGGTGCTGCTGCCGCCGGTGGCGCTTCCCGTGGCGCCTCCGCCGGAGGTGGTTCCGTAGGAGGGCTTCGGTTTCGGCTTCGGCTTGGGCTTCGGCTTGGGCTTCGGGCTGGGTGCGGCGCAGGGATCGCCGGGACCGATCAGCCAGAGGTCGGCGACCTGTGTATCGACGGAGATCTGCGTGTCGGGAGCAGGCTGCTGCCGGCACACCGGCCAGTCGGACAGTTCACGCGATTCCTCGTCCAGGCGCTTGCCGCTGTGGGCGTGGAAGAGGACGGTGCGATCGAAGCCGAGGTCGTTCAGGGTACGCGAGGCGTCTTCGAACCGTTCGCCGACGAGGTCGGGCATCACGACCTGGCGTGCACCGTGCAGACGCGCCGGGCATTTCTCCCCCTGCGGAACGGCGTAGAGCGTCAGCACCGTGGCAGCGCGGCGGACCGTCTCGCCGCGCGACGGGGTCTGGAAGCAGACACGCCAGCCTTGCTCGGTCTTCTGTACCTGCCGGCGGGCGGAGGAGGCGTCAGCGGCCGACACGCTCATCCACGGCTGGCCGCCGGCCTCGGCGGCGGCTGCGGACAGCTGGGTGTCGACGAAGTCGGCGACGGCCACCGCACTCTCGGCCCGGACCTGCGCCGCGTCCTCCTCCCCGCCGGAGCCGGTACCCAGGCCGGTGAAGAACAGCACGGCCGCGCCAGTGGACATCAGGACGGGGTGTCGGCGCACCCAGGTGAAGAGGCACTTCCCCCGGCCGGGGCGCAACGGGGAGTCGGGAGGCAGGAGTTCTCCCCTGGCCTGGAGGAGGAGTTCGCCCTTGGGGTCCAGTTTCGAGCCGTGCAGCTTGTGCGGCCGCCCCTCGACGAGGATCTCGACGGCGTCGAACATGCCGTAGGTACGACGGAGAATCCGGAAGGGCTTGGGCACGCGGGTCGCCTTGGGTGACCCGAAGTGCCGGAGCAGGATGAGGCCGTTCCTCGTGAGGACGGCGTCGCCCCAACCATTGTGGTAGAGGGCCCGGACGGTCTCGCCGGGCTCGAGTACCTCCAGCAGGACCTTGGCCTCGTCGTTGGTGAGGGAGATCCTTTCGCCGACGGCGGCCGTGGCGGTACGGGGGTCGGTTCGCAGTTGGCGCTGCGCGGCACTCTCGGACATGCGGGGATATTAGCGACTGATACGCAAAAGCCGCTCCCCGATGTCACTTCGTCACCGACCTGTGCCCTGCTCTCCATCCCGCCCGGGCCCATGCCGGTCGGGTGCCGCGTATCGCGTCGGTTGTGCAGCTCGTGCGGGTCGGCGGTGAGGTCGAACAGTTCCCACGCCGGGGTGCGCGGCGCGTCCTTCGCTCCGTCGGCGGCGGAGCCGTGGCCGGGGTAGTGGATCAGTTTGTGGGTGCGGGTACGGATGCCGTAGCAGGCCTGGACGTTGTGGCAGACGTCGAGGTGCATGTAGTAGCGGTAGTACACCGCATCGCGCCGACCCGGTTCCTCGGACGAGGAGTTGAGGAGAGGGACGAGCGACTGTCCCTGCATCCGCGGATGGGGCGCGAGGCCCGCCATGTCCAGCAGTGTCGGGGCGTAGTCGATGTTCGCCACCAGGTCCTCGCGGCGGGTGCCGGGCTCGGTGACGCCGGGCCAGCGCAGGACGAGCGGGATGCGCATGCCCTCCTCGTACATGAAGCGCTTGTCGAACCAGCCGCGTTCGCCGAGGAAGAAGCCGTGGTCGGAGGTGTAGGCGACGGCGGTCGAGGCGTCGAGGCCGGTGAGGTCGAGGCTGTACGGACGGACGCATGGTCCTTGGAAGCGCATTCAGCGTAACCGGGGGCGCGTCGCGGCGACAACCACAGGCCGCTCCCCCTCGGGCCGGGCCGTTCCTCTCTCAGGGCGGACGGGGCTGTCGGCGCTCCGAGCCCCGCGCGACCCGCGGGCACTGGCAATCGGGTCAGAATGCCGCGTACCCGATGAGATCAACCCAAGCCGCCGGGGGCATGGCGAACACCGGGCCGCTCTCCTCCTTGGAGTCGCGGAGGCAGACGGTGTCAGGCTTCTGTGCGACCTCCACGCAGCTGTCGCCCTGAGAGCCGCATGGGCTTCGGCGTGGGTGGCACTCGTACGCGGAAACATGGCCGGAAGGGACCGCGGGCCGCGTTCACACCAGCGGCCGGCACAGCAGCGCGTCGGGGGTGCGGTACGAGCCCACGCGGCCGGTGTACGCGATGCCGGCCGCGTACTCGTCCTGCGCGCACTGGCCTTTGAAGCGGCCGTGGGCGAAGTCGCCGCCGCCCGGGCCGGGCGGGCGGTTGTCGCCCCGGTCGAACCACACCGTACGGCCCGACTCCCCCAGCCTGGTCCGGGCAGCTGCGCACAGAGCGGTGGAGACGGCGCCGCCGCGGACGCTGTAGCCGATGAGGAAGTGGCCGGCCGGGCATTGCAGCTTGGTGTACCCGGCCGCCCAGTCGTCGCCCGGTCGTACATGGCGTTCGTCGCGTACGGCCTCGTACCGGGCGTCCGGCGCCCAGAGGTCGCGCGCCCCCGCGTCGGTGCACAGCCCACGGTTGCCCGTGTGGCTCAGACCCGCGAGGCGCTGGCCGTCGGGGCAGACGGCCTTGCGGGCGCCCGCGTCCCAGTCGCCCGCTGCGCGCATCCGCAGGGACTGGACGAAGTCGCCGTGGTCGGGGCTGAGCATGGACCAGCGGTCGGTGGGCAGGACATGACCGGTCCGGCCCTCGGAGCCGAGCAGCCGGCTCCAGGCGCCTGCCCGCCAGTCGTCGCCGTCGAACACACCGATCCGGCGGCCTGCCGAGTCCCAGTGCAGCAGGGCCCAGCCGTTGCCCTGCTTGTTCTCGTGATGGCCGACGAGTGGCCAGTACGCGAAGTCGGCGTCCCGCTGGACGAGATGGTCGACGAAGTTCTCGAACCAGGCGCGCGGCTTCTCGCCGTGCTCGTCCCGGCCGCCGACCCCGAACTCGCTGATCCACACGGGTGCGGTGAAGTGCCGGTCGCCGTGGGCGGTGACGTAGAACGCCTGGCGGTCCAGGACGTCGAAGAGTTCGGCGCGGGTGAAGTCGCGGTAGCGGTTGTCCGACGTCTCGCCCGTGCCCGTGGCGCCGCTGTGGTTCGGGCCGGTGTAGCCGTAGAAGTGTGCCGAGTAGACGAGTTTCCCGGAGCGTACGAGGGTGTGGGACAGCCGTTGCACGGGCTCCAGGGTGGGGCGTTCGTGCGGGAGGCCGTCGACGGGGATGCCGGTCCAGTTGATCCCTTCGACGATGACGAGGAGGTCGGGGTTCGCCTCCTGCAGGATGCGGTCGCCCAGCCGCTGCGATGCGGCGAACCAGTCGTGGCGGTCGCCGAGGCCCCAGTTGGGGTCGTCCCATATGTTGCGGCGTACCTCGTTGTACAGGTCGGCGCCGACGACGCGCGGGTTGGCGCGGTAGCGGCGGACCATGAGGAGCCAGTCCGCCTCCCAAACCGCGTCGCTCTGGCTCGCGTTCCAGCGCTCGTTGCCGTCGACGGCGCAGCACCAGCGCGTCGTGTTGGTGTGGTTGTTGAGGATGACGGCGAGACCGGCGTCGGTGAGGGCAGTGACGGCGGCGTCGTAGATCTCGAGCGGTGTCCGGCCCCGGAACCGGGGGTTGGCCGCCACGGACGCGTCGGCGACGGGCCGTCGGTCATGGACCATCTCGTTCGAGAACGGCAGGCGGACGCTGTTCAGCCCGAGCTCGCGGAATCCGGCAACGATCTCGGAGAGCGGGGCGCGGTCCAGACCGAGGGGGATCCGGTCGGACTTCTCGCCCGCGTGGTTGTTCGCCGGGTCGTCGGGGCTGCCGGAGCCGGTCCAGGTGCCGCTCGCGCCGTGCCAGTTGCCTGACTTGAGCTTGAAGCGGTTGCCGTCGGCGTCGACGATGTAGCGGCCGCGGGTGCTGAGCGGGGGCGTCCAGGACACGGCGACCGACGCGGGACGGGCGGCCGGCGCGGGGTGGGCGAACGGCGCCGGGTGGGCGACCGACGCGGGACGGGCGGCCGGCGCCGGAAGCGCAGTCGGCACCGGATGCGCGGCGGGGAGCGCGGAGGAAAGCGCGGACGCCGCCGTGGCGGGCGACTCGTCGGCGGTGGCGGGCGACGCCGCCGCGCTCGAGGCCAGGATCGCGGACAGTGCGGCGGCGAGCACGGCGTTGGCGGTGCTGGAGAGAGTTCTGCGCATGACCGTCGGTACCGTCCGTTTCCGGCGCGCGGCCCGCCCACGAGCGAGCGGGTTGACATGACTGCGCCATAATGACGGCCTACGGCGATGATGAACAGAGGTCTGGACCATCACAAACCGGAACCGTCGCCATCGTGCGCCTCCGGGCCCTTCGCCGCCGGACCCGGGCCACGGCCACAAGAGCCTCCCGGCATCAGGACACTCGCTCGGTGATGTCTGCCGCGTTCGTCGCGAACGCGGAGGAGCTGCGCTTTTGCTGAAGCGGCAACAGGACTCGCCACGTCCCCGCCGCTCCCGCATGCTGAAGGGCCGATCTTGACTCAACGCCAGGCCCGACCCCGAGCTCCGGAGGATCCATGTCGCAGCAGGCCACGGACGTCACGCACCGGCTCGCCCCCTCCCCCGCGGGCAGGACCCACCTGGTGGAGCAGGGCACCGGGCCGCTGGTCCTCCTCGTGCACGGCTTCCCGGAAACCTGGTACTCCTGGCGCCACCAGCTTCCGGCCCTGGCAGCGGCCGGGTACCGCGCGGTTGCCGTCGATGTCCGCGGCTACGGCCGTTCCTCGCGGCCCGAGGACCCGACGGCGTACCGGATGCTGGAGCTGGTCGAGGACAGCGCCGCGGTGGTGCGCGCCCTGGGCGAACGGTCCGCAGTGATCGTCGGCCACGACTGGGGGGCGGCCGTCGCCGCCAACTCCGCTCTCGTCAGGCCGGACGTCTTCCGTGCGGTGGGGCTGCTCAGCGTTCCCTACGCCCCACGGGGCGGGCCGAGGCCCACGCAGATCTTCGCGCAGATGGGCGGGAAGGAGGAGTTCTACGTCTCCTACTTCCAGCAACCCGGCCGGGCCGAGGCCGAGATCGAGCCCGACGTGCGCGGCTGGCTCGCGGGCTTCTACGCCGCCCTGTCCGCCGACACCATGGCCGCGCCCGGCACGCCCGGCCCGCACTTCGTCAGCCGTGGCGGGACGATGCGTGACCGCTTCCCCGCCGGACGGCTGCCCGCCTGGCTCAGCGAGCACGACCTCGACGTCTACGCAGGGGAGTTCGAGCGGACCGGCATGAGCGGGGCGCTCGGCCGCTACCGGAACATGGACCGGGACTGGGAGGACCTCGCCGACTTCGACAGCGCGCCGGTCACCCAGCCCTCCCTGTTCGCCGGCGGGAGCCTGGACGCCTCCACGACCTGGATGGCCGATGCGATCAGGGCGTACCCCACCACCCTCCCCGGCCTGGTCTCCTCCCACATCCTCGACGGCTGCGGCCACTGGATCCAGCAGGAGCGCCCCGCCGAGATCAACAGGCTCCTGACCGGCTGGCTCGACTCCCTGCCCGCCTGATGAAACCCGTGCTCGTCCGACAGCTCCGAGAAGAGGCGTCAGCAGAAGACGCCGCAGCGCAGCAACACGTTCGCGTACGGTCGGGCCTCACCTGTCCGTACCACCGGGCAGGCCCCTGCGGTCAGCGCTGGAACTGCGCCCGCAAGGCGC
Source organism: Streptomyces sp. NPDC027962 (assembly GCF_055566095.1). NCBI lineage: Bacteria > Bacillati > Actinomycetota > Actinomycetes > Kitasatosporales > Streptomycetaceae > Streptomyces > Streptomyces sp. NPDC027962. The sequence continues at coordinate 11,636 of NZ_JBVHTA010000018.1, forward strand.
TCCAGGCGGCGGAGAACGAGGCGGCCGAGCGCAAGGGCCGCAAGCCCGTCGTGCTGCCGCATATGGTGACCCACGACCTGCGGCACTTTTATGCCTCCGCGCTCATCGCCGGCGGGGCAAGCGTCAAACAGGTCCAGCTGGTCCTCGTGCATGCGTCCCCGGTGATCACACGGCGGATCTACGCGCACTTGTGGCCCGGAGACGAGGACCGCACCCGATCCGTCATGGACGCCGTTCTTGGCGGCCTGCGGACCGGGTGCGGACAGGTAGGCGATGCGACCCGCGAAACCGCAGGTCAAACGGCCTAGCCACAGATCAAGCCTTCTTGATCTCCCAGAAGCGGAAGACCGTGGAGGCGTCGAGCGTCCACTCCAGGCCGGTGACGTTGCCGTGGTAGACGGCGTACTGCTTGCCCTGCCAGAGCGGGAGGATCGGCAGGTCCTCGGCGACGATGTCCTGGAGCTTCACGATCTTGTCGTCGGTGGCCGAGCGGTCCGCGATGGCGGAGGTCTCCGGGATGATCTCCTCGGTGATCTGCTTGTTCTCGTAGCCGTTGCCGAGGACGTTGCCCTCGCCGAAGAACGGCTGGGTGAAGTTGTCGGGGTCCGGGTAGTCGGGGACCCAGCCCTTGACGTATACGCCGTACCGCCCGGCCTGGATGCCCTTCTCGTACTGCTCGAACTCGACGGACTTGACGTCCGCGTCGAACAGGCCGCTCTTGTTGAGCTGCTGGGCGATGGCCGCCATTTCCAGGTCGGTGGCCGGGCCGTAGCGGCTCGGCGTGGACCAGAGGGTGATCTTCACCTTCTCGTCGATGCCCGCGTCGCGGAGGGCCTTGCGGGCCCTGTCCGGCTGCGGGTTACCGCCGTAGAGGTCGAAGAACGCGGTGTTGTGACCGGCGATGCCGGCGGGGACGATCGAGTACAGCGGCTCGGCGGTGCCCTTGTAGACGTCCCTCACCAGGGCGTCCCGGTCGATGAGGTAGGCAAAGGCCTTGCGCACGGCGAGCTTGCCCGCGACCGGGTCGTTCATGTTGAAGACCATGTGCTGGACCTCGGCACTGCTGCCCTCGACGACCGCGATGCCCTGCTTGCTTGCCTCCACGGAGCCCTGGAGCCCGTCGATGTCCTGGGCGGTGAGGCCACGGTAGGCAATGTCGACGTTGCCGTCCTTGAGGGCCGAGCCGAGGTGCTTCTGGTCGCCGCGGAAGAACGTCAGGGTGACGCCGGTGTTCCGCACCCGGGCGTTGCCCTTGTAGTTGGGGTTGACCGAGAAGACCGCTTCCTTGTCGGTGAAGGAGTCGAGCTTGTAGGGGCCGGAGCCGACGGCCTTGCCGTCAGTGCGCAAAACGTCGGCCTCGTACTCGCGGTGGTCGACGATGGACCCCGCACCCGAGGCGATCTTGCTCGGGAAAGTGGCGTCGGGGACCTTCAGCTTGAAGACGACGGTCCGGTCGTCCGGGGTCTCGATGCTGTCGATCGTCGAGAGCAGCGGCCCGGGGCCGGAGTCGCTGGCGATCTTCAACGCCCGCTCGAAGGAGAACTTGACGTCCTTCGCGGTCAGGTCGTTGCCGTTGCTGAACTTGAGGCCCTCGCGCAGCGTGCACCGGTAGACGGTGCTGCCGGCCTCGAAGCCGCACTTCTCGGCGGCTTCCGGCTCCGGTGTGGAGCCGCCCTTGGGGAAGCTCATCAGGGACTGGAAGACGTTGTTGAACAGCAGCCAGGAGCCGGGGTCGTAGCCGTCCGCGGGGTCCGTGGCGAGGACCTCGTCGGAGATGCCGACGGCAACCCGGACGCCGTCACCGCCGGAGCCGACGCCCTGCTCCGCCCCGCAGCCGGCCGCCAGCAGGACGGCGGACAGCCCCGCCGCGAGCGGTGCTGTCGTTCGCTTGAATCGTGCCTTCACAGAACTATGCCTCTTGATCTCGTATCCGGCCGCGCCCATGCGACCGGGTCATGAAGGGTCAGGCGGTACCGCGCTCGAGTTCCCACAACTGGACGTCGGAGGACGCGTTGAAAGGCTGAAGGCGCGGGCACCGGAATCGGACTGGACGCGGGCGGATCGTGGTGGGTGCCGGCGGGCAGGCGCCCCCCATCCGGCCCCCCACACGCCACCCGCGAGTACGGGTCCGCCCAGGCCAGCGTACCCGGCGGCGCACCCAGGGTCTGCCTGGCCGTGCTCCGGTCGGCGAGATCGCAGGCGCCACGGAGGCGGTCACTCGCGGGGACCGGCGACGATCGGCTCCTTGCTGGTGGTCAGGCCGAACCGTTCCGGGTTCGGTAGGGACTCGATCATTTGAGAGGATCGAGTCATGGCACGTCCGGCCTCCAGGGAGGCGGAGGCGGCGAGTACACGCAGCTTCTCGGGCTCTTGTCGAGGCCGAGGCGGTGGCGGAGGTTGCGCAGCAGGTAGGCCACCTCGGTGCCGGCCGTGCCGCGGTACATGTGGAGCTCGTCGAGGATCAGGGTGAGGCGGGCGTCAGGGGTCTCCTCCAGCCAGCGTTTCCTGCTCCGCGGCGCCTGGGACTGGGCGAACCCGATCATGCTGCGGTTGGAGGGCAGGTCGGCGGGGGCGGGAAGGGTGCACAGGCCGCGCGCGCCCTCCTGGCTGTCCGGGACGCGGCCATCACCGAGCAGGCCAGCAGCGGCAGGAAGACGGGCACGCCGTCCTTGTCCTGTTGCCGCTTGCGCCAACGGTAGTCCTCGAGCGCGCTGTACGGTTCCGCGGTCCCCAGCCGCAGGGACCTGCCCACACACTGTGCGAGAGGCTCCTCCAGGCCGTATCCGTGCCTGAGCTCCTGCTCCACGTCGTCGTCGACGTAGAACAGCGTCGGGTGGCCGGCGTGCTGCCGTCCGAAGAACTCCTCGGCCAGCACTTCCTGCCACGCCTGATAAGAATGACCCACTCTGTCCCCACAAGAGATGTTCCGATGCCCTATTCGTCAAATCCCCGGCATGGAACGGTCTTCCGCTTCACCCTGGACCCGCCACTGACAACGGGTCACGACCGAACACCCTCTCGGGCGCAGCCCTCTGCTGCCACTGCCCGGCGCAACCTGACGGCGCGCAACACGCAGAGGCGCCCCACCCACCCTCACCGTGTCCACCAGCGTCCATTGCAGCGCTCGCACAACCACCCCGGAAGTCATGGCCGGAACTTCACTAGGGCGATGCTCTCGCAGCAAGAACGCAGCAACCACCGCGATCACCCAGGCGTTTACTGTCCCACCCGTCCGACCTCCTCGGCACGCGACGCCAGGGTGGGTGCGGGAGCCGTGGGCCGTGCCCCGCTGGTGGAGACCGTCCGGAGAGGGGCGTCGGCCGAGAAGGTCCCGGCGTCAAGGAATCCGTGCCGCAGGCCTGTTCAGCTCCACAGACCCCGGATCTTCCGGCCCAACTCACTGTGCGGGTCGAGGAGCGCGCCCGCTACGCGGCCAGCGGAGTCCTTCACACCGCCGCTGAAGTTGAGTCGGCCGGTGGAGCCGACGCTGGCGCAGACACCGTCCCAGTAGGCGGGTTCGCGTTCCCAGCGGACGTCGGCGAGAAGGTGCTCGACCGTCTCGTAGCCCATGGCGTCACCGGGGTCGCACCAGGGGGTCGCGCGGTCCAGCAGGACGCCGAGGCCTGCCATCACGGCCGGGGCCGTGATGGCGCTGCGTCGGGCGAAGTCCGGGAAGCGGCCCCCGATCAGCCGGGACACCAGACGGACGACGACCGCCTCCACCTCGTCGGCGTCGGTGTTGGGCGGCAGGTCGCCCTCGTGGACGTTGGCCGCCGAGTACTGCACACCCTTGCTGCCGAAGACGGTGGTGACGATCAGCGTCCGCAGCGCGGACAGCGTCACGACCTCTTTGTCGGTCCTGGTGAGCTGCCGCTTGCTGGCGTTGACCAGCTTGCCGAACGGCATCCGCCGACCGTCCGACTCGACCTCGAGCCTCTCGCCGACGACGTAGGCGAGTCGGGTGGCGAGGTCGCGCTGGTCCATGGACATGGCCAGGTTCTTGGCGACGTCGATGCCCTTGACGTTGCGGTCGTAGAAGATCTGCCGCCGCGTCCGCCGGGGAGATCCCCAGGTAGAGCTCGAAGGGGACGCGGACCCGCCGACTCAGCTCGGTATAGGTGAGGCCGAAGGACTCCGGGTCCTGGTAGATGTCGTGCCAGGCGGTCGTCTGGGTCTCGCCGTCGACGGCGATCACCATGGCGTCCGGGGCTACGTGAGCCCGGACCGGCCGCCGCTCCCCGTCAGCTGGGCGGTGGCCGTGGCAGCGCAGGTGGCGACCGTGCTGTCGTACGCGCACGACGTGCCCGTCGTCCACCGCGACCTGAAGCCCAGTAACATCCTCGTCGCCCGGGACGGCACGGTGAAGGTGCTGGATTTCGGCATCGCGGCGATCCTGCGCACGGACGTCACCAAGCTGACCGCCACGGGCAGCCCGGTCGGGACGTACCAGTACATGGCGCCGGAGCAGGTGCGCAGCGCCCGGGTGACACCGCACACAGACCTGTACGCGCTCGGCTGCGTCCTGCACGAACTGCTCTGCGGACAGCCGCTGTTCGCGGGGGACAGCGAGTGGCAACTGATGATGCAGCACGTCAACGCGGCCCCGGTGCCGCTGCGCCGGCTGCGGGCCGACGTACCGGAGGCCCTGGAAGAACTCGTCCTGCACCTGCTCCGCAAGGCGCCCGAGGCGCGCCCGGCGGACGTGCAGGAGGTGTACGAGCGGCTGCGCCCCTTCCTGCCGGTGCCCGGCGAGGAGTCCGAACCCGAGGCGGCGGGGCTCGCCGGGGCGCCCGACCCGACCGGGATCTTCCGCCGCCCCTACGCGCCCCGCTCGCGCGCCGGAGCCACGGGCGCGCGGCAGAACGCGGCCGGCGCCGGGCCGGACGCGGTTCCGGCACCCGTGCTGCCGCCCGCCCAGCGTGACGAGCTGCGGGAGCAGATCCGCGAGGTGTACGAGCACTGCGCCGCGCTGTGGGACGAGGACCGCTTCTCGCAGGCGGCCGAAGTGGTCGGCGAGATGATCGAGCCGGCCGCCCGGGTGCTCGGCGCGGAGAGCAAGGCGGTCCTCGCGCTCCGCAGGCGCCGGGCGTTCAGCCGTCAGCTTGCCGGTGATCACCGGTCCGCGCTGCCGGAGTTCGAGGCCCTGGCGGACGCCTATGGACGTGTCAGCGGCCCGAACAGCGAGGAGGCCCTGGACTGCCGGGCCCAGGCGGCGCGCTGCCGTGGCGAACTCGGCCAGGGGACAGAGGCGCTGGCCGGGCTGCACGGCGTGCTCGACGCCGTCCGCGCCGTCGACGGTGACGTGAGTGAGAACGCGGTGGAGCTGCGCCGCGACATCGGCATGCTGTTGCTGGCCCAGCAGCGGGCGGCGGAGGCGTACGAAGTCCTGCAGCCGCTGCACACGGACCTGTGCGTGGTGCTGGGCCCGGACGACGAGCTGACCGCCGAAGTGGCCGAGACCCTGGCTGTCATCCGGCTGGATCTCGACGGCGACAGTGCCGGTTCCTCGGCCTGACCTGGCCTTTGCCCGCACCGCGGGCGGCCGGGGCACCTAGGACCCGTCTTCAAAGGTGCCTACTGAGCTCCCGGCGCGAAGTCGGCGGCTCGTATCTACCTGTTGTCCCGCGATCTCTCGTAGGCGGCCAGTTCCTCTGCGCTGCCGATGAAGGCCGGGCCGCAGTGTGATGGCAGACGATCGACGACCATCCCTACTGCAGCTTGCACACTGTCTGTCTCGGCGATCCGCGGGCTGGTTCGGCTCGGCCCTTCGACGTAGTACCGGCCGTCTCCTAGGGTGCCGATGTAGGGGATGTCCCAGGTGTAGCGGATTTCCGTGCACCTGCTGAAGTGCAGCTCCCACATACCGGCCCAGGGGTAGAGCTGGCGAAGCAGCGGCTCTGCATGTGCCACCAGCACCAGCTGGGCAAACGGAGCGGCAAGCGGCGATCCTTCCGGTCGGCGAGGTTCGCCGGCCGTGGTGAGGATTTTGTGCCAGGCTGCTTCAACAGTATTGGTCATGTCGTGATTGTGCGGGCACTGCTGCCCGTTATCAAAGATCACTTCCTGGCAGATCATGGTCGGACGCGCCGACACGAACTCAGTGACCAGGAGTGGGATTTGCTTGCTCCGCTCATACCGCGGGCCATCACCGGCCGACCGAGGGTGGATGACCGGCAGGTCGTCAACGGGATGATCTACAAGATACGCACCGGCCTGCCGTGGCGTGACCTACCTGACCGCTACGGACCATGGCAAACGGTCTACACCCGCTTCCGTCGCTACGCGTTGAGCGGTGTCTTCGCCCAGGCCCTTCAGCAGATCCAGGCCCAGGCTGATGCGGCCGGCGACATCGACTGGCTCGTCCAGATCGATTCCACCATCGTGCGAGCTCATCAGCATGCCGCCGCCACCGGCCGAAAAGGGGGACGCGTCAGCCGGACGAACCGGACGATCACGCCCTCGGTCGTTCACGCGGAGGTCTGACCACCAAGATCCACCTTGCCTGCGACGGCCGAGGCAGGCCGCTGGCTCTCCTGATCACTCCCGGCCAACGTCATGACGGTATCTACGCGCAACCGCTGCTGGAATGCATCCGCGTCCCACGCCTCGGCCCCGGCCGTCCGCGCTGTCGTCCCGACCACGTGATCGCAGACAAGGCGTACAGCTCTCGCGCCCTCCGCGCCTACCTGCGCAAACGCGGCATCGGCCACACCATCCCCGAGAAGGCCGACCAACAGCGACACCGACACAACCGCGGCCGCCAAGGCGGCCGGCCCCCCAGCTTCGACCGCGAGACGTACCGTCGACGCAACACCGTGGAGCGGTGCTTCTACAGGCTGAAGCACTTCCGAGGCGTCGCCACCAGGTACGACAAGACCGTCATCTCCTACGAAGCGGCGGTCAGCCTGGCGTCGTTCCTGCTCTGGGCGAGATCCGTTTGAAGACGGGCCCTAGGATCTCCGCATGCCGCAGCTCGCCTTCGACATCGGTTTCTTCGCCGAACTCCCCAAGCTCCAGCCCCCGGTGAGAAAGGGTGTGCTCGACGCCTGGGAGAAGTTCAACCGGCTCTCTCTGGACCAGCTCTTCAAGGATCAGGGTCTGAAGCTGGAGAGCCTGACGAAGGCGCAGGACAAACAGATCCGGACGATCCGTATCGACCAGTTCTGGCGCGGGGTGGTACTCGCGCCGCCCTCCGGGGACACCTTCGTCCTGCTGCGGGTCATGGCTCACGACAAGGCCATCGCCTGGGCGATGAAGCAGAAGTCCAGCATCAACGAGGTGACGCGCGCGGTCGAGATCCGGGACGCGGCGACCCTGGACGAGATCACGCCGGCCTACGAACGGGTCGCCGAAACCTCGTCGAAGGAAAGGCTGTTCGCGAAGTTCTCCGACGGGGACCTCAAGGCTCTCGGCATCGACGACGAGACACTGCGGCAGGCGCGGTCGCTCGTCGACCAGGAGCAGCTGGACGTCTTCGCGCCGCTGCTGCCGCAGGACCAGCGGGAGGTGCTGCAGTACCTGGCCGCGGGCTGCACGGTGGAGGAGGTCTGGCAGGACATCGTGGCGCCGGCGCTTCAGGCGTCCACGCAGCCGGTGGACACGCGGGACTACGAGACCGCGATCCAGTACACCCGGGCGCGTTTCGCGCTGGTGACGGCTCCCGAGGAGCTGCGGGACATCCTCGAGAAGCCCTTCGCGGCCTGGCGGGTGTTCCTGCACCCCTCCCAGCGGAAGGTGGCCTACCGGGCGTCGTACTCGGGCCCCGCGCAGGTCACGGGCGGGCCGGGCACCGGCAAGACCGTCGTCGCGCTGCACCGGGTGAAACACCTGCTCGGCCACCTGCGCGAGGGCGACCGCATCCTGCTCACGACGTACACCAACGCGCTCGTCGACGCGCTCCGGGCGGGTCTGGAGTCCCTGGTGGACGACCCGGGGCTGCGGGAACGCGTGGACATCTCGACCGTCGACGGCTTCGCGAGCCGGGTCGTCGCGGAGGCACCGGACGCGGTCCCGCTGCGGCCGCTGATGAGCAACGAGGAGGTGAGCCGCTGGGGCAAGGCCGCCAAGGTGACGGGCTTCACCGGCAGCGCGCAGTTCCTCGCCCAGGAGTACCGGCATGTCGTCCTGGCGCAGGGCATCACCACCCTGGCCGAGTACGAGGCGGCGGACCGGCGGGGCCGGGGCAGCCGGCTGACAACCGCCGAGCGGCCGCTGGTGTGGGAGACGGTGGAGCGGTTCACGGCCGACCTGGCCGCGGACGGGGGCCGGACCTGGCTCCAGACGTGCGCGGAGGCGGCACGGCTGCTGGAAGCGAAGGGGCCGCCGTACAGGCACGTCGTGGTGGACGAGGCGCAGGACCTCCACCCGGCGCAGTGGAGACTGCTGCGCGCGGCCGTCCCCGCCCGCCCGGACGACCTGTTCATCGCGGGCGATCCGCACCAGCGCATCTACGACTCGCGGGTGTCGCTGAAGTCGCTGGGCATCAAGGTGGCCGGACGGTCCGTGAAGCTGCGCAAGAACTACCGCAGTACGCAGGAGATCCTGCGCTGGTCCACCGCCCTGCTGATCGGCCGCCCGATCGGCCGGCTGGAGGACGAGGGCCGCGACGAAACCCTGCTCGGTTACCGCTCCGCCCTCCACGGCGACGGCCCCGTCGTGCGGGACGCGTCGACAGAGGAGGCCGAACTGGACCTGCTCGTCGAGCAGGTGAAGGCGTGGATGGACGCGGGTGTCGGCGCCGGGGAGATCGGGGTCAGCGCCCGGTTCAACAAGACGTGCGCGAAGGCGGTCGCCCGCCTGAAGGACGCCGGCGTTCCCGCCGCCACCCTGCGCGCCGCCGACGCCGCCACCAAGGACGGGACGACCGTGCGCGTCGGGACCATGCACTCGTTCAAGGGCCTGGAGTTCCGCTGCGTCGCGGTCATCGGCGTCACCGAGGACACGCTGCCGTTCCCGAAGGCGGTCACACCGCCCGAGGTGGACTCCAAGCAGCACGAGACGGACATGCTGTCGGAACGCTGCCTGCTGTTCGTCGCCTGCACAAGGGCCCGCGACAGCCTGTACGTCTCCTGGTCGGGCAAGCCCAGTCCGTTCCTGGTGGAGGCGGGAGTGTAAAGCGAGTTCCTCACTGTCTGGTTCTGCCGACATGGGTCAGGCAGACTCTTCGTCGGAGCTTCGTGTCCCGCGCAGGACACGGACACGGACACGGAACAAGGCGATCGCCACCGGTGGCCCCTCCGCCGTCGGCGTTGGCGTGGCGCACCGTCACGACCGGGACAGGCCCTGGCACGGCTCGCCGCACAACACGAAGAGATCGTTCACCTCCGCGGAACAGCCGCTGCGGCCAACGACGTGACCCGCCTCCCAGCAGCCCGCACGACCACCATCGGGACATGCAGCTGACCGTGCAGCTGATACGTCCGCACCCGCAGCCCGCACGGCCAGGCCGCTATCGTCGCCAGATGCCTGAAGCTCCTGAGAAGTTCAATACCGCGATGACCACCTGGCAGGAATGGCAGGACGCCCCCTGGGGCCGACTGCGCTACTCAATCGCCGAGGCAAACCTGCTCCGTCACCTCGACGGCCAGGGCGGCGAGCCACTGCGGGTACTCGACCTCGCCGGCGGCGACGGTGGGGACGCCATTCGCCTCGCGGCCCGCGGGCACCATGTCACCATCGTTGACTACGCGCCCGCCATGCTCGCCGCGGCCGCCGAGCGAGCCGCGGCAGGCGGCGTGACAGAGCTGATCAGCTGCGTCGAGGCCGACGCGACCGATCTCCCCCGCGACCTCGGCAACGGGGAGTTCGATGTCGTGCTCTGCCATAACCTCCTGCAATACATGGACGACGTCCCAGGCACTCTCGCCTCGGCGCTCGCCCCGCTGAAGCCCGGGGGCCTGGTCTCCGTCATGGCGATCAATCGGCATTCGGCGCCCTTGACCACCGCCGTCCGGGAGATGGACCCCGCGGCTGCGCTCGCCGCGCTTGACACCGATCAGGCCCGGACCCAGATGTTCAACTCGGCGCTGACACTCCACACAGCCGAAGAGATCATCCCCATCCTGCGGAAGCTCGGATGCCGGGACATCGCCCACTACGGCATCCGCAGCTTCTGCGACTACATCACCGACGACGCACGCAAGCACGAACCGGACTTTTACGCGGACCTCGAACGCCTCGAACTCGCCACCACCGCACGCCCGCCCTACATGCACACCGCTCGGCTCTTCCAGCTCACCGCCTGGAAGCAGAACGACTGATGTTGGATCAGCCGCCTCGGTTCAGGCGTCTCACGCGTCATCCGGGCGGCTCTCCATCCCACAGCAACGGTGTGACGCCAGTCACTCGGACTCAGTCGAATCGCTACACAGCCCAGCATCCGAGTCGCGAACGCAGCACCGAATCTACCCAGGCGAATCGCAACACCACCGTCCCCGCACACGGCCTCTGCGGACACAAGGCACTCCGCCCTCACCCACCTCGGCGAGCAAGGTGCCTCCCTGCTGATGCTGATGGCGAAGTCGAGGCACAAGAAGCCGGAGAACGTCCGCCGCTACTTCAAGCCCTCCCCCGAGGCGATCTCGGAGCTGACCAGCCTTCTCGCCCCTGGCGACAGCAGACGATAAAGCACACGTGGTTCGCCGGAAGGGGAACCCCGCCGTTTCAATTCACCTCCGGCCCGAACCGGCGCTTGTATGCCGACGGAGTGATACCGGTCTCGCGGCGCATCAGCGTGCGCAGATTGGCAGCGGTGCCAAGCCCGCTGCGCCGCGCGACCACCTCGAAACGGGACTCACCTCGTTCGATCAACCGGCACGCCAGGGCAAGTCGTTCCCCCGTGAGCCACGTCAACGGCGTCGTGCCCAGTTGCGCCTGGAAGCGGCGATGCAGCGTCGCCTGACTGACCGCCGCACGCGCCGCAAGGTCAGACACAGTGAGCGGTGAGTCCAACCGTTTCTGGGCCCAGGCCAGGACAGGCGCCAAGGACTCGTCCGGCAGGTCGGGCATGGGGCGCTCCACAAACTGCCGCTGCCCACCGTCCCGATGCGCCGCGAAGACCAGCCGCCGGCTCACAGAGTTGGCGACCTCCGCGCCGTAGTCGCGCCGGACCACATGCAACCCAAGATCGAGTGCCGCCGCGCTCCCCGCGGCGGTGAGGATGTCACCGTCATCCACGAACAGCACGTCTGATTCGAGCCGGACAGAGGGGAAGCGGGCCCGGAAGGAATCCGCCCACTGCCAGTGCGCTGTGGCCCGGCGCCCGTCGAGGACTCCGGCCTCCGCCAATGTGAAAGCGCCGCTGCAGAAGCCGACCAGGCGCGCACCGCGTGCGTGAGCCCGTCGGACAGCGTCGAGCACGGCGGGACGGCGGGGCACCTCGATGTCCGGGCGGTTGGGGACGATCAAGGTGTCCGCCGCGTCGGCCGCTTCCAAATCGGCGACTCCCGTGAGCGTGAAAAATCCGTCCCGCATCAGTGTGCGGGGCTCGGGGGAGCAGAGCCTGAAGTCGTAGAGATCACGGCCGATCTCCGGTCTGCGCAGACCGAAGACCTCGGTCGCGCAGCCGAGCTCGAAGGGGTTCGAGTTCTCGTCCACGATCACAACAACCCGGTGTACGCCCGCCGCGTGAACTGCGTGCGAGGATTCTTTCGCCATATGCAATTCCTAGCACTCACGTCGGCCATGCGAAACGGCTCAGGATGAGCCCATGAGTAGCGAACCCATCTCCCTCAGCAAGGCTCTGGCCTCCTTCGATGCCCTGTGGAGCCCCCGCATCGTCACGTGCGTCAACGACTACGACGTCCGGGTCGCCAAGGTCGAGGGCGAACATATCTGGCACGCTCACGACGACACCGACGAGTTCTTCCTGGTACTCGACGGCGAGCTGCACATCTCCTTGCGCGAGCCCGATGGGGAGCGCACGGTCCTGCTCCCACAGGGGACGGTCTTCACCGTTCCCCGAGGCACAGAGCACAAGCCGTACGCTCCGTCCGGCGCCGCAATCCTTATGTTCGAGCCCGCCGGGACACCGACCGTGGGCGATCGCCACGACGAGATCCCGGACCACGTGGACTCAACGACCGGGCACGCCCTCAACACCTGACCCGACAGGCTTCGGACACGCCACTGCCCATGGCGTCAGCCTGTCCCGGGACCCGGCTGGCGACCTCCCTGTACGTGCCGTCCAGCAGCGCGGCCCTCGCCGCCAGGTGCCCGCCCGCCTCACCGGGCAGGCTCAGCGAGGCCAGCATGGTCGGCCGGGCATGCTCCCACGCCTCACCGGCCAACAGCTTCGCCCGCCGGTCGCCCCACTTGGAGGAGTTCTTCGCGAACACCTGCTTGCTCCGCAGCATCCGGTGCAACTGCTCCAGCACGCAGAACCTGTACGCCTTCCAGTCCACTGTGCCCGGCTCCAGATGCGGCGCCGAGAGCACCAGGCGCCGCCACGACCCGGTCAGCAGACCGGTGTCGATCTCGGCCGGGCCGACCTTCTTGCGGCCCATCAGCTCCGGCAACGACCGCAGGGCGTTCAGCACGGCCGTACCCTCCGGGGTGGCGTCGAAGTCCACCACGGTGACCAGCAACCGCAGGAACGGCCGCACCGTGCCGAACCGGCTCACCAGCGCATCACCACCAAGTCACACGAGACGGTGGTGCGAGCGCTGCGGGACGCCAACCGGAAACTGAACGAGGAGAACGAACGGCTCCGCAACGAACTCGCCGTGGCCCTCGGACAGCTTCGCGACCTTCGCCGAGGCATCCCCGCCCCACGCGGTTAATGTCCGGTCTCGGGGTACGGCCCGATATCAGCGAACCGGCGGATCCGGTCCTGCTCCGCGGTCTCAGCGGAGGCGTCGAAGTGCCGTACCTGGTTCCACCAGCGGTCATGGTCATAGCCCTCACAGTGGTTGAACTCATGGGCCGTGCTGCGTAGCCGCTGCCACTCCCGCACGATCGCGGCCCGCTGCCACGTCTCTGGCCGCTCCACCGCGAGGAGCGTGTACAGAAGCCCGGCCGAGTCGCAGACCAGGATGAGCAGAGACCGCATCGCGGAGGACGTCTCACCTGTCTCCCCGACCTCCTCGTACACCCGCCCCAACTAGACGTTGAGGAACGTCTCCAAGGCGTGGACGTCCTCGGGCCTGAGGTCTTCGGCGTAGGTGAGGGTGCGCTCGGACGGCGCAGTGGTCATGTGGGTAGGTCCTCCCTTGCGTACGGTGCCAGCTGGATCAGCTCCGGTGACACTGAACAACTCTACGGAGAGGTGACTGACACTGTCAGCCACACAAAAGACCAGCTCATCACGCCTACCGAGCGCAAGAGGTCCAGATAACCGCCTGCTCATCCGTCAGGAACTCGACCGCCACAACAGCTCTCCGAAGATCGACAACAACGACCCACGAAAGCTCCGACGCTCAATCACCCCAGGTCAAAGCATCAACCAGCCTGGCGAACCCTTAGCGCACGATCTGACACGGATGTTCCTCAGACCCCGATTCCTGATGAAAGCGGCCGAGAAGGCCGGGCGGTGGATCGCCGATCTCGCGGAGAAGGTGATGGTGAACGGCGTGGGGCCGATCACGGGGTCGGCGACCTGGGCCGAGGACCGTCTTTCGCGTCGGCAGGGCGCCGATTACCGGGCACCTGGTGACGATGAGCGCCACTCTCCGAGGACATGAAGGACGACATCGACGCGGTCATCGCCCGCCTCATCAAGGAGTCCGTGGCCGCAGCCGGGGCTCAGGGGTTCGTCACGGGGCTCGGAGGTCTGCTTACCGCAGGCGTGACGACACCCGCGAACGTGGCCGCATCCTTCGCCGTCAACATGCGGATGGCCGGCGCCATCGCGCACCCTCGGGGATGGGACATCCGTGATCCGCACGCGCGGACCGTCGCGATGATGCTCGCGATCGGAATGAGCACGCAGAGCGTCCTGGCAGCTTTCGGTGTGAGGGTCGGCCAGAAGTTCGGCGAGCAGATGATCAAAAAGATCCCGATCACGATGATCCGGGCGATCAACAAGAAAGCCGGGACGTACCTCGTCGCGCAATACGGAACCCGGCGCGCTGCGATCACGCTCGCCGCCGCCTGCCCTGCGTCTCAGGGACGCGTGGAACCGCTCGCAGGCCGCGTTGTCCGCGCTGGGGAAGGGTGCCCGTCCACGCCGCGGGTGCGGGCGGCCATCCACAGGGCGTCGGCGACCAGATTCGTGCGCATACGGTCGGCGATGGACCAGCCCATGACCTTCCGGCTGAAGTAGTCCAGGACCGTCGTTATTTCGTGGAATCCGTGACCTGTTGTCTCGTCATTGGGCACCCTTTCGGACCTCGACGATCGGCAGCAGCACGAAGGGGGGCGGCCGGTTCAGGTCACGGGGCTGGGGCCGGCGGGAGCGCGAGGGCAGCCTGGCCTTCGTCGACGGCGGCGCGTTGGCCAACGGACCGCCCTGGCAAAGCTCAAACGCTGCGAGGACCGCGACCGTAAGGTCGAGGCCCTCGCATCCGTATCGTTACAGCAAGTGTCCGAGGGGGGACTTGAACCCCCACGCCCGATAAAGGGCACTAGCACCTCAAGCTAGCGCGTCTGCCATTCCGCCACCCGGACCAGGTGGTCGACCCCGGTCTCCCGCGGCGACATGGACAACAATACCAAAGGATCGAGGTGCCTCTCACTCACGTTTTGCGTGGTCAGTGGGGTGCGCGGCGGCGCGCGGACAGGGTCGCCACAGCGTGTATCCGTTCAGATACGCTGCGCGAGACTACCGTCGGCTGCGTGAGTCAACGCCCCTATCGCCGGCCCCGCACCCTCTCCCCGCTGCGCGAACATCTGCGGGACACGTTCTGGTTCGCCCCCACCCTCGCGCTCGTGCTGGTCTGCGGGGTGTGGGGGCTGATCGACGCCTTCGACAGGTTTCTCCTGGCGTCGCTTCAGGCGGATGGTGACTTCGACACCGTGCAGACGCTGATCTCCTGGGCCGAGGACGCCAAGGTCGTCGTGACCACGGTCAGCTCCGCGATGATGACCTTCATCGGTGTCGTCTTCAGCATCTCGCTCGTCGCCGTGCAGATGGCGGCGGGCAACTTCAGCCCCCGGATCGTACGGATCTTCATCCGGAGCCGGATCAGCAAGCTGACGTTCTCGGTGTTCCTCTCGACGTTCCTGCTGTCGCTGCTGGTTCTCACGTCGTACGACAGCGAGACCGATCCGCGGAATGTGGTGTCGGTGCCGCTGTTCCAGGGTGCGCTGACGCTGCTGATGGTCGTGCTCAGTCTGCTGCTGTTCATCGCGTACGTGACGCAGACGCTTCAGCTGATGAAGGTCGGTCCCGTCGTGGAGCGGGTGACGAAGGAGTCGTTCCGGGTGCTGCACAGGATGCCGGCGCAGGACTCGGCGCCGGCGCCCCTGTCCGACGAAGTGGCGCACGTCCCGCATCACGGGCGGGCGGGGACGCTGCGGGACGTGAATGTGGCCCGGCTCGTGCGGGCCGCCCGCCGCAAGGACGTGGTGCTGCGCGTCATTCCGCGTATCGGGGACTTCGTGGTGCCGGGCATGCCCGTCCTCGCCGTGCACGGTGGGCGGGAGGGGGCGCCGGCGCGGCATCTCCTCCAGGCCTCGGTGTCGGTCGGCACGGAGCGGACGTTCCATCAGGACCTGGGCTTCGGACTGCGCCAGTTGTCCGACATCGGTCTGCGCGCACTCTCACCGGCGGTGAACGACCCGACCACCGCCGTACAGTGCATCGACCGGATCGTGCACTTCCTCGCGGCGGTGGCGCACCTCCCGCTCGGTGCCGTGCACCACCGGGACCGCGACGGCGTGGTGCGGTTGGTGCAGGACGGCCCCGGGTGGGGGGACCTGGTCGATCTCGGGTTCACGGAGTTGCGGGGCCGTGCAGTGGATGATCCGCAGGTGTCCCGGCGGCTCATGGCCGCCTTCGAGGACCTGCTGCGGTTCGTGTCCGACGAGCGGCACGAGCCCCTGGTCCGACACCGGGAGCTGCTGGTGCAGGCGGTGGAACGAAGCCTGCCCGAAGCGGTGGAGCGCGAGTTCGCGTTGGAGGCCGACCGGCAGGGCATCGGCTGAAAGGTGGCGCCCACGGCGGCGTACAGGCACCGGCTTCCGCTACCGCACGGCGCTCAGCGTCGCGTAGACGACGACGTTGCCCTCGTAGCCCGTGCTGCGGGAGTAGTCGCCGCCACAGGTGATCACCCGTAGCTCGGGCCGGTCCGAATCGCCGTAGACCTTCTCGTCGGGGAAGTCCCTCTTGTCGTGGACCTCCACCGCGTCGACGGTGAAGACGGCCGTGCGGTGGTCCTCCCGCACGACCTCAACGGTGTCGCCCTTCGTGAGGGCGCCGAGCCGGTAGAAGACGCCGGGGCCCACGGGGGTGTTCACGTGCCCGGCGAAAATGGATGTCCCGACCGAGCCGGGGGCCGTGCCGTCGCCGTACCAGCCGGCCAGCGCGGGGGCATTGGCGGGCGGGGGCTGCAGCGTACCGGCGAGGTCCAGCTCCAGTCGTGACACGGGGACGTTCACCGCGATGGCGGGGATCACCAGCCGGACGGGGTCCGCCGACGGGAGCGCCGGGACCGCAGCGGACGTCGGCGTGTCCCTGGGCGCGGGCCGGGCAGGCCGGGCGTCGTCCTGGACGGAGGCGGACCGGGCCTGGGCGGGCGAAGGCTGCGGCGGGTGGTCGTCCCGCACCGCGTTGGCCATCAGCAGGATTCCCGCGATCAGGGCGCAGGCGCACATCTTGAACGAGGGGACCAGGGACCGCGGTTCTTCAGCGCTCCTCGGCCGGTGACCGTTTTCCATCGTGGCGGGCCTTTGCTCAGCGGCGGGCGGGGCATCCCTGCGGCCCCCGGCACCTGTGCGGTGTCCGGGGGCCGCAGGCGGGTTGACGGCCGGTCAGGCGTGGACGCCGCTCGGGCGACGGCGCATCCTGACCACTGTGCCGACGACGGCACCGGTGACCAGCACACCGCCGAGGGCGAGCTGGGTGGCCTTGCCCGTGGCAGGGCCGAAGCCCGCGTCGACCGCGCCGTTGGGATGGCCGGTGATCTGGTAGCTGCCGGTGACCTTGGTCCTCGGGGGGCATTTCAGGGTGATGGTGTCGCTGCCGGACTCGGCGTCGTCGGGGACCGTGAACTCGCCCTGCAGCACACCCTTCTCGTCGCTCTCCATCAGGTGGAACTGTCCGGCCGCCTCGGACTGCCCCTTGCCGTAGGTCTCCTCACCGCAGGCGTTGGTGGTGACGGTGACCGTGGTGCCCGGCGCGGCCCTCTGCTCGCTGATACTGATGCGCCCTTCGTCCTCCTCGGCGGCCATCGCGGCCGGGGCGGACAGGGCTAGGGCGCCTAGGATGAGGGCGGCCGGGATGCCGGCACGTGCCATACGCATGTCAATCCTCCAGTGGAGCAGGGTCCGGCCTGTCTGTACGGCGCCTCCGCTGTGCTCCTCGCACGAGGCAACCGACAGTTAGTGATCACCACTGGACGGCTTGCCGACACCTCTGTCACCCGGTAAGGGGCTGGGCCCGGTCCTCCCGCTGATGCCGCGTCGCAGGTCGTCGCGGCGAGCCACCGCCGCAACCGCAACCGGGTGATGGCGAACGGACTAGCGGTCCTGTCCCCCGCACGCCGGAGGACGCGCACGGCTCCACTCTCCAACGCCCCGCGCCACGACGCACCGAAGCCGCCGAAGAGCTCGTAGCGGTCGCCACCGGAACGGGGCTTGCTGTGGCCGGCCTTGAAAGCGCGGACCTGGAGGCGAGTCGCCCGAACGCCACCGTGTCGTGCACAGGGTCGCCACCGGTGCGCCGTCGGAGGCGTTCATCGCGGCCGGCAGCTCCGCCTCCAGGCCGACGAGGACGATCACGGATCACCGCCGATCCGCAGCCGATCAGCCGGGACACGGGCTGAGGCTTCGACGCGTACGGCCACGGGTGGCCGCGGCGGCCGGGAGACCGGTCACCGCGGCCACCCGGCCGTTGTACGGGCCCGTTACGGGCTGCCGTACGCCGTTACGACAGTTGGCCGTCGTAGTCGGGGAGCTTGAAGGTCCGCTCCGCGTGGCCGCCGACCAGGTCGGTGGTGTTGTTGCCGATGTTGGCGATGATCGTGTAGCCCTTTGCCTCGATCTCGGCGCGCTTCTCGGTCTTGTAGGCGCTCACCTCGTGGAACAGGTCGGGCAGGGAACGTACGTAGAGCCCGTCGACCGGGTAGCCGGTCTTCTTCAGGTTCCAGTCGGTGAGGGAGTGGATGATGCCGGGCCGCGCGGTGACGAAGAAGACGGCGACGCCACGGGAGTCGGCGTAGCGGGCGAGGTCGCGCATCGTGGCGATGGCGGGGGTGGGCAGCTCCCAGAACGGGTGGAAGTGCGTCTCCAGCGAGGTGTTGTCGATGTCGAGGACGATCGCCTGCTTCTCGCCGGCTGCGTCGGCCGCGCGCTGCTCGATGTAGGGGCGGGCCTCGTCGACGACGGCGGCGACGTCGCGCAGCCAGGTGTGGTAGTCGACGCTCTGGGTCTGTGCCGCTGTGGTCGTTCTGGTCGTTTCCGCGTGGGCGGAGCCGACGGGGAGGGCTGCGACGAAGGTCAGCGTGACGGCGGTCGCCGAGGCGCGGACCGTCCAAGTGCGTGCATGCATGGGGGGTCTCCTGGGTGTGGAGGCAGCTCAGGGAGCCCGTTCGGCCCTGGTCGGACGAACGAGTTGACATGCTCGCGCTTAATGATGGACGGAAGGCGACGTTCTTACTACCGATCGGTAGCGTCTTTGTTCTGGAGCGCGCCGGGGCGGTCCGCCCGGTGACCGCGTTCCACCGGGCGGACCGCTGCGCGTCAGCGGTGGGATCTCAGCGGTGCGCGCGCAGCGCCGCGAGGTTCCGGTAGCTGTCCCGGGCGACCTCGAGGGACTGCCCCGGGTCCGTGGAGCTGGGCGCGCCGTCGTGTTCGATCATCGGGTTGTGGTAGTTCTTCGCCCCCACCCGCCTGAAGAACGTCCGGTAGTCGATGTCGCCCTCGCCGAACGTCACCATGTCGTAGCCCTGGCCGTTCTGGGTGTTGACCGTGCCGTCCTTGGCGTGGAACAGCGGGTAGCGCATGTTGTGGCGGGCCACCAGGCCCGCCGGGTCGAAGAGCTGCTCACGCCGGGAGCCGTCGTGAGCGGTGTACGTGTGGAACTTGTACTGGGCCACGTGGGCCCAGTAGACGTCCATCTCCAGCCAGACGTCGCGCGGGTCGGTCGTCCTGAGGAAGTACTCGAGCTTGCGGAGGCCGGAGCTGCGGGTCGGGCGGCCCTGGTCGTCGAGCGGACCGCCGTCGAGCAGGAAGCCGTACGCCGAGTCGTGGTTGTGGGTGTAGAGCTTGATGCCCTCCCGGCGGGCGATCGCACCGAGCGCGTTCCACTTGTCCGCGGCGACGTCCCAGTCGGCCCGGTAGGAACTGCCCGTCGGGTCGCCGCCGGTGCCCATGTGACCCATGCCGAGGATGTTGGCGATCTCCAGGTGCCGCTTGAAGGTGTCGAGGTCGGCGGTCGTCAGCGGCCAGGAGCCCGGTATGAAGCCGTGGTTGCCCTGCGCCCGCAGCCCGTACTCGTCCAGCCACGAGCGCATGAGCTTCGCGCCCTCGACGGTCTCGAGGTTCGCGCCGCCGGGAGCGTTCGCGTGCTGGCGGTACCCGGCGAACTCCACCTGCTTGTATCCGTAGCGGGACAGCTGCTTGAAGACCTCACGGAAGCCCGACGGCAGGTCCGTGGACAGCGGGTCGCGGCCGGTCGCGTCGCGGACGGTGTAGAGGATGATGCCGCGCTTGTGGGGCGGGACCAGGGCGGAACGCCCGTGGTCGTGGCCTCTGTCCTCGCCCTTCTCCCGTCCCCGGGCCAGCGCCGGCGAGGCGCCCAGGGCCGGGGCGGCGATCGCCGCGGCAGCGGCTGCGGTGCAGGTGCTGAGGAACCGGCGGCGGCTGACGCCGAGCGTGCGGCGCAGGGCTTCGTCGGTGGCGGTCTCTTCGTTGAACGCGGTCACGGTGATTCCCACTCTCACTTCATTCGGACACGGGTGCCGGGCGCTCTGCGTGTTCGCCGAGGCCCGCCAGACGGAGCAGCAGTGACTTCACATCGGTGGCCGCGACGCGGCCTGAAACGGTGCGGGGGGTGGAGCACAGAAGGAGCGGACCTTCTTCGTCGCTCGCGGGGAGGCGGCCGTGGCTGCCTCGGATCGGGGACGGATCGAGGGGCACGACCGCGAGGCGGTAGCGCATGCCGAGCTTCTTGCGGGCCACTGCCGTGGCGGCCTTGAGGCGGACGTAGGGGTCGAGCGGGTCCGTGAACAGCTCGACGGGGTCGTAGCCCGGCTTGCGGTGGATCTCGACGAGCTGCGCGAAGTCGGGGGCGCGGGCGTCGTCGAGCCAGTAGTAGTACGTGAACCAAGCGTCGGGTTCGGCGACGGCCACCAGCTCCCCGGAGCGGGGGTGGTCAAGGCCGCCCGCCTTCTTGCCCTCGTCGTCGAGGAGTTCGTCGATGCCGGGCAGGCCGGCCAGTACCTCCCGGGTTGCCTCGAGGTCCTGGGGGCGGCGGACGTAGACGTGGGCGAGCTGGTGGTCGGCGACGGCGAAGGCGCGGGAGGCCATCGGATCCAAGTACTCCATGCCGTCCTGGGCGTGGACCTCGAGGAGACCGGCGCGGCGCAGGGCGCGGTTGATGTCGACCGGGCGGCTGACGCGGGTGATGCCGTACTCGGAGAGCGCGACGACGGTGCGGCCCGCCTTCCGTGCGTCGTCGAGCAGCGGGCCGATGACCGCGTCGAGGTCGGCCGCGGCCCGGTGGGAGCGGGGGTCGTCCGGGCCGTATCGCTGCAGGTCGTAGTCGAGGTGCGGCAGGTAGCACAGAGTCAGGTCCGGGTGACGGGTGCGCATGATGTGGCGGGTGGCGTCGGCGATCCACCGGCTGGAAACGATGTCGGCGCCCGGGCCCCAGAAGTGGAAGAGGGGGAACGTGCCCAGCTTCTCCGTCAGTTCGTCGTGCAGCGCCGGCGGGCGGGTGTAGCAGTCGGGTTCCTTGCGGCCGTCGGCGTAGTAGACCGGACGCGGGGTGACGGTGATGTCGGTGTCGGCGCCCATCGCGTACCACCAGCAGATGTTGGCGACCGTGTAGCCGGGGTGCGCGCGCCGGGCGGCGTCCCAGAGCTTGTCGCCGGCGACGAGGCCGTTGTGCTGGCGCCACAGCAGGACCTCGCCGAGCTCGCGGAAGTACCAGCCGTTGGCGACGATGCCGTGCTCCGCGGGGAGGGCTCCGGTGAGGAACGTGGACTGGGCGGAGCAGGTCACGGCCGGCAGCACGGTCGACAGGGCCGCCTGGGAACCGGCGGCGGCGAGGGCCTTGAGGCGGGGCATGTGGTCGAGGAGCCGGGGGGTGAGGCCGACCACGTCCAGGACCAGCAAGGGGGTGGGGCGGGTGTCTCTCATGGCAGTTCCTTGAGGCCGAGGTCGGTGAGCAGGTCGCGGGCCAGGGTGATTTCGGCGGCGATGCCGTCGACGAGCTGGGTACGGGTGCGGGGACGCAGCTCGGGCGGGAGGGCCTGCCAGGTGTAGGTCTCGACCTCGAGGTGGCGGGTGCGGGGCTCCGGGACGCCCACGAGCCGGGTCAGGGTGTCCTGGAGCACCGGCAGGGTGGAGGCGAGCGGCGGGGCGGGCGGGGCGTGCAGGGGGACATGGAAGTGCGCGCGCCAGGGTGCGCCGTCGGGAATGGCGTCGCCGGCCAGAGCCTCGTCGAGGTCGTCGGTGCCGCGCAGTCCCGCTGCCGTACGGGTGCGGGTCTGGTGCAGGAAGCGGGGTTCCGCGAAGGCGGCGAGCGCCTCGCGGACTTCCGGCAGATGGGGGTGCTCGGCGTGCAGCGCGGCGGACAGCTGCACCTTCGGGACGGCGATGCCGGCCGCGGCGAGGGCGGCGAGGGCGGTCCGGGGTTCCTCGAAGGACGTGGCGAGATGGCAGGTGTCGATGCAGATGCCGATCCGGTCCCCCGCGACGGCGCCGAGGGGGCCGATCGCGTCGGCGGTGGTCTCCACGGTGCAGCCCGGCTCGGGTTCGAGAGCGATCCTGACGGACTTGCCGGTGAGCTCCTCGAGTGCGTCGAGGCGTTCGGCGAGGGAGGTGAGGGCGGTGTGCGCGGTGGCGGCGGCCCGCTCGTCGAAGCCGGAGCGCCAGGCGAGCGGGAGGGTGGAGATGGTGCCCTCTATGACGTCGTCGGGCAGCAGTGCGGCAAGCAGGCGGGCCAGGTCGGTGGTGTGCCCGAGCCGTTCGGGATCGGTCCAGTCGGGTTTGTAGACCCGGTACTTGACCTCCTCCGCGCCGAAGCCCTCGTAGGGGAAGCCGTTGAGCGTGACGACCTCCAGGCCGCGGCGCTCCAGCTCCGCGCGCAGTGTGCGCAGTGCCGCCGGGTCGGTGATCAGCGCCTGGGCGGCGTCCTTGGCGAGCCACAGGCCGATGCCGAGCCGGTCGCGGCCGAGGCGCTTGCGTACCGGCTCGCAGTGGTCCCGCAGTTGTGCCAGGACGCCGTCGAGAGTCTCCGCGGGGTGGACGTTGGTGCAGTACGACAGGTGGACGGTGGAGCCGTCGGGGTGGCGGAAGCGCATCCGTGGCTCCTCTCATTCCCCGCCGCGGAGGATGGAGTTGCCCTCGTGGAGGCCTTCCGGTTCCGGGACGTCCAGCTCGAGCCGTCCGCTGAGGCCGTAGAAGGCCACCGGGTTGCGCCACAGGACCTGGTCGACGTCGTCCTCGGTGAAGCCGGCCGCGAGCATGGCGTCCCCGACCTTGCGGGTCTTGAGCGGGTCGCTCCTGCCCCAGTCGGCGGCCGAGTTGACGAGGACCTTCTCCGTTCCGTACGTCTTCAGGACGGTGACCATGCGGTCCTCGTCCATCTTGGTGTCCGGGTAGATGGAGAAGCCGAGCCAGCAACCGCTGTCGATCGCGTGCTTGACGGTGGTCTCGTTGAGGTGGTCGAGCAGGACGCGGTCGGTAGGCAGGTTCGACTCGCGGACGACGTCGACGGTGCGGTGCAGGCCGGCGAGTTTGTCGCGGTGCGGTGTGTGGACCAGCGCGGGCAGGCCGTGGTCGGCGGCGAGTTGCAGCTGGGCGGCGAGTGCCGTGTCCTCCGCGGGGGTCATCGAGTCGTAGCCGATCTCGCCGACGGCGACGACCGAGTCCTTGACGAGATAGCGGGGCAGCGCGTCGAGGACGGGTGCGCAGCGGGGGTCGTTGGCCTCCTTGGGGTTGAGCGCGATGGTGCAGTGGTGGGCCATGCCGTACTGAGCGGCGCGGAAGGGTTCCCAGCCGAGGAGGGCGTCGAAGTAGTCGAAGAAGCTGGCCGGGGAGGTGCGGGGCTGCCCCAGCCAGAAGGCCGGTTCGACGACGGCACGCACACCGGCGGCGTACATCGCCTCGTAGTCGTCGGTGGTGCGTGACGTCATGTGGATGTGGGGGTCGAAGATACGCATCAGGACTCCTCGGCTTGCTGGAGAGCCGTGCCGGTCAGGGCCAGCACGCGATCCAGGTCGTGGGGGACGTCTCGGCCGGCGGCGGTCCGCTCCGCCGCGAAGTCGGTGAGCATGCGGGCGAGTTCGCCGTCACCGCGGGCGCGCTGTTCGAGACCGGCGACGGCGTCGAGGGGGACGCCGGTGAACAGGCACTTGAGAAGCGCGTGCCGCCAGGCGTGCGGTTCGAGATGGCCGGCGGCGTACGGGCCGACGGCGGCGGCCACGAGCCGGGTGTCGTTGGTGCGCAGCGCGTCGTCGACCAGATGCACGGCGTACGGGCCGTCGACGAGTGCGGGCAGGACCTGGAGCACGGCGCGGCGTTCGGCGGCGCTGCCCTGCTGGTAGATGCGGGTGAGGGTCTCCACGTCGGCGCGGGCCTCGATGAGGAGGAGGGTGCGGACACCGTCCGCGTTGTCCTGGCCGCAGTGGCGGCCCGCGGCGGCGAAGCGCAGCTCCCAGGTGTTCGCGGTGTACGGGGAGGGTCCGGCCGGGGGTGCCTGGGCGGCGCGGGCGGCGTCGGCGAGGGCGTCGTCGAGCCAGGCGCGGGCGGTGTCGTCGGCGAGCCCCGCGTCGACGTCCGTGCGCCTCCAGGGAGGTGTCTGCTTCACGGTGCCGTCTTTCCCTTCGTACGTGCGGCATTGAGGAACTCGATGGATGCGCGGGCCAGTTCGGGCCCGGCGTGGGAGTGCCGGGGCAGTTCGACGACGGTGAGACCCTGATAGCCGGTGGCCACGAGGGCGTCGAGGACCGGGGGGAAGTCGATCTCGCCGTCGCCGAAGGGCAGGTGCTCGTGGACGCCGCGGCGCATGTCCTCGATCTGCACATGCCGCAGCCAGGGGCCGGCGTGCCGCACGCAGTCGGCCGGGGAGACGGGCTCCAGGCATTGGCAGTGGCCGACGTCGAGAGTGAGGCCGAGGGGGGCGGGATTGCCGAGCGAGGTGCGCAGTTGGTGGAAGTCGGCGATGTTCCCGAGCAGGTGCCCCGGCTCGGGTTCGATCGCGATCGGCACGCCCGCGGAGGCGGCGGCGTCGAGGACGGGCAGCAGCGCGTCCTCCAGCCGCTTCCACGCGGTGTCGTCGTCCGTGCAGGGCGGGGTGATACCGCTGAAGCAGTGCACGGCGTGCGCCCCGAGATCTGTCGCGACCTTCACGGCCGTGATCAGCAGCCCGGTTCGGGCGGCGCGGGCGTCCGCGTCCGGGTCGAGAAGGGACGGACCGTGCTTGCGGCGCGGGTCGAGGACATAGCGCGCGCCGGTCTCGACGGTCGCGGTGAGACCCAGTTCGCCGAGCCTGCGGGCTACAGCGGCGGTGCGGGTCGCAAGGTCGGGGGCAAGGGGGTCGAGGTGCATGTGGTCGAGCGTGAGCCCGACGCCGTCGTAACCGAGGTCGGCGAGCAGGCCGAGTGCGTCGTCGAGACGCAGATCGGTGAGGCCGTTCGTGCCGTAGCCGAAACGCAGGGGTGCGGGCTGGGGGCTCACGTGAGGCTCACCTTCCGTGCGAGTGTGCGGGCGAGCGGTACGAGCCCCATCACGGCGAGTCCGGTGCCGCCCGCTCCGGAGCGGGCGGCGAGGGCCGCCTGGAGCGGGATCATGGCGCGGATGCCGCCGCCGACGGCGCGTTGTGTGAGGGGCGGGGACGGGTTGAGCGCGGCGTGGAGGTAACCGGTCGCGGCGGTACGCAGATACGCGGCGGCGAGCAGGGCGGGCAGGGTGGCCGCCACCCCGCCGCGTGGCCGCACGGCGAGGAGGCCCAGCACGGCGGTGCCGGCCAACGCCGCGAGAGGCACCAGGGTCGAGCCGCCCTGCGCCTCGTGCCGGGACACGGAGGTGACGGCGTAGGTGTGGGCGGCGAGCATCGCGGCGGCGGGCAGGGCGGTCCGGGACGGGGTGGAGGATCCCCCGCCCCACCCCTCCCCGAAACCCTGACGGGACACGGGTGGCCTGCCCCCCGGCCCCCGGGCGGCCGCTACGCGTCCGGTCGCGTCAGGCGACGCCACCGCGCCCCGGCCCACGCTTCCGCGGGCAAACGCACGGGACGGCGCCGCATCCGCGGCGATGCGCGACCACGCGGGCCATGCCGTCGCGCCCGCGCCGGGCGCTCCGCGTCGGACACGGGGGGCGAACGCCGTGGACGGCACCGCGCCTGCGCCGCGCCGCGAGCCGCGGGCGCTGCACGAGAACGCGTTGTTCACGAGGACGTCCAGGGTGCCGAAGCGCTCCACGGCGTATGCGACGGCAGCCTCGACCGACGCCCGGTCACCGACATCGCAGCGGAAGGCGGCAGCGTCCTCGATGGTGGCCGCGGTCCGCTCGGCGGCATCCGCGTCGATGTCCGTCACCAGGACCCGCGCGCCCTCGGACGCCGGCCTGCGTGCCGTCGCCCGGCCGATGCCGCGCGCCGCGGCCGGCGACGGCGTCCCCTGGGGTCGCGGTGGGGCGGGGGCGGTCGCGGACAACGTTGCCGTTGCGCCCAGGAGGAGGTCGAGGCCGCGGGCCGTGGCCATCGCGGCCGGGCCCGCCTTCGTGTGCTTGAGGCGGAGGTCGTAAGCCCAGACCGTCGCCGACAGGGCCGTTGCCACGGCGAGGGCGGAGCGGCCCGCGCGGGCCGCGAGGGTCAGGCCGGCCGCCGTGAACAACCCCGCCGCACCCAGCGCGGCCCGGGGCGAGATGCGCCCCGAGGGGATCGGCCGGTGGGGCCGGTCCACGGCGTCCTCCGCGGTGTCCGCCCAGTCGTTGAGCGCCATGCCCGCCTCGTACAGGCACAACGAGGCGCCCAGGGCGAGCGCCGTGCCGCGGTTGGGCCGCAGGCCGACCGCGGCGGCGCCGGCCAGGGCGTCGCCCGGGACGGTGAACAGGGCCGAGACGCGCAGCAGTTCGGCCCAGTCCCGGAGCGTGGCACGGCGTCGCGGGGGTCCGGCAGGAGGACGGGCCGCAGCAGCCCCAGTGGCCGGGGCTCGCCGGGTCGATTCGGATGTGCCACTCGCTCGCGCCGGGGCCAGGCGGGCCCGTAGTGAGCTGATCACGGGGTCTCCCGCAGCCGGTCGGCGAAGGACAGCAGCGCGGTGAACTGTTCGGACAGGCCCGCGGGGCCGCCGTCCGGGTCCTTGAAGTAGAAGCCGAGTTCGGGGAGCGGGCCGGAGAGGCCCGCCTCGTGGGCGCGGGCCACCAGCCGTGCCAGGTCCAGGACCAGCGGCGCGGCGAGCGCCGAGTCGCAGCCCTGCCAGAGGGTCTGGAGGATCATCCGCGAGCCGAGGAAGCCCTCGAAGGCGATGTGGTCCCACGCCGTCTTCCAGTCGCCGAGCGCGGGTACGTCGTCGATGTGGACCTCGCCCTCCGGGGTGTGGCCGAGGGTGTCGGCGAGGACGCGTTCCTTGCCTGCGTTCTTGGCGGCCGCCGCTGCCGGGTCGGCCAGCGCGGCGCCGTCCCCGCCGCCCAGCAGGTTGGTGCCGGACCAGGCCCGTACGGTCAGGGCGCGTTGCACGAACATCGGGGCCAGTACGGCCCGCAGCAGCGTCTGGCCGGTCTTGCCGTCGCGGCCCGCGTGGGGAAGTCCACTGGCCGCGACGGCGTCGGTGAGGGCCGTGGTGCGCAGCCCGGTGGAGGGTGTGAAGTTGACGTAGGGGCAGCCGGCGCGCACGGCGGCTGCGGCGTAGAGCGAGCTCGGCGGCAGCCGTACGGCGCCGGGCTCGGGGAGCGGTTCGGTCGAGGAGACATTGATGACGACGACCCGTTCCAGGGCGTGACGTGAACGGAAGGACTCCATGTCGGCCGCGAACGCCGTGATGAGTTCCTCGTCGGAGCGGGTGTCGCCGGCGCCGGGGCCTCCGGGCCGTATCTCCGCGTCGGCCGCGGCCAGTTCGGTGCGCACGGCGGAGGCGAGCCCGTGCGGCAGGACGCCCGCCCCCGTGAGGTGCTCCGCGCGCTTGGGCAGCGGGCAGTGGGCGGTGTCGTGGCCGCCGAGGACGAGCGAGGGCAGGGGTGGCAGGCCGGTGCCGGTGAAGGCCGGGGTCTCGGTCACCATGCCGGTCGGCGGGTGCAGTCCCGCCGTGACCGCCGCGCATCCGGCGACGGCTGTGGTGGCCACCGAGCCGCGTGCTCCGACGAACCAGACTCCGGTGCGTGCATTCCCGTCTCTCACGGGCTGCCTCCCTGCCATGTCGATGTTCCGATGTGGTGGAGGACGGCGGGCGGGGGGTACGGCGCCTCCCCGCCCGCCGCCGGCTCATGGGCGCACGGTGGGCTACGAGGGCAGCTGCTTCAACTGGATGTCACGGAAGGACACCTGGTCGTCGGCCCCGTGGTTCTGGATGCCGATGTGGCCGTCCTTGAGGCTGCGGGCCGGGTCCGTGTTGGTGAAGTCGTTGATCTTCACTCCGTTGAGGAAGACCTGCAGACGCTCGCCCCGGACGCGGATCTCGTAGCTGTTCCACTGGCCTGGCGGCCGCAGGACCTGGTCGCGTGCCTTGATGTTCGCGGACTTGAAGCCGTAGACGGCGCCGGTGGTGCGGTCGGCGGCGTCGGTGGCGTCGATCTGGATCTCGTAGCCGTTGTTCACCGCGGACCACGGGTCGTCGGAGGCCGGGAACCCGACGAAGACACCGGAGTTGTCGTCGCCGTCCATCTTCCAGTCGAGCTTCAGCGAGTACGAGCCGAGTTCCTTGGCCTGGTACCACAGCATGCCCATGCCGCCCTCGGTGTGGAGTTCGCCGTCGGCGACGGTGAACCTGCCCGGTCCGGCCTGCTTCCAGCCCTCGAGGGTCTCGCCGTTGAAGATCGGCCGGTAGCCGGTGCGGGGCCTGCAGTCGGCCTTCACCTGGCCCGTGGCATAGCGCAGGCCGCCCAGCAGGTGCCGGCGGAAGGCCGGCTCCGCGTAGGACTCCTTGGTGTGGCCGCCGCCGGTGTAGAAGGCGCGGCCGCCCTCGTAGGTCTGGCACCAGGCGATCGGGTGGTCGCCCTTCATGGTGCCGCCCTCGTAGGTGGTCTCGTCGAGGGTGGCAAGGACGCGTGCCTGCTCACGGGGGTTGGTGCGGTAGTTGTACCACTCGTCGGTGCGCTCCCACGGGCCGTCGATGTGCTCGGTGGCCGGGTGGGCGTGGTCCTCGACGCGGACGGTGGCGGGCTGGATGTGCGGGTGGGACTGGAAGTGGGCGCCGACGAGCCCGCCGTAGAACTCCCAGTCGTACTCGGTGTCGGCGGCGGCGTGGATACCCATGTAGCCGCCGCCACCCGCGACGTAGTTCTCGAACGCCTTCTGCTGCTCGGCGTTGAGCACGTCGCCGGTGGTGGAGAGGAAGACGACGGAGTCGTAGCGGGCGAGGTTGCTGGTGGTGAACTGGCCGGCCGCCTCGGTGGCGTCGACCGTGATGTTGCTGGTCTTCCCGAGCTCCTTCAGGGCCGCGACGCCGGTCCCGATGGAGTCGTGGCGGTAGCCGGCGGTCTTGGAGAAGACGAGGACACGCTTGGCGGCCTTGTCGACGGGGGTGTCGGAGAACTCGAAGTCGTCGACGTCGTAGAGCGCGCCGGCGCCGCCCTTGAAGACCAGGAACAGTTCGGTGGTCCTCTTGGTCACGCCCCGCAGGGGTACGTCGATGTCCTGGAACGTCTCCCAGCTGCCGGTGACCGGGACGGGTGCCGAGCCGAGGATCGGACCGTTCGGGGAGCCGGTGCGCACCTCGAGGAAGCCGCCGGCGCCGCCGGAGGAGACCCGGGCGGTGAGCTTGGTGGACCCGGCGAGGTTGTACGTTTCAAAGGAGATCCAGTCGCCGTTGTCGATGTCGCCGACGGTCTTGCCGCCGTTGGCGGCCGCCTTGTCGTAGGTCTTGATGCCGGACTGGTTGTCGAAGTGCTCGGCCTGCCGGTGGCGGGGCTGCAGCTGGGCATGGTCGTGGCTGGTCAGCGCGGCCTGGCCGCCGCCTCCGCCGTCGGTGTACTCGGCGTCGAGGACTCCGAAGATGTTGGCGTTGGGGTCGTGGCCGCCGTCGGCGGAGGTCTTGATGGTGCCGGAGCAGCCGGTGGCCGAGGTGATGGGGTGGCCGTGGCTGTCGTGGCCGAGGATGTAGTTCACCTTGACCTTGGCGCAGTCGATCGCGCCGTCCTCGGGATCCGTGACCGTCACCTTGAACGGGATCTCGTCACCGAAGCCGAACAGCGTGCCGTCCGCCGGGAGCTCGAGGGTCACCTTGGGCGCGGTGTTGCCGACCACGACACGGACACTGGCGGAGCCGGTGCGGCCCGTGGGGTCCTTGGCGGTGACCGTCGCCGTGTAGGTGCCGTTCCTGGTGTAACGGTGGACGGGGTCGGCCTCGGTGGAGGTGGCGCCGTCGCCGAAGTCCCAGGCGTAGGTGAGGGTGTCGCCGTCGGCGTCCGTCGTGCCCGCGGAGGAGAAG
Organism: Streptomyces sp. NPDC027962; assembly: GCF_055566095.1. Classification (NCBI taxonomy): domain Bacteria; kingdom Bacillati; phylum Actinomycetota; class Actinomycetes; order Kitasatosporales; family Streptomycetaceae; genus Streptomyces; species Streptomyces sp. NPDC027962. Next base: position 41,545 of record NZ_JBVHTA010000018.1, read on the forward strand.
GAGACACGCATCGGCGCCTGGCCGGAGGTCTTGTTGGCGGAGGCCTCCGCGACCGGTGAGCGTCCGCCGGTGGCGTTCTCTATCCGGTACAGGCCGGCGTTCTCGTCGCCGCCGAACCAGGCGGTGCCGTAGTCGAGGACGTACAGCGCGCCGTCGGGCCCGAAGGCCATGTCCATGACCTGGGTGCCGGTCCAGGGGACGGGGTTGATGGACTGGACCGTGCCGTCCTCACCCTGCTCGATCCGCTTGATCCAGCGCCGGCCGAACTCGCCGGCGAAGAAGTCGCCGTCGTACTCCGCGGGGAAGGCCACCGGAGAGTCGGAGTCCGGGTTGTGCCGGTAGACGGGACCGCCCATGGGGGACTCGGAGCCGCTGCCGAACTCGGGTACGGAGCCGCCGTCGTACGGGATCCAGGCGGGCTGCGCGGGCGGCAGGTCGACGAGGCCGGTGTTGTGCGGCGAGGTGTTCTTCAGGTTCGCGCAGTCGAAGGTGGCGCCCGAGGTCTTGGTGGCGAAGTCGTACTCGACGTACGGGTCGTTGTCGCCGGTGCAGAACGGCCAGCCGAAGTTGCCGGGGCCGGTGACGCGGGCGAACTCGACCTGGCCGGCCGGGCCGCGCTTGGGGTCGGCGGTGCCGGAGTCGGGCCCGTAGTCGCCGACGTAGAGGATGCCGGTTTTTTTGTCGACGCTGAAGCGGAAGGGGTTGCGGAAGCCCATGGCGTAGATCTCGGGCCGGGTCCTGTCCGTGCCGGGTGCGAAGAGGTTGCCCTCGGGTACGGAGTAGGAGCCGTCCTCGTTGACCTTGATGCGCAGGATTTTGCCGCGCAGGTCGTTGGTGTTGCCGGAGGTGCGGCGGGCGTCGTAGGCGGGGTTGCGGCCCGGCCGGTCGTCGATGGGCGTGAAGCCGTCGGAGGCGAAGGGGTTGGAGTCGTCGCCCGTCGACAGGTACAGGTTGCCCTCGGCGTCGAAGTCGATGTCGCCGCCGACGTGGCAGCAGATGCCGCGGGTCGCCGGGATGTCGATGATCTTCTTCTCGCTGGCGTTGTCCAGTGTGCCGTCCTCGTTGAGGACGAACCGCGAGAGCCGGTTGACGCCGTCGAACTCCGCGAAGTCCGCCGCGGTGCCCTCGTTGGGGGCGTCACCTGCGGGGGTGTCCATCGGCGGTGCGTAGTAGAGATAGATGAACCGGTTCTGCGCGAAGTCGGGGTCCAGGCCCACGCCTTGGAGTCCCTCTTCGTCGTGCGAGTACACCGGGATGGTGCCGACGACGCGGGTGTTGCCGGCGGCGTCGGTCATCCGCAGCTCGCCGCTGCGGGAGGTGTGGAGCACGCTCCGGTCGGGCAGCACGGCCAGCGACATGGGTTCGCCGGTCTCCTCACCGCCCTTGGCGAGGGTCACCTGCTGGAATTCCTCTGCGGCCGCTGAACGGGCCGCCTCGGGGTCTGCGGCGGACGCCGCTGTCGGCGCGGTGAGGGCGAGCGAACCTGCGGCGAGGAGTGTGCCGGTGAGGAGCGCGAGCGCCTTGCGGCCTCTGAGCCTTGTTCTGTGCACGAATGTCCTCCGGTGTGCCGGTCGAACGGGCGGTGTGCCGTGGAACCGTGTGCCGTGGAACCGGAATGCGCCGTCACTCCTGAACCACCTGTGCCGTGTACACGAGATGGGACGGTAGCCGGGTTCGTCCTGGGCCGAAAGCCCTTGCGCAGCAGTGAAGTTGAACTTTTTCCCAGCACAGGACAAAGGTGTACCCGGGCAGCCCGGACCGGCCCGGCGGCCTTCCCGACCACCGGGCTCGGACCTGGTGTTCGCTAGTTGTCGCCGCCTCCGAATGCCGCGTCGAAGGAGGCGGTCGGCGGGTCGAAGTCGAAGCGTTTCAGTGCGGCAAGCGCTTGTGGAGCACCGGTCAGCCGGTCCATGCCGGCGTCCTCCCACTCCACCGAGATGGGGCCGTCGTAGCCGATCGAGCGCAGCATCCGGAACACGTCCTCCCACGGCACGTCGCCGTGCCCTGCGGAGACGAAGTCCCAGCCGCGGCGGGGGTCGCCCCACGGGAGATGGGAGCCGAGCCGACCGTTGCGTCCGTCGAGGCGCTTGCGGGCCTCCTTGCAGTCGACGTGGTAGATCCGGTCCCGGAAGTCGTACAGGAAGCCGACGGGGTCGAGGTCCTGCCAGACGAAGTGACTCGGATCGAAGTTCAGCCCGAAGGCCGGACGGTTGCCGACCGCCGCCAGGGCCCGTTCGGTGGTCCAGTAGTCGTAGGCGATCTCGCTGGGGTGGACCTCGTGGGCGAAGCGGACGCCCTCGGTGTCGAAGACGTCGAGGATCGGGTTCCAGCGCTCCGCGAAGTCCTGGTAGCCGCGCTCGATCATCCGCTCGGGCACGGGCGGGAACATCGCGACGAGGTGCCAGATCGACGAACCGGTGAAGCCGATGACCGTGTCGACGCCGAAGGCGGCCGCGGCGCGCGCGGTGTCCTTCAGCTCGGCCGCGGCCCGCTGCCGCACGCCCTCGGGCTCACCGTCCCCCCAGATCCTGGCGGGCAGGATGCCCTGGTGGCGCTCGTCGATGGGGTTGTCGCAGACGGCCTGGCCGACCAGATGGTTGGAGACGGCCCAGCACTTGAGGCCGTACTTCTCCAGCAGCGCGTGCCGCCCGTCCAGGTACGACGGGTCGGCGAGGGCTCTGTCGACCTCGAAGTGGTCGCCCCAGCAGGCGAGTTCCAGACCGTCGTAGCCGAAGTCACGGGCAAGGGAGCAGACCTCCTCGAGCGGCAGATCGGCCCACTGGCCGGTGAACAGTGTGAACGGGCGTGGCATGGCGCCTCCAAACCGGATCCCTGCCGGATTCCTCTACCGGACCTGTGCCTGTAGTGCCTGTACGGGGGTGTAGACGGCGTTCTTCTCGGCGCTCTCCTCCACCGCCGCGAGCACCCGCTGCACCTGGAGCCCGTCGGCGAACGACGGGACCGGGTCGGTGCCTGTGGCGATGGCCTCGACCAGGTCGCGCGCCTGGTGTGCGAAGGTGTGCTCGTATCCGAGCGCGTGACCCGGCGGCCACCAGGCCTCCAGATACGGATGCTCGGCCTCGGTGACGAGGATCCGGCGGAACCCGGCCGTGGCGGCGGGCTCGTGGTGGTCGTGGTACGACAGCTCGTTGAGCCGCTCGAGGTCGAAGGCGAGCGATCCGTGCCGGCCGTTGATCTCCAGCCGGAGCGCGTTCTTGCGGCCCGTCGCCATCCGGGTCGCCTCGAAGGTGGCGAGCGCGCCGGAGGCGAGCCGGCCGCTGAAGACCGCCGCGTCGTCGACCGTGACCGCCCCGCGCTCCTTGCCGCCCGATGCGGTCAGACCCGCGGAGACGCCCTGGAGCCGGGGCCGTTCCTTCACGAAGGTCTCCATCTGGGCGGAGACCCCGACCAGCAGTTCCCCCGCCAGATACTGCGCGAGGTCGACGATGTGCGCGCCGAGATCGCCGAGCGCGCCGGAGCCCGCGTGCTCGCGCCGGAGCCGCCAGGTCAGCGGAAAGTCGGGGTCGACCAGCCAGTCCTGCAGATAGGTGACCCGTACGTGCCGCAGGGCGCCGAGCCGGCCCTCGGCGATCAGCCGGCGGGCGTACGCGAGGGCCGGGACCCGCCGGTAGTTGAACCCGACCATGGCCAACTGCCCGCGCACGCGTGCCCGTTCAGCCGCAGCGACCATGGTTTCCGCCTCTGCGACCGAGTTGGCCAGCGGCTTCTCGCACAGGACGTGCTTGCCCGCCTCCAGCGCCGCGATCGCGATCTCCGCATGGCTGTCGCCCGGCGTGCAGACGTCGACGAGCTGCACGTCGTCGCGGGCCACGAGGGCGCGCCAGTCGGTCTCCGCCGCCGCCCAGCCGTGTTTGCCGGCCGCGGCGCGCACCGCGGCGGCGTCACGGCCGCCGATGGCGGCGAGGACCGGCCGCAGCGGCAGATCGAACACGCGCCCTACGGTGCGCCACCCCTGGGAGTGGGCGGCGCCCATGAACGCGTAGCCGACCATGCCGACGCCGAGTGTCGGCGGTGCGGCGTCACTGTCCCTCAGTTCCATGCGGAATCCTCCTCGTCGGAGTCACGATCTCGTCGGTGTGCTCTGTGGGGCCCGAAAGGATCGCCCGGGCGCGCCGGTCAGTTGAAGCCAGTGGGCAGGTACTCGTCGACGTTGTCCTTGGTGACGACGGCCGAGTAGAGGGTCAGGGAGGCCGGGATCTCCAGCTCGGCCATGCCGCTGACGCCCTTGCCCTGCCCGAGCGCACGGGCCAGGTCGATGGCGGAGGCGGCCATGGTCGGCGGGTACAGCACCGTCGCCTTCAGCACACTGTCGTCGGCCTTGATGGCGTCCATGGCCGACTTGGCCCCGGCGCCGCCGACCATCAGGAAGTCCTTGCGCCCCGCCTGTGCGATGGCGCGCAGGGCGCCCACGCCCTGGTCGTCGTCGTGGTTCCACAGCGCGTCGAACTGCGACTGGGCCTGCAGCAGCTGCGCCATCTTGGCCTGGCCGGACTCGACCGTGAAGTCGGCGGCCTGCCGGGCGACCTTCTTGATGTTGGGGTAGTTCTTCAGGGCGTCGTCGAAGCCCTGCGTGCGCTGCTTGGTGAGCTCGAGGTTGTCCAGCCCGGCGAGCTCGATGACCTTGGCGTTCGGCTTGCCCCTGAGCTGCTCGCCGATGTAGTTGCCGGCGTTGAGGCCCATGCCGTAGTTGTCGCCGCCGATCCAGCAGCGGTACGCCTGGGGTGAGTCGAAGATCCGGTCCAGGTTGACGACGGGGATGCCCGCCTTCATGGCCTGCAGGCCGATCTGGGTGAGCGCCCTGCCATCGGCGGGCAGGATCACCAGGACGTCCACCTTCTTGTTGATCAGGGTCTGGACCTGGCCGATCTGGGCGGCCGTGTCGTTGGAGCCCTCGGTGATCTCCAACGTCACGTCGGAGTACTTCTCCGCACGGGACTTGGCGTTCTGGTTGATGGCGTTCAGCCAGCCGTGGTCGGCCTGCGGGCCGGCGAAGCCGATGGTGACGGCCTTGCCGGGCTTGTCGTCGGCGACCGGGGCGTTGTCGGCGGCCGTCTTCTCGGACTTGGGCTCGTTGCTGGTGCAGGCGGTCAGCAGCGCGCCGGCGGAGATCGCGGCGGTGCCGAAGAGCAGTCCTCTGCGGCTGGTGGCTGGGATTTCTGGCATGACGGGTCAGCCCCTTCAACTAAACGGTGTGGGCGGTGCGAGAAGGTGTCGGAGGAAGCGGGAGGAGCGGGACGTGCGGTGTCAGGCGTCGCCGCCCCGCAGCGTCCGGTGCTGGACCAGTACGGCGGCGACGATGATGGCGCCCTTGGCGATCTGCTGGACCGCGCTCTCGAGGTTGTTGAGGGCGAAGATGTTGGTGATCGTGGTGAAGACGAGGACACCGAGGACGGAGCCGACGATGGTGCCGCGGCCGCCGCTGAGCAGCGTGCCGCCGATGATCGCGGCGGCGATGGCGTCGAGTTCGTAGAGGTTGCCGTTGGTGTTCTGGCCCGAGCCCGCCAGCACGATCAGCATGAAGGCGGCGATCCCGCAGCACAGGCCGGACAGCAGGTACAGGTAGAGGCGCTGCCGGCGTACGTCGATGCCGGCGAGCCGAGCCGCCTCCGCGTTGCCGCCGACGGCGACGGTGCGGCGGCCGAAGGTGGTGCGGTTGAGCAGCAGCCAGCCGATGGCGGTGACCGCGGCGAAGACCAGCACCAGCGGCGGGATGCCGAGGACGTAGGCGTCCCTGATGCCGAGGTCGAGCACCGAGTCGACGGTGACGATCTGGGTCCTGCCGTCCGTGATCTGCAGGGCGAGTCCGCGGGCGGAGGCCAGCATGGCGAGGGTGGCGATGAACGGCACCATCCTGCCGTAGGCGATGAGCAGGCCGTTCACCAGTCCGCAGCCCACGCCGACGATGACGGCGGTGAAAAGGATGCCGGCGAAGCCGTACTCCTGTGTGGCGACGGTCGTCGCCCACACCGAGGCGAGCGCCACGATCGCGCCGACGGACAGATCGATGCCGCCGCTGGTGATCACGAACGTCATGCCGACCGTGACGACGCCGATGACGGAGGCCTGGGTGAGGACGAGTTGCAGGTTGCTCGTGGCGAGGAACTCGTCGGGCTTGGTGATGCCGCCGACCGCGACGAGGACGGCGAGGACGCCGAGCAGCGACAGATTGCGGACATCGGCGCGCAGTCCGAGCGGACGGCGCGAACCCCCCTTGTCCGGGGTGGTCTTGGCGGCGGTCATCGGCGCGTTCTGCTGCGCCGGAGTGGCCGGCTGCGTCATGCCGTCGGGCTCCCTTCCATCACGAGGTCGAGTACACGGTGCTCGTCGAGCTCCCGGGCGTCCGCCGTGTGGACGACGCTGCCCTCCCGGAGCACCAGCACCCGGTCCGCGAGGCCCAGGACTTCGGGCACGTCGCTGGAAACGAGAAGTACGGCGAGGCCTTCGTCGGCCAGCCGGCGGATCACTGCGTAGAGCTCGGCCCTGGCGCCGACGTCGACGCCGCGGGTCGGTTCGTCCAGCAGCAGCACTTTGCAGCCGCGCAGCAGCCAGCGGGCCAGGACGGCCTTCTGCTGGTTGCCGCCGGACAGGGTGCGGATGCGGGCGTCGGGGTTGTCGGGCCGCAGGGACAGTTCCCTGGTGGCCCGCCGGGCGGCCGCCCGTTCCGCACGCTGGTCGAGCCAGCCCGCGCGGGCGAAGCGGGAGAGGGTGGACACGGAGACGTTGCGGGTGACGGACTCGAGCATCAGCAGCCCCTGCGCCTTGCGTTCCTCCGGGGCGAGCCCGATCCCCGCGCGGACGGCGGCGCGGACGCTGCCGGTGCGCAGGACGGTGCCGTCGACGAGGACGCGGCCGGCGTCGGCCTTGCGCGCGCCGTAGATCGTCTCCAGGATCTCGCTGCGCCCCGATCCGACGAGTCCGGCCAGGCCCACGATCTCGCCGGGCCGCAGTTCCAGGTCGACCGGGGCGAACTCGCCCTTCCTGGTGAGACCTTCGACGCGCAGTACGGGCTCTTTCGCGGCGGCGGCACCGCTCGCCGGGCGCTCGGGGAAGACGTACTCGACGGTGCGTCCCGTCATCAGGGCAACGATGTCATGGGTCGGGGTCGATTTGGCGGGCAGGCCGACGGCGACCGCCCGGCCGTCCTTGAGCACGGTGACCCGGTCGCCGATGCGCCGGATCTCCTCGAGGCGGTGGGAGATGTAGACGACGGCGACACCGCCGGCGGTCAGGTCGCCGACGATCCGGAAGAGGTTGTCGACCTCGTCGGGGTCGAGGGCGGCCGACGGCTCGTCCATCACGATCAGCCGCACCTCGTGGGAGAGCGCGCGTGCCATCGAGACGATCTGCTGCTGTGCCGCGGAGAGTTGACCCACGAGACGCGCGGGGTCGATCTCCGGGTGGCCGAGCCGCTCGAGCAGTCGGGTGGCCGCGGTACGGGCCGTACCGCCGCGCACGACAAATCCGGCGGAGGTGGGCTCGTGCCCGAGGAAGACGTTCTCCGCGACGGACAGCCCCTCCACCAGGTCGAGTTCCTGGTAGATGGTGGCGATGCCGAGGCGCATGGCGGCGATGGGCGACCTGAGGGCCACGGCCTCGCCACGCCAGGCGATCTCCCCGCCGTCGGGCTGATGGGCCCCGGCGAGCACCTTGATCAGGGTGGACTTGCCGGCGCCGTTCTGACCGAGGAGGCAGTGGACTTCGCCGGCCAGGACCTCGAGGTCCACCCCGTCCAGGGCACGGACGCCCGGGAAGGACTTGGTGATGCCGGACATGGTGAGCAGCGGTGGTTCTGAGGCCATGACAAGTCCCCTCGGCGGGTGCGGCCGGTGAGCGGGCAGGGTGGAACCAGGTGCGTGTGTTTGTTGCTGAACCGTTTGCGACGCCGGCCTGAAGGTCAGGCCGGCGAGAACAGATGGTCGCTGATGAGCCGTGCCGCGCCGATGACTCCGGCGGTCGGACCCAACTCGCCCAGCACGATGGGAAGATTGCCGGTGGCCAGCGGCAGGGACTGCCGGTAGACCTGGGTACGTACGCTGGCGAGCAGGGTGTGGCCGAGACCGGTCACACCGCCGCCGATGACCACGAGACCCGGGTTGAAGAAGCTGACGAGTCCCGCGATGACCTGGCCGAGACGGTTGCCTCCCTCACGGATGAGGTCGATGGCCGTGGCGTCCCCGGCGGCCGCGGCGGCGGACACATCCGCGGCCGTGAGCCGACCGGCCGCCTCCAGCCGGGCGGCGAGCTCGGGCGACCGGCCGGCGCGCGCCGCGTCCTCGGCGTCCCGCGCGAGCGCGGCGCCACTGAAGTGCGCCTCCAGACAGCCCCGGTTGCCACAGGCGCAGGCGCGGCCGTCCGGTGCGACCTGGATGTGGCCGATGTCGCCGGCGCTGCCGGTCGTACCGCGGTAGACGTCGCCGCCGACGACGATGCCGCAGCCGATGCCTGTGCCGATCTTGATGCACAAGAAGTCGCCCACGGAACGTGCGACGCCCGCGTGCTGCTCCCCCATGGCCATCAGGTTCACGTCGTTGTCGACCATCACCGGACAGCCCAGGTCCTGGCTGAGCGCCTCCCGCACGGGGAACCCGTCCCAGCCCGGCATGATCGGCGGCGCGACCGGCACGCCCTCGGGGTAGCGGACGGGGCCGGGCACGCCGATGCCCGCCCCGTCGAAGCCCTCCGCAAGCCCGGAGGCCTTGAGCTTCGCTGCCATCGCCAGCACCTGCTCGAAGACCGCCACCGGCCCCTCACGGACGTCCATGGGCTGGTTGAGATGCCCAAGGACCTCCAGTTCCGCGTTGGTCACGGCGACGTCGATCGAGGTGGCGCCGATGTCCACGCCCAGGAAGCGCAGAGCGGGCGCGAGCCGGATGTTGTGGGAGCGACGGCCGCCACGGGAGGCGGCGAGTCCGTCGGCGACCACGAGCCCGGTCTCCAGCAGCCGGTCCACCTCGACGGCGAGCTTGGAACGGGACAGGTCCACCTCGTCGCCCAACTGCGCGCGGGAGTTGGGGCCACCGTCACGCAGCAGCCGAAGCAGTCGCGCCTGGTGCGCGTTCGCGGGTCGAGCTGTCATCCGTCTCACGTGCCCCTCCCCTCCCCTGGCCTTCGGCTGGGGACCGAGTCGGCTGTGTCCGTCAGGCTTTCGAGGGGAACGTAGCAGCGCTTTACCGAACTGGGAAGAACTTGCGCGCAGTTCCGGCCCAACTTTCTCCACACTCGGGACAAAGACCTTTCGCGACCCCGGTTCCCGAACGCGGCCCGGCGCCTTGGGCGTGGCGTCTGGGGCGTGGCCCGGTCCGTGTTGCTCGGCGTGCGGGTGCGCTGCCGGGCGTTTCGGGCGTGGCCGGGTCCGTGTTGCTCGGCGTGCGGGTGCGCGGCCGGGCGTGGCCCGGCGCTTCGGGCCGGGCGTCTTGGGCGTGGCCGGGTCCGTATCCGGTGGTGTCCGGGTGCCGCTCCGGTGGGCGCGTCCCCCTCCCCCTGCCGACGGCGTCGCTCCCCATTACCTTCTTGGTGGCCGCCGGCCCGGGCCGCGCGGCTGATGAACAAGACGGTGCACACGCCCGGTGTCGCGCCGGTCCGCAACACGGCGATGCGGCTCATGCTCGCCGCCGGGATCGGGCGCCAGAGGTGCCGGGCCCGCCCGGCAGCGCCCCGGTTCAGACCTGTTCGCCCTGGTGGTAGGTCGTGCGGGTGTGCTCCGTGTGCGCGCGCATGACCTCCGTGGCCCCCTGCTCGTCACGGGCGGAGATCGCAGCGATCAGCTCCCGGTGCTCGATCCACGACTGGTGCCCCCGTCGGCGGGCGACCGGGGTGTAGTACCAGCGGACCCGGCGGTCCACCTGGCCCGCCAGTTCCGCCAGGACCAGGTTGCCGGCGAGCTCCATCACCTTGGCGTGGAAGGCGGCGTTGGTGGCCAGGGCCAGGTCGACGTCGTCGTCGGCGACGGCCTGCTCGCCCTTGGCGCACAGCGCTTCGAGGGCCTCGACGCCCGCCCTGCCCGAGTTCACCGCGGCGAGCCGGGCGGCCTCAGCCTCCAACAGCGTGCGTACGGAGAGGAGTTGATCGGCCTCCGCCTCCGTGGGCTCATGGACGAACGCACCCTGCGCGGGGCGCAGGTCCACCCAGCCCTCGGTGTTGAGCCGCTGCAGCGCCTCGCGCACGGGCTGACGGGAGACGCCGAGGTGCCCGGCGAGCTCGCTCTCGACCAGATGCTGACCCGGCCTCAGCGCACGGGTGGTGATCAGTTCGAGCAGCGCCTCGTACACACGCTCACGCAGTGGGCCGGGGCGTTCCAGCTTGGGCACGGTTCCCTGCGGCAGTCCTGCTGACAACATCGGCGGTCCCCTCCGGCCAACGAGCGTGAACAACAACGCGGCGACCGGCAACGGCGATCGAGCGATTGGCTATCGTCTACAGTCTACCGAGCGCAATCGCCAGTCACACCGAGACGCGGGCGGCAGTCACAGCAGTGGAAGCAGCCGGTCCAGAAAGACCTGCTGGCCTGCCACCAGCTTCGGCCGCGCCTCTTCCACGCCGAACCACTCCGCCCGGTCGATCTCGGGGAAATCCCGCATCACGCCCGATCCCCTGGGCCACTCCATGGTGAAGGTGCCGGGCACGACGAGCGTGGTGTCGAGGTCGCCCTCCATCGCCCACGCCGTCACGAGCTTGCCGTTCGACTGGCGCACCTCGCCGAGCGGATGCCAGTCGCCGACCGGCGCCTGGAGCCCCAGCTCCTCCTCGAACTCCCGCCGCGCGGCCGCCATCGGCTCCTCGTCGGGGGTGTACTCGCCTTTGGGAATCGACCAGGCCCCCTCGTCGCGTGCCGACCAGAACGGGCCGCCCATGTGCCCGAGGAGGACTTCGGCCTCCGCCTCCCGCCGCCGCCACAGCAGCAGCCCGGCGCTTCGCTTCGTCACCATGCGGCAAGTCTGCCCGGAGGCGTCACGGGCACCGGATCACCTGGCCCGCGTACGAAAGGTTTCCGCCGAACCCGAACAGCAGGACGGGATCGCCGGACTCGATCTCGCCGCGCTCGACCAGCTTCGACAGAGCCATCGGGATCGACGCGGCGGAGGTGTTGCCCGAGTGGACGACATCGCGGGCGATGACGGCGTTGACCGCGCCGATCTTCTGTGCGACCGGCTCGATGATCCGCAGATTGGCCTGATGCAGCACGACTGCCGCCAGCTCCTCGGGTGCGACGCCCGCCCGTTCGCAGACCTTGCGGGCGATCGGAGGCAGTTGGGTGGTGGCCCAACGGTAGACGGCCTGCCCCTCCTGCGCGAAGCGCGCCGGGGTGCCCTCGATCCGCACGGCGTGCCCCATCTCGGGCACCGACCCCCACAGCACCGGGCCGATGCCGGGCTCCTGCCCGTCCGGGACGCCCTCGACCACGGCCGCGCCGGCGCCGTCACCCACGAGGACGCATGTCGTGCGGTCGGTCCAGTCGACGATGTCGGCCATCTTGTCCGCCCCGATGACGAGGGCGCGGGTAGCCGCTCCGGCCCGCAGGGTGTGGTCGGCCGTGGCGAGCGCGTGGGTGAAACCGGCGCAGACGACGTTGAGGTCCATCACCGCGGGCGAGGCCATGCCCAGCCTGGCGGCCACCCGTGCCGCGGTGTTGGGCGACCGGTCGACCGCGGTGGACGTCGCGACCAGCACCAGGTCCACGTCGGCGGGCATGAGCCCTGCCGACGCCAGGGCCTTGGCCGCGGCGTGCGCGGCGAGCTCGTCGACCGGCTCGTCGGGACCGGCCACATGACGGGTGTGGATCCCGACGCGGCTGCGGATCCACTCGTCACTCGTATCGACCATGACGGCCAGGTCGTCGTTGGTGAGCACCTTGGCGGGCTGGTAGTGCCCGAGGGCGACGACGCGAGAGCCGGTCATGGGTGGCGTTCTCCTCGATCGGAAGTCAGGAACAACCCAGTCTTGGCTGCTACCGATCGGTACGACGGCATGTGATCCCACAGCTTCCGCGCCCGGACTTTGGAGCTTCCCCAAGGTCCGGCCGGCCGCGGTCACGGGACCCGGCACGATCCTTGCCCCGTGTAAAGGCATACTGCATGCAATATTCTGTCGACTCAATCCTCCACACATTCCGCCCTCGCTCGTCAACCGAACGCCGGGACCTGAAATGAGTCGGCCCAGACGCAGACGACGAGGGTGTGCGCACCGCGGCGCCGGCTGCAATCTGACCCTGCATGTGCAGGAGAATGAGATCGTCAAGGTCACCTGCCGCACGACAACCCGGTGACGCGCGGCAACCTCTGCATCAAGGGCCGCTTCGGCTACCAACACGTACAGAATCGGAACTGATCGCCATGGGACGGGTCACCGAGCGCCGCCGAACCATCCGTATCCGGGACGGGGTGGTCTCGTCCCGTCCCGACACCCTGGTCGCGGAGGAACCCCTGGAGATCCGGCTGAACGGCAAGCCGCTCGCCATCACCATGCGCACCCCGGGCGACGACTTCGCCCTGGCGGCCGGTTTCCTGGTCAGCGAGGGCGTGATCGACTCCGGCTCACAGCTGCGGTCGATCGTGTACTGCGCGGGTGCGACGGAGGACGGCTCCAACACGTACAACGTGGTCGACGTGGCGCTCGCCCCCGGTGTTCCGGTCCCGGACATCACGCTGGAGCGCAATGTCTACACGACGTCGTCGTGCGGACTGTGCGGCAAGGCCAGCCTCGACGCCGTACGCACCACGACACGCCATCCGATCGCCGACACTCCCCCGGTCCGCGTCGAGCCTGCTCTGCTCGCCGGCCTCCCCGACCGGCTGCGGGCGGCCCAGCGGGTCTTCGACCGGACCGGGGGCCTGCACGCGGCGGCACTGTTCTCGCCGGAGGGCGAACTGCTCGATGTCCGCGAGGACGTCGGCCGGCACAACGCGGTCGACAAACTCGTCGGACGTGCGCTGCAGGACGACCGGCTGCCGCTGTCCCGGTCGATCCTGCTCGTCTCGGGGAGAGCGTCGTTCGAACTGGCGCAGAAGGCGGTGATGGCCGGGATCCCGGTGCTCGCGGCCGTCTCCGCTCCGTCGTCGCTCGCGGTGGACCTGGCCGCGGAGACCGGTCTGACACTGGTCGGTTTCCTGCGCGGCCCCAACATGAACGTGTACGCGGGCGACGAGCGCATCGCCCTCGGCACTGGGGTGTGAGGCGCCCCGCTGCACGGGGGGAGTACCCCCTGCGCCGGCCGGGTCCTTCCGCGCGCCCCGCGTCAGCGGCCGTAGCCCGCCGTCCGGTGTCTTTCCGCGTGCCCGCGCGTCAGCGGCGGTTGCGGCGCCTGGCGTCCGACGGCGGCGGGATCATCTGGAGCGTGAGCGTCGCCGGGGGCGCGGCGATCCCGGGGCCGCCGGCCGTCGCCCACGTCAGCACGTCGTCCGTCGCGTCGTCGTCCAGCGCCCAGCCGATCCACGCGGCCCGCGCTCCGCGGCGGCGGCCCTCGGTGGACGGCTGTACGACCATCACATTGGCTTGGCCGCACGGCCCGAGACAGTCGCTTGTCCGCACCGCCAGCCGCCCCTCGGACGCCGCTGCGGCGTCACGGAGTCGGGCGAGCTGACCGGCATGGTCCGTGCCGGGATTCTTCCGGGCGTCGCCGCAGCAGCAGCCGCGGCAGACGACCAGCGTGCAGGGGCGGGCACCGAACGGGCGTATCGGAAACGTCTTCACACGGTGATCTTCGCACCCGGCAACCCGGCGTCCTGCCGCACGGGGGCGGCCGGGTCCAAGGTGTCCTGCGCCCGGCGCTTCGCGATCACCGCGCAGACCACCAGTTGCATCTGGTGGAAGAGCATCAGCGGCAGCACCGCGAGGCTCGCCTGCGCACCGAACAGCACGGTGGCCATGGGCAGTCCGGCCGCCAGGCTCTTCTTCGAACCGGCGAACTGGATTGCGACCCTGTCCGCCCTGCCGAAGCCGAGGCCCTTCGCGCCGAACCAGGTGAGGACCAGCATCGCCGCCAGCAGCACCGCCTCGACGGCGAGCAGCGCGCCCAGCCGGACAGGCGTGACCTGGTGCCAGACCCCGGCGGTCATGCCTTGGCTGAAGGCCGTGTAGACGACGAGCAGGATCGAGCCCCGGTCGACGTACCCGAGCACCTTCTTGTTCCGGACCAGGAACCCGGCGATCCAGCGGCGCAGCAATTGCCCCGCCAGGAACGGCACGAGGAGCTGGAACACGATCCGCAGCAGCGAGCCGGCCGAGAAACCGCCCGCCGCGCCGCCGAGCAGCAGGGCCGGGAGCAGCGGGGTCAGCACGATGCCGGCGAGGCTGGAGAAGGAGCCGGCGCAGATCGCGGCGGGCACGTTGCCGCGCGCCATGGACGTGAAGGCGATCGACGACTGGATGGTCGAGGGCACCAGGCACAGGAAGAGGAGGCCGCTGTAGAGGGCGGGCGTCAGCACGGCCGGTTCGAGCACACGCCCGGCGAGTCCCAGCAGCGGGAAGACCACGAACGTCGCGGCGAGCACTGTCGCGTGCAACCGCCAGTGCCGCAGCCCGTCGAGTGCCTCACGCGTGGAGAGCCGAGCGCCGTAGAGGAAGAACAGCAGGGCCACCGCGCCGGTCGACGCGCCGCCCGCCACTTCGGCCGCCGCTCCCGACGCGGGCAGCAGGGCCGCGAGGCCCACGGTCCCCAGCAACGCCAGTATGTACGGGTCGATCGTTAGCCAGGACGGCAGGCGCGGGGCGCGGGGGCGGCTCATGTGCTCCACTTGCTCTCGGATCAGGGTCGTGCCCTCCTCATGTTCCTCCGCCACCGGTTGATCGGGAATCCCGCACATCGCACTGATTGACATCACGATTCATGATGATGGCCAGGGGACGGGTGAGCGCCGGCGGTCACCGAGCGCGCCGCGTCGCGTCAGGTGACCGCCGGCAGACGGCCGCGGCTCCCAAGGTCGCCCTATGCCTCGCAAGCGACCTTCGAACGGCCGACGTCCCCTGTTGCTGCGTCAGGGGTGGGTCTGGTGGCTGCCGTTCGCCGCGGTGCCGGCCGACGTCGGCGCCGAGCCGGCCCTGGGGCCGGTGGCCGCGGGGCACTCGCCGCGTCACTCCACGCCCGCCCGCCGGCCCGCTGCGCGGTCATAGGATCGACGGCGTGTACGAGCCCACGCAGCTTCGGACCTTTCTCGCGGTCGCACAGACCCTGAGCTTCACCCAGGCCGCCCGCCGGCTCGGGCTGCGGCAGTCGACGGTCAGTCAGCATGTGCGCCGGCTCGAGGACGCGACAGGGCGGCCGCTGTTCAGCCGGGACACCCACAGCGTGGAGCTGACGGAGGACGGTGAGGCGATGCTCGGCTTCGCCCGCACCATCCTGCAGGCGCACGAGCGGGCCTCCGCCTACTTCACGGGGACGCGACTGCGCGGACGGCTGCGGTTCGGCGCGTCGGAGGACTTCGTGCTGACGCGGCTGCCGGAGATCCTGGAGGCGTTCCGCCGCGACCATCCCGAGGTGGACCTGGAGCTCACCGTCGAGTTGTCGGGCACCCTGCACAAGCGGCTGGAGGCGGGCCGGCTGGACTTGGTGCTCGCCAAGCGGGGGCCTGGGGCGACGCACGGCGAACTGGTGTGGCGGGACCGGATGGCGTGGATCTCCGCGGAGGGCCTGCGGGTCGATCCGGAGCGTCCGCTGCCGCTGATCCTGTTCCCGCCGCCGGCCGTCACCCGAGCCCGGGCGCTGGACGTGCTGGAGCAGGCGGGCCGCCCCTGGCACATCACGTGCACGAGCGGCAGCCTCAGCGGTCTCGTGGCCGCCGCCCGCGCGGGGCTGGGCGTGATGGCGCACACCCGCGGGCTGATCCCGCCCGGGCTGGTCACCGTGCCGGAGCGGGTGGGCCTGCCTGAACTCGGCACGGTCGACTTCGTCCTGCTGCACGGCCGGCGCAGGGAGGCGGCCAAGGAGGCGGCCGACGCACTGGCGGGCGCCCTGCTCGCGGCGGGCGACCGGCTCCAAGGACCGTCGGCGCGCTGAACAACTTCCGCATCGACCCTGGTACGGACCAATGCCGACGGGCAGGTAGAGCGGCGGTGATCACCCCGGGCAGATTCGGTGGAGATTCGGCCGCCGCTACTTACTCGCCAGTCAGTGGACAACCCGACGGGCCCCCTGCGACAGCACGCTACGGTCGCTGACCTGTGTCTACTCCATTCGTCCACAGTTGACGAGGGCCCTCCCGCCCGGCGAAATCGTGGGGTACGGTCACGGCGCTGTGCGAAGCGCCACAAGGAGCAGCCATTGCGCGAGTTCACTGTCCCACCCATGGCCGCGGCGCCTCAGGTCGGCGGACTTGCGGACGCGGTCTTCGACCATGCCGCGGACGATCCCGACCGCGTGGCGCTGGGCCGCAAGGACGCCGAGGGCGTCTGGCAGGAGGTGACGTCGGCCCAGTTCCGCGACGAGGTACTGGCACTGGCCAAGGGCCTGCTCGCGCACGGCGTCCGGTTCGGCGACCGTGTCGCCCTGTTGTGCCGTACCCGCTACGAGTGGACGCTGTTCGACTTCGCGCTCTGGACGGTCGGGGCCCAGTCCGTACCGCTGTATCCCACCTCGTCGGCCGAGCAGGTCTTCTGGATGCTGCACGACGCGGAGGTCTCCGCGTGCATGGTGGAGCACGAGGACCACGCCATGACCATCGGTTCCGTCATCGACCGGCTGCCGCTGATGAAACGGCTGTGGCAGCTGGACGCCGGCGCGGTGGAGCAGCTGGTCCAGGCGGGCGCGCAGATCGACGACGAGGTGGTGCACCGGCACCGGCGGGCGGTGACCCCCGACTCGGTGGCCACGATCATCTACACGTCGGGCACCACGGGCCGCCCCAAGGGATGCGTCCTCACCCACTCCAACTTCATGTTCGAGACGGACACGATGCTCACCCGGTGGGAACCGGTGTTCACCTCCAAGCCGGGTGACGAGGCGTCGACGCTGCTCTTCCTGCCCCTGTCGCACGTCTTCGGCCGGATGGTCGAGGTGTCGGCGATCCGGGGGCGCGTCAAGATCGGTCACCAGCCGGTCCTCCAGGCGAGCGCGCTGCTGCCCGATCTCGCCTCGTTCCGGCCCACGTTCATCCTGGCTGTGCCGTACATCTTCGAGAAAGTCTTCAACGCCGCCCGCCGCAAGGCGGAGAGCGCCGGCAAGGTGGGCGCCTTCGACAAGGCCGTCGAGGTGGCCGTGAAGTACGCGGAGGCCCTGGAGCACCGGGCCTTCGGCCTCGGGCACGGCCCCTCCGCCGGTCTGCGTGTGCAGCACCAGCTCTTCGAGAAGCTGGTGTACGGCAAGGTCCGCGACGCGATGGGCGGCCGGGTGCGGCACGCGATGTCCGGCGGCTCCGCCATGGACCGTCGCCTCGGCCTCTTCTTCGAGGGCGCGGGCGTCACCATCTACGAGGGCTACGGTCTGACCGAGTCGAGCGCGGCGGCCACCGCCAACCCTCCCGAGCGCACCCGCTACGGCACGGTCGGCCTGCCGATCCCCGGGACCACCGTGCACATCGCGGAGGACGGCGAGGTGTGGCTGCACGGCGGGCACATCTTCCAGGGCTACCTGGGAGACCCGAAGGCAACGGACGCCGTGCTCCACGACGGCTGGCTGGCCACCGGGGACCTTGGCGCGCTCGACGAGGACGGCTATCTCACGATCACCGGGCGGAAGAAGGAGATCCTGGTGACCTCGGGCGGCAAGAGCGTCTCGCCCGTGGGCCTGGAGGAGCGGGTGCGGTCGCATCCGCTCCTCGCGCAGTGCATCGTCGTCGGCAACGACCGGCCGTACATCGCGGCACTCGTCACCCTCGACCAGGAAGCGGTGGACCACTGGCTGTCCATCCAGGGCAGGCCGGCGCTGCCGCCGGCGGACATGGTGCGCGACCCGGACCTGGAAATGGAGATCCGGCGTGCGGTGGTGTCCGCGAACACCCTGGTGTCCCAGGCGGAGTCGATCCGTACGTTCCGGATCCTGGCGCATCCGTTCAGCGAGGAGCACGGGTTGCTGACACCGTCGCTGAAGCTGAAGCGGAAGGCGATCGAGAACGCGTACGCGGCCGAAGTGGACGCCCTCTACCGGTGAGGGCCGACGGCGCCGCAAGACAGCACCGCAACGGCCGGTTTCGGTGACGGGAATGCGATCAGGGGGATGATCGTTGACGATGGGAGTACCCAACCGACGACGTAAGGATCGACCGCTCGTGAGCAAGGTCCCCTTCATCACCCTCAACAACGGCGTCGCGATGCCGCAGCTCGGCTTCGGCGTCTGGCAGGTGCCCGACGACGAGGCGGAGCAGACGGTGGGCGCGGCCCTGGAGGCCGGATACCGCAGCATCGACACCGCGGCCGTCTACGGGAACGAAGCGGGCACCGGCAAGGCCGTCAGCGGCTCCGGAATCGCCCGCGACGAGCTGTTCGTCACCACGAAGCTGTGGAATTCCGACCAGGGTCACGACAGCACGCTGCGCGCCTTCGACACGTCCCTCGCGAAGCTGGGCCTCGACTACGTCGATCTGTACCTGATCCACTGGCCGATGCCGGCGCGCGAGACCTTCGTGGAGACCTACAAGGCCCTGGAGAGGATCCTCGCGGACGGCCGCGCCAAGGCCATCGGCGTGTCGAACTTCCTTCCGGAGCACCTCGAGCGCCTCATGGACGAGACCGCGGTGGTCCCGGCGGTGAACCAGATCGAGCTGCATCCGCAGCTCCAGCAGTCCGCCGCACGCGACTTCCACGCGAAGCACGGCATCGCCACCGAGGCCTGGTCCCCGCTCGGCCAGGGCAAGGAACTGCTGCAGGCCCCGGCCGTCGTCGCGGTGGCCCGCAAGCACGACCGCACCCCGGCCCAGGTGGTACTGCGCTGGCACCTCCAGGTGAGCAACGTGGTGATCCCCAAGTCCTCCACGCCGTCGCGGATCCGGGAGAACATCGACGTGTTCGACTTCGAGCTGGACGCCGACGACCTGGCCGCCTTCGCGGCACTGGACGACGGCAAGCGTCTCGGCCCGCACCCGGGCGACATCAACTCCTGACCGGACGAGAGCCGGAGCCGGGTCGGGCCTCCGGACCGAAACGGCGCAGTCGCGGGCACGCGGCTGCGCCGTTTCCGTTCTCCACCGGTGGGGCGGACCGTTGTCGGCGCAGGTCGTTGTCAGTGGGGGCTGGGACGATGATCCCGGTCGTCAATCGGAGACCGGGCACGAGGGGGAACAGGGGAACAATGGACGGACCACTTGAGGCAGGGCTCTATCGGGTGCGGAACGTCAACAGCGGGCTGCTGCTGGAGGTGTACGGCGGCGGCAAAGGCAGCGGCGTCAACGTCCAGCAGGGCAAGGAGTCCGGCACCCCCGCCCAGCAGTGGCGTATCGACCCCGTGCCGAACGGGAACGGGCTGTACCACTTCATCAACGCGGCCAGCGGCAAACGGCTCGACGTGGCGAACGCCTCCACGGAGAACGGCGCCAACGTCCAGCAGTGGAAGGCGAACAACTTCGGCGCCCAGGAATGGATCGTCGAACGCCATCTCGACTCGCCGGGCACGGTGACCATCGTCAGCTTCATCAGCGGGCTGCTGCTCGAGGTGGCCGATGCCGCCACCGGCGACGGGGCGAACGTGCAGCAGTGGGAGGACACCGACTCCCCCGGCCAGTGGTGGCAGTTGGCGCCGGTGGTCCCTGACGGCCCGGACCACTGACGGCCGGCCCCGCTCGCCCGGCTCAGTCCCTTCGTGCCCGCCTCAGTCCCTGCGCGCCGTGAAGACGGTGCGGGCCGTCAGCAGGTACGCGTCGGAACGCCGCAGCAGCCCCTCGGCGTCCTCGGGGTCGAGCAGCCGGTCGAGGACGGCGATGTCGTCGTCCGGCAGCAGGCCCTCGACCAGCCTGCGCTGCCAGGCGAAGGTGGACACCAGCTGCTCGCGCACGGCCAGGGGGACCGGCGCCGGGACATCGAGCAGGAAGGAGCGGGTGCCGCTCGGGTCGAGCCCGGACGCGGCGAGCAGTGCCCGCCAGTCCTCGACCTCGTCCTTGGCTCCGGTCAGGTCGGCCCGCATCCTGGCGAACCAGTCCTCCATCGCCGCGCCGACCCTGCCCTCGAGGCCGGGCCTGCCGATCCCGATGTCGCGCGGGAGGTGGCGGGCCGGCAGTCCGCCCTCGACGACGGCGAGCAGCCCGCCGGGCCGCAGCAGCCGGGCAAGGGTGCCGAGTGCGGCACGCTGGTCGCCCAGGTGGTGCACGAAGCCGCCCGCCCAGATGAGGTCCGCCTCGCCCAACTCCGCCATGTCGTCCGGCAGATCGGCCGGGCGCGTACGGATACGGTCGCCCTGGCCGGCCCGGGCCGCGCGCGCGAGGGCACGATCCAGCAGCGGCTCGGTGCCGTCCACGGCAACGACCTCGGCGTACGGGAACGCCTCGGCGAGCAGCCCGGTGATCACGCCGGGTCCGCTGCCGATGTCGAGGATCCGCCGGACGCCTCCGGCGGGTACCAGCTCCCGCAGCCAGTCGGTCGCCTGCCGGTACAGGGGGCTCTGCACCTCCGCGCCGCGCTCCAGCAGCGGTCCGAGTTCGTCCCAGTCGATGTGGGTGGAGTCGTGGTGGTTGCTCATGGGCCCAGGGTGACCCGGCCGCCCTCCTACGGCAAGCGACGTTGCCGGTCCGGCAAAACACCACCTGTACGGTGCTCCTGCGGGCTGATGCCCCGTACCCGTTTGAAAGCCGCACTCAGCGCGAACGAGCCGCTGTAGCCGACCTTCCGCGCCACCGCCTCGACCGTCGCGTCGCTCTCACGCAGCAGGTCCGCGGCGAGCGCGAGCCGCCAGCCGGTGAGGTACATCATGGGCGGCTCGCCGACCAGTTCGGTGAAGCGCCGGGCAAGCGCTGCTCTCGACACACCGCACTCGGCTGCGAGCGAGGCGACGCTCCAGGGGCGGGCCGGGCCGTCCTGGATCAGCCGCAGCGCCTGCCCCACCACCGGATCGCCCATGGCCCGGTACCAGGCGGGCGCCTCGGCGTCGGGCCGGGAGAACCAGGTGCGCAGCACGGCGATCAGCAGCAGGTCGAGCACCCGGTCGAGCACCACACTCTGACCCGGGTCGTCACGGGCGATCTCCTCGTCGAGCACGGACGTGAGGGGGTGGTTCCACACCTGCGCCGACAGGTGAAGCAGCGGCGGCAGCGCGTCCAGCAGCCGACCGCTGACCTCGCCCTTCATCTGGTACGTCCCGATGAGCATGGAGGTCGAGCCGTCGGGCGCGTTGCCCCAGGTCCGCACGCCCAGTCTCATGGACTGGTTGAGCGGTTCGCCCTGGAGGGTGTGGCAGGTGCCGCCGGGACCGATCCGGGCGTGCGGATCGGCACCGCGCGCATGGGAGACCGTGTACGGCTCGGGGCCGCGCGCGACGGCCACGTCACCGGGCCGCAGCAGCACCGGCTCCCCCGACGCGGGGGCGATCCAGGCCTCGCCGTGGGTGACGCACATCAGGCAGAGCGGGGCCTCGTCGTCGATGTGCACGGACCACGGCGGCTCCATCACCATGCGCAGCAGAAAAGCCCCCCTGGCCCGCGGCCCGTCCAGAAGTCCGGCGAGAGCGTCCATGCCCACCAGCGTAGACGGACGCGTATGACGGCGCGGCTGCGCACCTGCGGGAGTCACACCTCCGCCTGCGGGAGTCACACCTCCGGGCGAGCCCGGCCGGTCACCGTGCGCCCGCCGACGGTCTGCCCTCCTTGCGGAAGGGCGTTACGGGCGGGCCGAAGGGCACCTCCGGCAGCTGTCCGCGAGGCGTCAGTTCGCCCCCGTGCCCGCCTGGTTCGCCCCGTGGCCCGGCGCAATCTCCTCCACTCGCTCGGCCAGCCGGAAGTCCCGTTCGGTGATCGCGTTCACGTCGTGGGACTGAACTGTCAGCGCGACCGAGTTGTAGCCGAGCGTCAGCTCCGAGTGGTGGTTCAGCTCCTCCTGGATCTGTGCGATGTGCACGACCATGGCGGTCGCAGCGAAGTGCGAGTCGAGACGGTAGGAGCGGGCGATCCTCGCGCCCTCGAGGGACCAGCCGGGGAGCTCACGCAGCCGGTCCTCGATCTCCTTCTGCGACAGGGGCTCTGTGGGCATGACCAGGATCCTTCCGAGGAGGGGGCGGCGGACGGGGACACCATAGATCGGATGCCCGGTAATTCGGATGCCTGCACCGGGCCACGCTGTGTACGTTCCACCGAGTGGAACCATTGACCGACAAACAGATCCGTACGTCTTTCGTGAACTGCACGAAGGGCGAGGCCGGCCGGATGCGGCTGCCTGCCGACTTCGCCGAACTTCCGTGGGACGACCTGGACTTTCTCGGTTGGGTCGATCCGGGCGCGCCGCTGAGGGCGCATCTTGTCCTGCCCCGGGAGGACGGGCCGGTCGGCATCACCCTGCGCATCCCGTCCACCGGGCGGACCAGCGTTCTCAAGTCCAGCATGTGCCAGGCGTGTCTCACCGCGCACGCGTCCTCGGGGGTGACCCTGTTCGCCGCGCCGCTGGCCGGCGCGGCGGGCCGGGAGGGGAACACGGTGGGCATCTACCTCTGCGCGGATCTGGCCTGCTCGCTGTACGTACGCGGCAAGAAGCAGCCGAAGCTGCGACACGGCCGCTACGAGGAGAGCCTCACGCTCGAGGAGCAGATCGCGCGGTCCACTGACAACTTGACGGCGTTCGCCGACAAGGTGCTGGGCCTGCGCTGACGCGCCTGCTGCTGAGGCCTGGGCCGGCGAGCCCGTCCGGTCCCGCGCCGGCGAGGCCGTCGGGTCCCCGCCCGTCGTTCGGTCAGGCCCGCGCCGCCAGGACCTGGTCGATGGTGTCCGCCTCTGCCGCGGACTTGTCGGGCCGGTGGCGGAGCACCCGGGCGAAGCGCAGGGCCACGCCCGCCGGATAGCGGGTGGAGCGCTGCAGCCCGTCGTAGGCGATCTCCACGACCAGTTCGGGGCGGACCCGCACCGTGAAACCGTCGTCGTCGACGGCGAGTTCGTGGAGTCGTCCGGTCTGCCAGCGCAGCATCTCGTCGGTGAGACCTTTGAAGGTCTTGCCGAGCATCACGAACCCGCCGTTCTCCGCGCGGGCGCCCAGGTGGAGGTTGGACAGCAGTCCGGTGCGCCGGCCGTGGCCCCGTTCGGCGGCCAGGACCACCAGGTCCAGGGTGTGGACGGGCTTGACCTTGAGCCACGAGCGACCGCGGCGCCCTGCGCTGTACGGCGCGTCCAGGGCCTTGACCAGGACTCCCTCGTGGCCGCGCTCCAGTGTCGCAGCCAAGAACTCCTCTGCCGCGACGACCTGATCGGGGGCTGCCGGGTCGTCGACGACAACGCGCCCGACCCGGGTCGGTTCGGGAACGAGCCGGGCGAGAACCTCGTGTCGCTCACTGCCCGGCTGGTCGAGCACCGACTCGCCGTCGGCGGCCAGGACGTCGAAGTAGACCGGGTACAACGGCAGCGCGGTGCGGGCCGCCTCGACGTCGAGGCGGGACCCCACGCGTGACGCGATGTCCTGGAAGGGGACGGGCCGCCCGTCGGCGGCCAGGGCGATGACCTCGCCGTCGAGGATGAACCCGTCGCCGGTCATCTCGAGGGCCTGGTGGGCCACTTCGGGGAGCCGGTCGGTGATGTCGTCGAGGGACCTGGTGTAGATCCGGACCTCGCTCCCGGCGCGGTGCACCTGGACGCGGATGCCGTCGAGTTTCTCCTCGACCACGCAGGCGGCCCCCAGTGTCCGGACCGCTTCGGTGACGGATCCGGCGGTGTGCGCGAGCATCGGCTGCACGGGGCTGCCGACGCGCAGCCGGAACTGTTCCAGTGCCGCCGGCCCCTCCGCGAGCAGCGCACGGGCCACCCGGGGCAGCGAGCCCTCCAGCATCACAGCTCGGCGCACATCCGCCGCGGGCGCACCCGCGGCCCGGGCGACGGCCTCGAGCGCGACGGCGTCCAGTGCGCCCTGACGCACCTCGCCGGTGAGGAGACGCACCAGGAACTGCTGCTCGTCCGCGGTGGCCGCGGACATCAGCCGCTGCACCCGGTTGCGGCGTTCCGCCTGGGCTCCGGTGCCGGAGACTCCGGCGAGGGCGGTGAACGCGGCGTCGGCCTCTCCGACGGTGAGGGCCGGGACGGCGGCCGGCGGGACCGGCTCTTTCAGGACGCTCCAGCCGATGCCGATACGGCCCTGGGGCAGCTGCCCGGCGAGGTAGGAGATGACGAGGGCGACGTCCGCCGGCCAGGCCTCCGCGAACAGGTCCGCCAGCGCGGCGATCTTGCGCGAACGGGCCGACGTGGCGGCGACCTCGCGGGAGACTTCGGCGACGCGGGCGAGCAGCATGCGGCCATCGTGCCCCGGCCCGGCGGTGCACGCACCCCGGCACGGCGCCCGTCGAAACGGCCCCGTACGGCGCACGGGAACCGCCCGGGCGCAACACCGTCAAAAGCGTCAGCCCTGGCCGGGTACAGCCTCCCCACGGTTCGTCCAACTCCCCTAGCCTTCCGTCGACTTGGCTCTGCCGGAACCTGATCCGCCAGGCGGGGCCCACCCCTCGACGCAAAGGCAGGGTCCCCCATGGGCACGTTCTCGCGCGCCGCAGCGCCGCGGGCCCGCGGCCCTCGTCGTGATGACCGCCGCGCACAGCGTCGCCCCGTCGATCGACGGCACGAATCCGACCGAGCAGCAGGCCCGTGACCGCCTTTCTCTGCTGGCGGGGCAGCACGCGAGCGTGGTGTCGGCCGACTGGTATCCGCTGCCGTCGGTGCTGGGATCGGTGGTCGCAAGGGGCGGAACGCAACCGGGCAGGTGACCTGTGTCCGGAAATCACGCCGCAGCCGGTAACTGGGGGTAACGCGCATCACAGCGGGCCCTCGGGGTTTCCCGGATCAGCCCCGAGTGGTTTATCGTTCATCTATGCGTGGGTGCGGACAGGACAGCGCCCCCGGGCCTCGCCTTTTGCCCGTAGAGACGATCGCTCACGGAAGCCCTGCGGAGCGTTTCGCCGAGAGGCGACCGCCATGCGCGCCCACACCCAGTGACCGCCCCGGCCGGAAACCCCCGTCCGGCCGGGGCCCCTTTTCTCCCCGCCTCTGCGCCGGTCCTTCTCCCGGTTCCCACACCGGCGACCGCCCTGCGGCGGCGCGGAACGGGCCCACTGCCGGGATACCCGTCCGTAACCAGGGGTCGGCACCATTTGCGGGGATATGTGATGCCGCAAAACTCTAGCCATCCTGACCGAATCGTTTCAGGCTGGGTGATGCAGGTCACACACGCCACTGGTGTCGCTCGCGCAAGTGTGAGCCCTGCCCGTGACGCCGTACGTGCACGAGGAGCGGAACAGCAGCAGAGGAGTGAGCGATGTCGTCGACCATCGAGCAATCCGTCCGGGCCCGCCTCATCAGCGATGCGCCCCACTCCCTGGCCGTGCCGGTGATCCTGCGCTACAGCGACAGCGACCCGTTCGCCGTCCGTATGGTCTTCCCGCCGGAGGCCTGCCTGAACGACACCAGCGTCACCTGGACCTTCGCCCGCAGTCTGCTCGACGCGGGCCTGCGTGCCCCATCCGGCGACGGTGACGTGCACATCTGGCCCTGCGGGCGGGTGCAGACCATGGTGGAGCTGCGCTCCCCGGAAGGGGTCGCGCTGCTCCAACTGGACACCGCGAGCCTGCGCCGCTTCCTCGTGCGCTCGTACACGACCGTGCCGGCCGGCAACGAGACGGGTGCCATGGACCTCGAACGGGCCCTTGCCGCACTCCTGGGCAACGCACGGGGTCTGAGAGAGTAAGGCAGCTGCGCGCCGCACTACGGTCCGGCTATGACAACTGCCCTGTCCGGCACGGGAGTAGGGCCGCTGCTGCGCGGCTGGCGCGAGCGGCTGCGGATCAGCCGGCTCGAACTCGCCCTGCGCGCCGGGTCCTCCGCCCGCCACATCAGCTTCGTCGAGACGGGCCGCTCCCGCCCCAGCGAGGAGATGGTCCCTGCGCCTCGCGGAGCACCTCGACGTCCCTGTACGGGAGCGCAACTCCCTCCTGCCGGCCGCCGGTTACGCACCCCGCTACACCGAGACGCTGCTGG
Organism: Streptomyces sp. NPDC027962; assembly: GCF_055566095.1. NCBI lineage: Bacteria > Bacillati > Actinomycetota > Actinomycetes > Kitasatosporales > Streptomycetaceae > Streptomyces > Streptomyces sp. NPDC027962. The sequence continues at coordinate 67,629 of NZ_JBVHTA010000018.1, forward strand.
GCGACCCGGCGATGGAGGCGCCGCGTGAGGGCATGGGACGGCTCCTTCAGGGCTACGAGCCGTACCCCGCGCTCCTCGTCGACGGCACCTACCACGCGCTCGCCGCAAACCGGGGCATCGCACCCAGGGCCTTGAACACCTTCGCCAGCTGCACGGCCCGGTCCTCGTCCAGCGGCGCTGCCGCCGGCTGCCCGCAGCAGGCGCCGTCGGCGGCCTGCTCGAGCACCACCAGCTCTTGTTTCGAAACGCCTTTACATTGACGCCCTTCGATCCAGGGCGCAAGCTTGCATCGAGGAACACCAATACAACCTGCCTGCTGCTACCTGAGGCAGGGCCTTCAACCACCGGGAGGCATCGTCATGAGCGAGCAGTCCACCGACCTGCGCGAGACCGTCCGCCGCCGCTATGCCGCAGCAGCCGTCCAGGTCACCGAGGGTGGCACCGCCTGCTGCGGGCCCCAGGCCGTCGAGCCCGACGACAACTTCGGCGGCGCCCTCTACGCTGCCGGTGCGCGCGAGGCGCTGCCGGCCGAGGCCGTCGCCGCCTCCCTCGGCTGCGGGAACCCCACCGCGGTCGCCGAGCTGAACGAGGGCGAGCGTGTTCTCGACCTGGGATCCGGCGGAGGCATCGACGTCCTTCTCTCCGCCCGGCGCGTCGGTCCCACCGGCAGGGCATACGGCCTCGACATGACCGAGGAGATGCTGGCCCTGGCCCTGGCCAACGCCGCGAAGACCGGCGCCACCAACGTCGAGTTCCTCAAGGGCATCATCGAGGCCATCCCCCTGCCCGCGAACAGCATCGACGTCGTGATCTCGAACTGCGTGATCAACCTGTCCACCGACAAGCCGGCCGTCTTCACCGAGACCTTCCGCGTCCTGAAGCCCGGAGGCCGCATCGGCGTCTCCGACGTCGTCGCCGACGACACGCTCACCGCCGAGCAGCGGGCCGAGCGCGGGGACTACGTCGGCTGCATCGCCGGCGCCCTGTCCTTCGCCGAATACCGCGACGGCCTCGAAGCCGCAGGCTTCACCGACATCGAGATCACCCCCACCCACCCGGTCGCCGACGGCATGCACTCCGCCATCGTCCGGGCGGTCAAGCCCATCACGGCGGCCGCCGCCCCCGCCGCGGACGCCTGCTGCGGGGTCACCGCCTGCTGCACCCCGGCCGAGGAAGTGACCGGCCCGGCCACCACCGGTCAGCGGGCCAAGGCCACCGCCGGCTGCTCTTGCGGGCGCTGAACCCCCGCCGAAGCAACCAATGATCAAGGTCCGGCGTCACCCAAGGAGGACCGGACCTTGAGCAGCAACACGGGGGATCACGCGGGAGCAGGCAGCGGCACAAGCCGAAGACCAGGCGAAGACACAGGGTCAGGAGCAGCCAAGTACGTCGAGGTGGCCCACGGCGGCGACGGCGAGCGCCGCGTTGGATTCCCAGATGGTGATCCAGTACGGCCAGGCGGCAAGGAAGCCGTCACATCTTTTTGTCCGGCGTCGCGCCGCGATCAACCGGTTCTTCTACTTCCGTTTCGCTCTCGGGCCGGAAACCTGCGGCCGGACCGATCGGGACCTGCGGCCCGTCACCCTCCTTCAGCCAGCGCCTCAGCACCTGGTGCACCTGCTCCGCGCCGATCAGCTCGGCACCGGGCCGGGTCGGCGGCGACAACGCGAACGGCGACAGCAGGAAGGCCTGCGACTGCTCGCCGCCGAGCCCCCCGTGCGACCCGATCTGCTCCTCGAAAGCATGCACCACACCGGTTCTCGGGTCGTGCATCGAGTTGACCATGATGTCGGCGGTGTGCGGGAACGAGTCGGTACGGCGCACGGCGTCGGCCGCGCCAAGACCGAAGCCGGCCAGCGGACCGTCGTCGTCCTTCAGCGCGTCCACGCCCACCTCGACGCCGTCGGCGCCGAGCACCACCGAGCCGTGCTCCTCACTGCGCACCAGCAGGAACCCGATGCCGGGATGATTGGCGAGAGTCGTCAGCAGCGCGGGGTGACGGCGGCCGATCTCCTCGCGGCTCATGCGGTACGGCACGTCGGGGAACGAGATCAGGGCGAGATTCCCCGAGGCCAGCACGATCGGGTCGGACCCCGACGCCGGACGTTCCTCCTCGCCGGACGGGGACGGCTGCCGGTGCAGCGCGGTCCGCAACGCGTCACGCGCCGCGTCGCGGGCCTCGGCCCCGCTCTTGGAACGCTCGGCCCGCCGCGACACCGGCAGCCCGCACCCCGCGCGCACCAGGTCCTTCAGGGTCAACCCGTACGCCCCCTCGAACGTTTCGCCGGGGCTCTGGCCGTGATCGGACAGCAGCACGATCCGGTACGTGCGGGGCGCATGCTCGGCGACCTTGGCGAGAAGCGCGATGGAGCGGTCCAGCCGCTCGAGCACCGCCTGCGCGTCCGCGCTGCGCGGCCCGGAGTGGTGCGCCACCTCGTCGTAGGCGACCAGGTCGGCGTAGATGGCTCTGCGCCCGGCGAGCATGTCCCCGATCACCGCGGCGACGACCACATCGCGTTCGACGACGGTCGCGAACGCCCGGATGAACGGGTAGAGCCCGCCACGGCCGACGCGCGGTGTGTCGCCGCGCAGCCTGGCACGGGTCGACTGCCCGATCTCGCGCCCCACTTCGGCGACGAAGGACACCGCGGTGCGCACCGCGTTCGCGGGATCGGAGAAGTACGCGAAGTAGCCCGCCCGTGAGCGGTTGGCTCTGCCGCGCCTCGCCGCCATCGACAGAACCAGCGCCAGCTGGTGCGCGCCGCCGCTGAACAGGTTGCCCCGGCTCGCGCCGTCCAGCGTCAGCAGCCCGCCGTCGCCGGTGTGCTCGATGGCCCGCCGCTGCAGTTCCACCGCGCTCGCCGGCCGGTTGCTCACCATGATCCGGCGGCTGTCCTTCTCGTACCAGCGGAAGGCCGGCACGTCGTGGTTGGAGCCGTGCAGAATGCCGAGCTGGCTGGCGCCGGTCTGGCTCGACCAGTCGGTGCGCCAGGCGGTCAGCCGGTGTGTGGCGCCGGCCCAGCCGGCGACGGTCGGCATCACACCGCTTTCCGCGGCACTGCGCAGCACCTCGTGGCCGACGCCGTCGAGTTGCAGGAAGAGCGTGCCGGGCGGGCCCGACCTGCCCTCCCCGGATGCCCTGCCGCGGCCGCGCCGGTGGGCGAGCCGGGAGAGCCGGCGCCGGTAGGCGTTGTCGTCGCGGACGGCGAGGGCGGTCGACGTCGCGGACGCGACCGCGGACATCACGGCCGCGACGACCACCGCGGTCTCCGGGTTGGCGGCGCCGCGGTCGTCGGGGATCAGCCACAGGGCGATCAGCAGCAGCGAGCCGTTGAGGAAGAACACCAGCAGGCCGAGCACCAGGGCCGGCACGAGCAACAGGGCGCGTACGACGACGGGCCACACCAGGCCGGTGAGGAGACCGAACGCGCCCGCCCCCCACGCGGCCGTGATCGCGGTCCGCGTGATGCTGTCGCCGTCGCCGGACTGGAGCCGGAAGTCGGGCAGCAGCCCCGCGAGCGCGAGCATCGTCAGGGTCGACACCGCCCACACCACGACCACACGCACCAGGGCACTGCCGACCGTACGCCACCGACCTTCGACCACGCCGTTCACCTCCCCCCCCTGGAGCAGGCCTCCAGCGTGGCACAGAGCGGGACTCCGTCCGGCCGTGCGGTCCCGGGGCCCGTCCTGGTCCCGGTCCTCGTCCCGCCGGAGCGGCTCCGGGACCGCCACTACCCTCGTACCGTAGGGGGATCCGCAACGAGGAGGCATCGCGTGCCGGTGGAGGTCACCTGGTGGGGTCATGCCACCTGCACGATCGAGGACTCCGGGGCCCGGGTGCTGACCGACCCGCTGTTCGTGCGGCGGCTGGCGCATCTGCGCCGGCGCCGTGGTGCGCTGCCGCCCGCGCAGGCGGCCGTCGCCGACGCGGTCCTCGTCTCCCATCTGCACTCCGACCACCTCCATCTCGCGTCGCTCGCCCGGCTCGCACCCGGCACGCGGCTGATCGTGCCGCACGGCGCCGCACGGTCGGTGCCGGGGCTGGGGCGGCTCGCCGGCTCGGCGGGGCTGCCGGTCACCGAGGTCGTTCCCGGCGACGAGGTGCGGGTGGGCGAGCTGCTCGTACGAGCCGTGCCCGCGCGGCACGACGGGCGGCGGCTGCCGTTCGGACCGCACCGTTCCCCGGCGCTCGGCTTCGTGGTGAGCGGCGCGTCGCACACGTATTTCGCGGGGGACACCGGGCTGTTCGACTCGATGGCCGACGAAGTCGGCCCGGTCGACGTGGCGCTGCTGCCGGTCGGCGGCTGGGGCCCCTACCTGGGCCACGGCCACCTGGACGCGGGCCGCGCGGCGCAGGCGCTTACGGCGCTCTCGCCGCGGGCGGCGGTTCCCGTGCACTACGGCACGTACTGGCCGATCGGGATGGACGGCATCCGGCCGCACGAATTCTACGCGCCCGGCGACGAGTTCGTGCGCAAGGCGGCACAGCTGGCACCGAAGGTGACGGTGCACCGGCTCGGGCACGGCGAGCGGGTCAGACCGGAGGAGACGCGGTGACCGCGGAACTCCCCTACGTTCTCAGCCAGTTGTCGGAGGTCGCGCGCCAACTGCCGCCGGAGTCGACCCAGCAGGCCGTCGGCTATCCGTCACTGTTCCTTCTGGTGGCGCTCGGGGCGCTGGTGCCGGTGGTACCGACGGGCGCGGTCGTCAGCTCCGCGGCCGTGGTGGCCTTCCACCAGAGCGCTCCGCTCGCCCTGCTGTTCGTCTTTCTGGTGGCCTCGACGGCCGCGTTCCTCGGCGATGTGGCGCTCTACTGGCTGGGGCGGCGCGGCGTCAACTCCAAGAACGGTTCGCGCTGGCTCGCCGCCCTGCGCGGCCGCGCCGCGCCCGACCGGCTCGCTCAGGCACAGCAGAAGCTGGACGAGCACGGTGTGACGGTGCTGGTGCTCTCCCGGCTCATGCCCGCCGGACGCATCCCGGTCATGCTGGCGTGCCTGCTGGCGAAGATGCCCTTGCACCGGTTCGTCCGCGGCGACGCCCCGGCCTGCCTGGCATGGGCGGCGGCCTACGGGCTGATCGGCATCCTGGGCGGCTCGCTCTTCGCGGAGCCGTGGCAGGGCGTCGTCGCGGCGGTCGTGCTCGCGGTGGCCGTCAGCGGGGCACCGGCGCTGTGGCGCAGACTGCGCGGCGCGGGCGGTTCAGACAGCCAGCACGCGTGAACCGCCGACCGGCAGGTCCCACAGCTCGTGGCGGGGGCGGCCGGTCCGCTCCCATGCCGCCCGCAGCCGCACCAGCGGCTCCAGCACCGGCTCCGCCGAGAGCACGAACGTCGCCCAGTGCATGGGCGCCATGTTCCTCGCTCCCAGGTCGGTGAAGGCGCGTACGGCCTCCTCGGGATCGGTGTGCACGTCCTTGAGCCACCAGCGCGGCGCGTAGGCGCCGATGGGGAGCAGTGCCAGGTCGAGGCCGGGGTGGCGGCGGCCGATCTCCTCGAACCAGTGGCCGTATCCGGTGTCTCCCGCGAAGTACACAGCCTGGCCGTCGGCGTCGGTGAGGACCCAGCCGCCCCACAGCGTGCGGCAGGTGTCGAGCAGGGTGCGCTTCGACCAGTGGTGCGCCGGGACGAAGTCGAACCGTACGCCGCCGAGTTCCGCGCCCTCCCACCAGTCCAGCTCCGTCACATGCGTGAATCGCCGGCGCCTGAACCAGCGGCCCAGCCCCGCGGGGACGAACAGCGACGTGTCGCGGGGCAGACGCTTGAGGGTGGGGGCATCGAGATGGTCGAAGTGGTTGTGGCTGACGACCACCGCGTCGACGGGAGGCAGATCCTCCCACCGGACGCCCACCGGAGTGATCCGGACGGGTGTGCCGAGAATGCGGCGCGACCAGACGGGGTCGGTCAGCACGGTGAGTCCGCCGATGCGCAGGACCCAGCTCGCGTGACCGGCCCAGGTGACGGCGACCGTCGTCGTGTCCACTGCGGGCAGCGGTCCCGGCTCGAACGGCAGTGCCGGGATGTCCGTCAGCCCGTCGGGACCGGGACGGACGGCGCCCTCCCTGGCGAACCTGGCCATGGCGCGCACGCCGGGCAGCGGGGCCGTCAACCGGTCGGCGAACGCTCTCGGCCAGGTGCGGTGCTCGTAGAGCGGGCGGGGGCGCGAGCGGTGCTGCGGCGGGTGCGCTGCCGGTGAGGTCTGCTCCGCCCGTCGTTCGGTCTGTTCCGCCATCCGGGTCTCCGATCCACGCAGGTCCGTCTTGACGCGGTCCGTCTTGCTCGGGTTTGTACCGTTCCTGTCTGCCTTGCTCGTGACTGTCCCGTTCTGATCCGTCCTGCTCCGGGCCGTCCCGTTCCGGTCCGTGTTGGTGTCTGCTGGGGGCTGTCTTGTTCCGGTCCGTCTCAGCGCAGGTCGCCGAGAACCGCTCCGAGATTCCGCAACGCCTCTGCCACCTGGGGCAGTTCCAGTGGCTCCGGAGAGTTGAGCGCCTCGAGCCGCTCCGCTGCGTCGGCACCCAGGAACGGGGCCGTGTCCAGTCGTACGTGCAGGGCGCCCAGCTCGTCGCCGAACCGGTGACCGCCGGGCACCGGCATGCCCAGTCGTTCGGTCATGTGGTCCTCCAGCTCCATGGAGTCGCCGACGCCCAGCCCCGCGAGGCGGCTGCGCAACGGGCCCAGGTCCGCGTAGAGATGGCGGCCGGCCTGCGGTGGCCTGGAGACGGCTCCGGCCTCGAGCACCAGGCGGTGCACGGCGGCCGCCACACGGGCGTGCAGCGCGGCCGCCTTCGTCGCCCGGTCCGTGACCTCGGGCGGCTCGTCGAGCGCGTGCGCCGCCGCGGCGGCGACGGGCGCCGGGACGACGGCTCCCAGCGCGGTGAGAATGTCGAGTGTCCTCGCGCGCCGGGCCGCACCCCGCTCGCCCCTCGGGAATCGGGCGACGGCGACCGGCCAGGAGGAGGGGGTGAGCGCACCCGTGAGGTCGCTCAGGACCGTCACGTCCTCGGGGCACATCTCGGCCGGGCTGACCAGCACGGTCTCGTGCGGCTCGTGCACCGTGTCGCGCCAGGTCTCGTCGCTGATGATGTGCAGCCCCTCGTCGATCGCCGCCTCGCACGCCTCGCGCACGGTCTCCGGAGGGGCGACGGTGGCCGTGGGGTCGTCGGCGACGGACAGCAGGAGCAGCCGCGGCCGACCGCCTTCCACGCGGACCCGGCGCACGGTCTCCAGCAGCGCGAAGGGGTCCGGCACGCCGCCGCACTCCGCCGGGACCGGCACGTGATAGGCGGGCCGGCCCAGCAGCCGGACCTGGGGGGTCCACCATGCGGGGCAGGGGCGGGGCATGAGTACGTCGCCGTCGTACGCGCCGAGCAGCGCGAAGAGAAGGGTCTGGGCGCCGGAGGCCGCGATCACCTCGCCGGGACGGCTGCGCAGTCCCCGCCGCCACCAGTACCCGCAGGCGGCCTCGCGCAGTGTCGGCCCGCCACCGGGCGGTTCGACCGACGCCACGTCGGCGGCCGCCGCGGCGACGGCAGCGAGCTCGGGCAGCACCGGCAGCCCCATGTCGGGTGCGGGCGGCCCGTAACGGACCGGCCCCCGGCCTTCCGGATCCGACGCCGCCATGCCGACCACCTCCGCCGCTCGCACCCCGGATCGTCTGCCCGGCCCACGAGCCCTTTATACGAAGGATCCGTCCTGTTCGCCGCGCGGGCGGCCCGTACGCCGTGAGGTGCGACACGCATGGGGTGGCCTGCGTGGTGGGGGCGGCAGCGGGGTACTCGCGGAACATGTCTGACGAGCACGCACAGGGAAAGCAGCCGTTCCACGGGCAGGTCAAGGCCCTGCTCGGCGGATGGGACCGGCGGATCCTGCATGGGGTGGCGAGCCGGGAGTGGCCGGGCGCGGAGCCGGTGCTGCCGAGGCTGAGCCGCAGCGCCAACCACGGGCTGCTCTGGTTCGGCACCGCGGCCGGGATCGCCGCGCTGGGGCGCGGGGCCCGCTCCCGCCGCGCGGCGGTGCGGGGCGTGGCGTCCCTCGCCGTCGCCTCCGCCGTCATCAACACGGTCGGCAAGCGCTCGGTGCGCAGGTCGCGGCCGCTGCTCGACGCGGTTCCGGTGATACGGCAGCTGAAGCGTCAGCCGTTCACCACGTCGTTCCCTTCCGGGCACGCCGCGTCGGCCGCCGCGTTCGCGACCGGCGTCGCCCTGGAGTCGAAGGGGTGGGGCGCGGTCGTCGCGCCCGTCGCCGCGTCGGTCGCCTTCTCCCGCGTGTACACGGGCGTCCATTATCCGAGCGATGTGCTCGCCGGCATGGCGCTCGGGGTGGGCGCGGCGTTCGCGGTGCGCGGCGCGGTTCCCACGCGGTCGCAACTGCCGGCGCCGGGCCGGCCGCACACCGACGCGCCGGCGCTGCCGGACGGCGAGGGCCTGGTCGTGGTCGTCAACAAGGAATCCGGGTCCGCCGACATGGCGCCTCTGCTCCGGGACGCGCTGCCGCTCGCCGAGGTGGTCGAGTGCGACCCGGCTGAATTGTCGGCCGAGTTGGAGAAGGCGGCTGGGCGCGGGCGGGCGCTGGGCATCCTCGGCGGTGACGGGACGATCAACCGGGCGGCGGCGGTGGCCGCCGGGATCGGCGTACCGCTGGCGGTCTTCCCGGGAGGCACGCTCAACCATTTCGCGTACGACCTGGGCATCGAGTCCATCCAGGACACCTGCCGGGCGCTGGCGGCGGGCGACGCGGTCCGCGTCGACCTGGGACGGTTCACGCCGGGCCCGGACGGCAGCCCGGAGCCAGGCTATTTCCTCAACACGTTCAGCCTCGGCGTGTATCCGGACCTGGTGCGCATCAGGGAACGCTGGTCGCCGCGGATCGGCGGCTGGCCGGCCGGTGTGCTGGCGGCGACGAAGGTGCTGCGCGACAGGCGTCCGCTGGAGGCGGTCGTACAGGGCAAGCGGCGCCCGATGTGGCTGCTGTTCGCGGGCAACGGCATCTACAAGGGCGTCGGCCCGACACCCGGCCACCGCCACAACCTGGTGGACGGTCTGCTGGACGTGCGGGTGGTGCACGGTGGCAGCGTGCCGGGCCTGCGGCTGCTCGGCGCGGCCCTCGCCGGCAGGCTGAACCGCTCCCCCGTCCACGCCGCCCGGCAACTGAGGCAGCTGCGCATCGACGGGCTGGCCCCGGGGACGCTGCTGGCCTACGACGGCGAAGTGGCCCGGGCGCCGGAGGAGTTGGTCTTGGACAAGGTGGTCGAGGCGCTCACGGTCTACCGGCCGCAGGAACTGCTCTAGGGGCCGCTGCAGCGGGACTGACACAGTCCCACATGATGAGAAACAGGTCTCGCAATGCGGGACATCGGCGTACGGTGACGTTACTCGCCTCAGCCGAAGGAGACGTCATGCCGCAGGAGACCGCCGTCTACACCCATGGGCACCACGAGTCCGTGCTGCGCTCGCACACCTGGCGCACCGCCGCGAACTCGGCGGCGTATCTGGTCGGCGAACTCACGTCCGGGCAAGACGTTCTGGACGTCGGCTGCGGCCCCGGCACCATCACCGCCGACCTGGCGGAGCTGGTGGCACCGGGCCGGGTCACGGCGGTCGACGCGGCAGAGGACGTACTGCGGCAGGCGCGTGCGTGTGCGGACCGACGCGGGCTGGACAACGTCCGCTTCGCGATCGCCGACGTCCACGCCCTGGACTTCCCGGACGACTCCTTCGACGTCGTCCACGCCCATCAGGTGCTCCAGCACGTAGGGGACCCGGTGCAGGCGCTGCGCGAGATGCGGCGGGTGTGCCGCCCCGGCGGAATCGTCGCGGCGCGCGACAGCGACTACGGGGCCTTCGCCTGGTACCCGCAGCCACCGGCGCTGGACACGTGGCAGGAGCTGTACCGGCGCGTGGCCCGTGCCAACGGCGGCGAGCCCGATGCCGGCCGCAGACTGCTGTCCTGGGCGCAGGCGGCCGGCTTCAGCGACATCACCCCCTCCGCGGCCACGTGGTGTTTCGCCACACCTGCCGACCGCACATGGTGGAGCGGCCTGTGGGCCGACCGTACGGTCACCTCGGTGTACGCCAAGCTGGCCGTGGAAGGAGGCCACACCACGCAGGATCAGCTGGAGGAGATCGCCGCTGCCTGGCGGGCGTGGGGCGAGCATGAGGACGCCTGGTTCCTGGTTCCGCACGGCGAGGTGCTCTGCCGGGTGTGACCCCGGCCCGGGCTTGAACACCCGCCCGGGGATTGACCACCGGACCGGGGCTTGAACACCGGCCCGGCGCTTGCCCGGGGGTTGACGACCGGACCGGGGATCAGGTCCGCGACCGCCGATGCCGTCCGGCGCACGCGCCAACTACCCTCCTCCGTATGGAGATCCTCGGAACCACCCTGCGCATCTGCGTCGACGACCTGGACAGCTCCGCCGTCTTCTACGAACGCCTCACCGGCGCCCCGCCGCTCCGTTTCGAGCGCGGCGGGGTCTCGGTGGCCGCTGTCGGCTGCTTCCTGCTGATGAGCGGACCGGAATCGGAGCTGGAGATCCTCCGGAAGGTGTCTGCCACCATCGCCGTCAAGGACATCGAGGACGCCCGCGCCACACTCACCGAGGTCGGCGCACAGATCCTCGCGGGTCCGGTGGAGACTCCGGTGGGCCGCAACCTGATCGCCGTCCATCCCGACGGGTCCGTCTTCGAGTACGTCGACCGGAAGCCCGCCGCCTGAACCTGCGCCGATCCCCCGCGATGGCTCCGCTCAGTCCTGCGGACGCATCCGGTAGTCGTAGGCGTCCGGCAGCGGTTCGTCGGTGAGCTCGGACCACACCTCGCCCAGGATCTCCGCGCCGATCTGGCGGGCCATGTCCCTCGGCAGGTCCTGCTTCGCACGCTCGTCGAGGGTGTGCACCTCGTCGAGGGGCCGCAGGGCGGGCAGTGGGTTCGGCCCGCCCAGCGGGGCAGCAGGCAGGATCAGTACGGTACGGCGCGCAGTGGTGGCCAAGGCAACCTCGCCTCGCTCGCGCGGGCGGTCGGTACCTTGTCCGGCCGACGCGTCCCGCCGACCATGGAACAACCAAGTCCACGCGCGGGCCAGGGGCTTCGCACAACAGGCTTCGGCAAAAGCCGACCCGCACGGGCGGAGGCGGCTGCGGTCGAAGCCACTGGGGGCGAGGCGATATTGAGTGGGCGCCGTGCGCCGGCCGCCGTAGTCTCGATCGTCGACACAGTGGCGACGAAAACGGCGGCGGAGATGAGCACGCAGCACACGTACCGGGTGATTGTGCGCGGCACCTGGGAGGGGCTGACCGGCGAGGGGCGCGCGGCGCTGCTCGCGCAGGTGGAGGAGCACGGGCTGGCGCAGATGCGCTTCACCGAGGAGGGCTCGCTCACCTACGACAGCGGGCTCAAGCACTTCTCGTACCGCTTCGTCGTCGTCTCGGACGCGGCGGACGGCGAGGAGATGGCCGCGGCGATCGCCGAGGACCGCGCAGAGAGGGCGCTGGCGGCGCTCGGGCACGGCTTCCGCGAACTGAAGTCGACGGTGACGGACATGGACACCATGAAGATCAACTACAAGGGCCGTCGCTGACGCGCCCGGTCCGTCATCTCACGGGTGATCGAATGCGGCGCCGTCCTAGGGCGTGTTTCGAAAGTCCCGCCTGGCCCACGACGCCTGGCACGCACACTCGCTGCGTTGTCGGAGTCATCCAGGTACGTCCAGTACGAGGATGATCCTCCGCCTTGCGATCGCACGCACCAGACGCCGCGGGCCCCGCCCTGCGGGCGGACGACGCTACTTTCGAAACACGCCCTAGGTGAAGGGGCGCAACCCGACGCGTTCGCCGGTGACAAGGCAGGGGGCGGCCGTTCGGGACATCAGGCCGGCCCAGCCGTGCGCCGTGCGGGGCAGTTGCGTCCGGCTGCCGTTGCATCCGAACGGGCACACCCCAGCTTGTCAGACAAGCAACCGCCGCTTACCGTGCTGATCAATGAGCCGAGGAGAGTCAGTGGCAGCAGTCAGCGGGCGGCAGCGCCGACCGGTCGTCGTCCTGTACGAGCGGATTGCGGACGCCATCCGCGACGGCGTCTACCCGCCGGGGTCCACCCTGCCCTCCGAGCCCCGGCTCGCTTCCGAACTGGGAGTCAGCCGCCCCGCGCTGCGCGAAGCGCTGCTGCTGCTCCAGGAGGACGGCCTGCTGTCGGTGCGCCGCGGTGTCGGCCGGACCGTCAACGACCGTCCGCTCCGGCGCGGCTACGAGAACATCCAGCCGCTGGAGCAACTGCTGTCCACCGGCTCGCCACTCCGGGTGCGACCGCTGTTGCGGACGACGGAGGAGCCGACGGACTTCACCACACAGCATCTGCTCGCCGCGGCCGGAGCCGAGCTCCGGTTCTGGGAGTCACTGCTCTCGGGCGACGGCTCCGCGGCGGCGCTCAGCCACGAGTGGGCGGCCGCCGAGGAGACCCTCGAGGCGGCCCACCCGTCGTTCGCGCATGCCCTGAAGGCCGCTCCGCCCGCCACGTCGATGCTCTCGGTCCTGACCGCCGCCTCCCGGGGCGTGCCCCTGACCGCGCACAGCGGCATCAGCGCCACGCTGCTGGGGCGCCGCCGCGGGGAACAACTGGGCCGGGCGGCGGACACACCGGCGGTGCTGGTGACACAGGTGGTGCGCGCCGGGGAGACACCGGTGCTGGCGGCGAAGCACATGCTGCCGACGGGAGTGGCGGCGCTTCCGGTGCTGTCGCACTGAAGGGGCGCTGCGGGGGCGCGTCCGCGAGGACACTGTTACGGGGAACGTTTCCTTGCCGTACACTCCCCGGATGTACTTGTCTGACATCCTGCGCGCACCCAAGGTCGTCCTGCATGACCACCTCGACGGCGGTCTGCGCCCCGCCACCATCATCGAGCTCGCCCGCGAGTGCGGCTACCAGAACCTGCCCACCGAGGACCCGGACGCGCTCGCGGTGTGGTTCCGGGACGCCGCGGATTCCGGGTCGCTGGAGAGGTACCTGGAGACCTTCGCGCACACGTGCGCCGTGATGCAGACGCGCGAGGCCCTCGAGCGCATCGCCGCCGAGTGCGCGGAGGATCTGGCGGCCGACGGCGTCGTGTACGCCGAGGTGCGGTACGCGCCCGAGCAGCACCAGGAGCGCGGGCTCACCCTGGACGAGGTCGTGGAGGCGGTCAACGCCGGCCTGCGCGAGGGCGAGCGGCGCACCGGCGGGCGGGTCACCGTGCGGGCACTGCTCACCGGCATGCGGCACACCGAACGCTCCCTCGAGATAGCCGAGTTGACGGTCGCGCACCGCGAGCTCGGGGTCGCCGGCTTCGACATCGCGGGCGGCGAGATCGGCAACCCGCCGGCCCGTCACCTGGCCGCCTTCCGGCACCTCAAGCGTCACAACTGCCACTTCACGATCCACGCAGGCGAGGCGGTCGGCGCCGAGTCGATCCACGAGGCCGTCCAGGTCTGCGGCGCCGAGCGCATCGGCCACGGCGTCCGTATCACGGACGACATCCAGGTCCACGACGACGGCACGGCCACCCTCGGCCACCTCGCCTCGTACGTGCGCGACAACCGCATCGCCCTCGAGGTGTGCCCGACCTCCAACCTCCAGACCGGCGCGGCGAAGTCCTACGACACGCACCCCGTTGACCTGCTGCGTCGCCTCGGTTTCCGCGTCACGCTCAACACCGACAACCGTCTGGTCTCCGGGACCACCATGAGCCAGGAATTCGGGCACATGGTGGACGCCTTCGGCTACGGCTCCGAGGTGTTCGAGGAGTTCACGGTCGCGGCGGCCGAGTCGGCGTTCCTGCCCCTGCCGGAGCGGCAGCGCCTGATCGACGAGGTGATCCGCCCGGGCTACGCGGCCCTGCGCGGCTGACCACGGGCGGCCTCGGGCGTCCGCGCCGGGCGCTCCGTCGGCCCGTCGGGCCCGTCGGGCCCGTCGGGCCCGTCGGCCGGAGGCTGCCGGGCGGGCGGTGCGGCCGGCAGGCCGGGCAGTGCGGCCGGCGCGACAATGAGGTCATGGCACACGCCTCCTCCAGGAGCGACGCGCGGGCCCTGGGCGGGTCCCGCTACGGCGAGCAGGTCTTCCGCCCACAGGACGAGGGCGAGGCCGATCGGATCGACCTCGGGGCGCTCGCCTACGACGCCACGACCATGGCCCGGCTGCGCGAGCTGGGGGCCGGTCCGGGCCGGCGCTGTCTCGACGTCGGTGCCGGTACCGGCACCGTGGCGCGGGCGCTGCTGGAGGCAGGGGCGGACGAGGTGGTGGCCGCGGACCGGGACGTACGCTTCCTGGCCGCCGATCCGCCCCGGGGCCTGACCGTCCTCGAAACGGACATCACCACGGACGGCTTCGCGCCCGGAGTCTTCGACCTCGTGCATGCCCGGTTCGTCCTCATGCACCTGCCCGACCCCGGGCGCATGGTCGCCAGGCTGGCGGACATGCTCGCACCGGGAGGAGTCCTGGTGGTGTCCGACGCGGTGGACCTGACGACAGCCGGCGCCCCCGCCGGCTCGTTCACCTCCGCCATGCGCGCCATGTGGCAGGGCCTGCGCGACACCATCGGCACCGACGTGACATGGGTGCCCGACTGCCCGTGGCTGCTGGAGGCGGCCTCGCTGGAGTCCGTCGCGGCGGAGATCTACGTGCCGCCGCTCCTGCCCGGCAGCGCCATCAGCCGGTTCTGGGTCGAAACCTGGGGCCGGGCCCGTGCCTCGATGATCGCGACGGGACTGGTGGACGGCACCACGCTCGACGACGCCTTGCGCTGCCTGGCCGCACCAGGCTTCTGCGGCCATTCACCCGGCATGCTCACCGCCTGGGGACACCGTCCGGAAGGCCGGCCGTGACATCCACCTGCGCTCGTCAACGAGCGGCCGTCACACGGGTGATGCGGTGACTTCCGGCTGCGCGGGCACCTGGCCCGCCCGCAGGCCTCACGCACGCGGAGGCCGCCGCGCTGCCGCCGGCCGGCCTCACCGCCTGGCAGGCCCTGGTGGAGACCGCGGGCCTCGACGCCGGTCAGCAGGTCCTGATCCACGCCGCCGCGGGAGGTGTCGGGCATCTCGCAGTACAGATCACCGCAGCCCGCGGCGCGTACGTCATCGCGAGCGCCAGGGAGGACAAGCACGCGCTGCTCAAGGAACTGGGCGCCGACGAGGCGATCGACTACACCGGTGAGGGCTTCGCCGAACGGCTCGGGCGGAGCGTCGACGTGGTCCTCGACGCCGTCGGTGGCGACTACGGGGTCCGGTCCCTGCAGGTGCTGCGTGCCGGCGGCACCCTCGTCACGCTACCCTCCCCCGACGACGTGCCCGCCGCCGAGGAGGCCGGCACGGAGGGCGTCCGTACCGGGTTCACGCTGGGGGAACCCGACTCCACGGGGATGCGGGCGTTCGCCCGGCCGGCCGAGGAGGGCAGGCTGCGGCCCGTCGTCGAGACGGTGCTGCCGCTGGAACGCTCGGCCGACGCCCACCGCCTGGTGAGGCCGGCCGCACGCGGGGCAAGATCGTGCTCTCGGTGGCGGCGGACTGACCGGACGGGCGACGGCCCCGGCCCCGGGCACCCGACGGGGAGGCCCGGCCCCGGGAGCGGAGAAGGCCACCGCTGCCCGGCGCGCCGTGACCCCCCGCCCCGCGTCAGACCAGTGCCGGATCCTCGAGCGTCAGCGTCCGCTCGTCCGCGTCCAGGACGGCCGGCACTCCCAGCGGCATCGTCAGCGTCGTCTCGCCGTGCCCGAAGCCGAACTCCTCGACGATCGGCACACCGAGCGCGCCCAGCCGGTCGAACAGCACCGCCCGCACCTGCTCGTACGGGCCGCACTCCGTCCATGAGCCGAGCACCACGCCCGCGACGCCGTCCAGCCGTCCGGAACGCAGCAGTTGGGTGAGGATCCGGTCCAGGCGGTAGTCCTCCTCGCCGATGTCCTCGATGAGCAGCAGCCCGCCCCGTCCGGACGGGCGGCCGTGCGGTGTTCCCAGGTCGGCGGCGAGGAGGCTGAGGCAGCCGCCGAAGGTGACGCCGCTCGCCCGGCCGGGCACCATCGTGCGGGCGCTCGCGAGACCGGTCAGGGACTGCACCGTCTCCGGTTCGAAGAGCGTGGCCCGCAGCGACTGCTGTGTGGCGACATCCTTCAGGAAGGTCACGGCGCCGACCATCGGGCCGTGCAGGGTGGCCAGGCCCAGCCGTACGGCGAAGGCCTCGTGGAGCGCGGTGATGTCGCTGTAGCCGACGAAGACCTTGGGGCCGGCCGCCCGCATCGCGGTCCAGTCGGCCAGGTCGACCATGCGCTGGGCGCCGTATCCGCCGCGGGCGCAGATGACGGCGGACACCGACGGGTCGCACCAGGCTTGCGTCAGATCGCGGGCGCGCGCCTCGTCCGCCCCCGCCAGATAGCCCAGCTCCGGGTGGGTTTCGCGCACATGGGGCATGACCACGGGCTCGAGGTCCCAGCCGCGCAGGATGTCCAGCCCGGCGTCGAGGCGCTCGTCGGGTACGGGACCGCTGGGCGCGACGACGGCGACCCGGTCCCCTGCCCGCAGCCGCGGCGGCCTGGTCGGTGACGTCATTTCCTCAGCTCCAGCAGCGGTACGTCGGGGCGGGCGATGCCGAAGGTCTGGGCGTAGAGGGACAGTTCGGCCTCCAGGGCGCGGATCATCGTGTCTGCCCTGCGGAATCCGTGGCCCTCGCCCTCGAAGGCGATGTAGGCGTGGGCGACCTGACGGCCCGCCATCTGCTCGAGGAACCGTTCGCACTGCACCGGCGGGCAGATCACGTCGTCGAGGCCCTGCAGCAGCAGGAAGGGCGCGGTGATGCGGTCGACGTGGGTGACGGGCGAGCGGTCCCGGTAGCGTCCCGGCACTTCGGAGAGCGGGCCGATCAGCGACTCCAGGTACTGCGACTCGAAGTCGTGCGTCTCACCCGTGGCCCAGGAGAGCAGGTCGAGGATCGGGTAGATGATCGTTCCGCAGGTGTACACGTCGGTGGTGGCGAGGGAGACGGCCGCGGTCCAGCCTCCGGCGCTGCCGCCGCGGATCGCGAGCCGGTCGGGGTCCGCCGTGCCCTCGTCGGCCAGCGACAGGGCGACGGCCGCGCAGTCCTCGACGTCGACGACGCCCCACTGTTCGCGCAGCCGTTCGCGGTACTCGCGGCCGTAACCGGTGGAGCCGCCGTAGTTGACCTCCGCGACGCCGATGCCTCGGGAGGTGAAGTACGCGATCTCCAGGTCCAGTACGAGTCCTGCCCGGCCGGTCGGGCCGCCGTGCGCCCACACCACATAGGGCGGCAGTTCGTCGTCGGGCGCCACCCGGTCGGGGCTGTGCGGCGGGTAGATATGGGCGTGGATCTCGCGGTGGTCGGGGCCGGTGAAGGTCCGGATCTGCGGCTCGGGGTAGTAGGCCGGGTCGACGGGGTCGTCGTGCGGGCTGCCGATCACGCGGGTGTGACCGGTACGTGTGTCGAGCTCCACGATCTCGTAGGCGCTGCGCGGGCTGGCCGCGACGCCGATCACCCGGTCGCCGTGCACGGCGAGCGTCGGCGCCCATTCGCTCCAGGGCCCCGCGGCGTCGACGAGTTCGCCGGTCTCGGGGTCGAGTATGCCCAGCGCTGTGGCGCCCGTGCCGTGGATGGCGGCGATCAGTCCGCTCTCCAGCGGCCGGAACCACTGGGAGCCGACTTTCCACAGCGGCCCGCCGAACTCCTCGCCGCGGCCCGGGCACAGCGGGGTGCGCCTGTCGGAGCCGGGTGCGTCGGGTGTGACGCGCTGCAGCTCCCACCAGCCGGTGCGGTCGGCGGTGAACAGCAGTGAGCCGTCCGGGGCCCATTCGACCTGGGCGACCGACTCGTCGCTGCCGCCGGTCACCGGCCGGACGGCTGCGAACGGGCCGTTGTCCGTGACCTCGCCGAGCATCACGACCGTGGCGTCCCACGGCATCTGCGGATGGTCCCAGGCGATCCAGGCCGCCTTGGTCCGGTCGGGCGAGAGCCGCGGCCCGGTGACGAAACGGTGCCGGTCGTCGCTGAGTTCCCGTACCGCCGACCGGTCGCCGGCAGCCGAGCCGTCCAGGGGTACGGCGGCGATCACACGTCGTACGTCGGTGGGCGCCGGGCCGGTGAACTCCTCCAGGACGCACCAGACTTCGCCGCGCTCCGGCCGCAGCTGGAGGTCGGCCCAGCGCAGTCCGCCGACTGCGGAGACCGGGGTCAGGGGGCGGGGCTCGGCGCCCGGCAGGTCGGGTTCGCAGGCGTACAGCCGCTGGTCGGCGAAGTGCACGAACACCACGAGCGGGCCCTGCCCTTCGCGGGGAGCGCCGGCCCATGGCATGCCGCCGTACTCCATGACCCGGCTGCGCACGTTCCACGGCGCGGGGAGTACCGATTCCTCGCCGCCGTCGGCCCGCAGCCGCACCAGGGCGCGTCTGCCGCCCTCCGCGGGGCGCGGGGCGGTCCACCACACCTCGTCGCCGACCACGCCGAGATACTCCGGGTGCCCGTCGTGCGAGGCGGCGAGTGCGGCGTCGATCGGCGACGGCCAGGTTCCGTAAGCACCGGTGGGTACCATGCTCGCCCCCTAGGCGGACTGCAGATAGTGGTCGAGGACCCGGACACCGAAGTGGAGCGCGTCGACGGGGACGCGTTCGTCGACCCCGTGGAAGAGGGCCTGGTAGTCGAAGCCGGGCGGCAGCTTCAGCGGCGAGAAGCCGTAGCCGGTGATGCCGAGGCGGGCGAACTGCTTCGCGTCGGTGCCGCCCGACATGCAGAACGGGACCACGTGCGCGGCGGGGTCGAACGCTTCGAGGGCGGCGCGCAGTTTGGCGAAGGTCGGGGAGTCCACCGGCGCCTGGAGGGCGATCTCGTTGTGGTCGAACTCCCAGTGGACGTCCGGGCCGGTGAGCGCGTCCATCGTGGCGTGGAACTCGTCGTCGGTGCCGGGAAGGATCCGGCCGTCCACGAAGGCGGAGGCGGTCCCCGGGATCACATTGACCTTGTAGCCGGCTTCCAGCACGGTCGGGTTGGAGCTGTTGCGTACCGTCGCCTCGACGAGCTTGGCGGCCGGGCCGAGTTTGTGGAGCAGCTCGTCGACGTCGAACCCTCGGGCTTCGAGGGTGGCCGCGGTCAGGTCGATGCCGTGCAGCGCGGCGAGCTCGAGCAGCGCCGCCTTCACGGTCGGGGTGAGCCGGACCGGCCACCGGTGCTCGCCGATCCGGGCGACGGCGGCGGCGAGCCTGGTCACCGCGTTCTCCCGGTTGACCTTGGAGCCGTGTCCGGCCCTGCCGTCCGCGGTGAGCTTCATCCATGCCGTGCCGCGTTCGCCGGCCGCGACGGGGTACAGGGCCAGGCCGGGTCCGGCGTGGAAGGTGTAGGCGCCGGATTCACTGATGCCTTCGGTGCAGCCCTCGAAGAGCTCCGGGTGCTCGGCGGCGAGGAAGCCCGAGCCGTCGGCCGCGCTGGCCTCCTCGTCGGCGGTGTACGCGATGACGATGTCACGACGGGGCCTGATGCCGTGCCTGGCCCACGCACGCACGACCGACAGGACCATCGCGTCCATGTTCTTCATGTCGACCGCGCCACGGCCCCAGACGACACCGTCGCGAACCTCTCCGGAGAAGGGGTGCACGGTCCAGTCGTCGGGCTCCGCGGGGACCACGTCGAGGTGGCCGTGGACGAGCAGCGCGTCGGCTCCCGGGTCCCAGCCCTCGTAGCGGGCCACCACATTGGTGCGGCCGGGGGTGCGCTCCAGCAGGACCGGTTCGAGTCCCGCGTTGACCAGCCGCTCCGCGACGTACTCGGCCGCGGGCCGCTCCCGGCAGTCGCCGCCGCCCCGGTTGGTGGTGTCGATGCGGATGAGTTCGGAGGTGAACGTCACCACCTCGTCGAGGGCACGGGCGTCGATGGTGGTTTCGGTCACGTCAGCCATACTGCTCCTCCACGGCGGCGGAGACGATCGTCGTGACCGCCTTGAATGTGCGGATGCCCTCGTACATCGTCCCGCTGGTGTAGACGACGCGCCGCTCGCCCGGCGCTCTGGCGACTCCGGGGACGACGGTGGCTGCGGCGGCGAGGTGCTCGGCGTCGAACTCGACCTCCACGGTGAAGGGACCGCCCTCGGCGGGGTCGTGGCGAACGGCGAGCGCGGCGGCCTCCTTCGCCGCGGCCCGGATGTCGGCCGCGGTGCGGGCCGGGGCGCGGCAGACGGCCGCGTAGCGGGACACATGGTCCTTCACGGCGACCTTGAGCGCCCCGGGCGCGTAGCCGAGCGCGTCCTCGCAGGTCAGGTCGTCTCCGGTGACGAGGACGACGGGGACGCCGTACTCGGCCACGACGCGGGCGTTGAGCAGGCCCTCGCCGGCGCGGACGCCGTTCAGCCAGACGCCCGTGATGGAGTTCGCGAGGTAGGTGTGGGCGAGGACGCCTTCCGTGCCGGCACCGGTGTGGTAGCCGACGAAGGCGATGCCGTCGACATCACCGTGCTGGACGCCTTCGACCATGGACAGCGACTTGTGACGGCCGGTGAGCATCTGGGCGCGTTCGTCGAGTTCTTCGAGGAGGAGGTTGCGCATGGTCCAGTGCGCCTCGTTGATGAGCACCTCGTCGGCGCCGCCGTCGAAGAACCCGAGGACGGCCGCGTTCACGTCCGAGGTGAACATGGACCGGCAGCGCTCCCACTGGGGTGTACCGGGCAGCACGTCGGCGGGCCATGTCACCCCCGTGGCGCCCTCCATGTCGGCGCTGATGAGGATCTTCACAGCTCTCTCCGTTCCGCCTCGGCCACGCTGCCAGAAGTGCACCTTACGACAGCGTGGCCGTGGACCGGAGGGCCTGTTGACACGCGCCCCGGACCCGTGGTGCGGGAGGCCCGGGGCGGGCGGGTGGTCAGCCGAGGATCTTCTCCAAGGAGGCGAGAGCCGACCCGAGTTCCTCCCGGGTGATGGTCAGCGGCGGGGCGATGCGGATCGTGGAGCCGTGGGTGTCCTTGACGAGGATGCCCTCGGCCATCAGCCGTTCGCTGATCTCCCGGCCGGTGCCGATGGCCGGGTCCACGTCGACGCCGGCCCACAGGCCCCGCGCGCGGAAGCCGACGACGCCCTTGCCGACGAGTGCGGCGAGGCCGTCGCGCAGCACCCCGCCCAGCTCGGTGGCCCTGCGCTGGAACTCGCCGGTGGCCAGCAGGTCCACCACGGCCGAACCGACCGCAGCGGACAGCGGGTTGCCGCCGAACGTGGAGCCGTGCTCGCCCGGGCGCAGCACACCGAGGACGTCGCGGCGGGCGACGACCGCGGAGACGGGGACGATGCCTCCGCCGAGCGCCTTGCCGAGCAGCAGCATGTCCGGCAGCACGGACTCGTGGTCGACGGCGAGGGTGGTTCCGGTGCGGCCGAGACCGGACTGGATCTCGTCCGCGATGAACAGACAGCCGGCCCGCCGGGTCAGGTCGCGGACGCCGGCCAGGTAGCCGTCGTCGGGGATGAGGACGCCGGCCTCACCCTGGATCGGCTCGATGAGCACGGCGGCCGTTGTCTCGTCGATGGCGTTCTCGAGGGCGGCCGGGTCGTTGTACGGCACGATGCGGAAGCCGGGGGTGAACGGTCCGAAGCCGCCGCGCGCCGTCTCGTCGGTGGAGAAGCTGACGATGGTGGTGGTGCGGCCGTGGAAGTTGCCGTCGGCCACGATGATCGTCGCCCGGTCCGGGGCGACGCCCTTCACCTCGTACGCCCACTTGCGGGCGACCTTGACGGCGCTCTCGACCGCCTCCGCGCCGGTGTTCATCGGCAGGGTCATCTCGAGGCCGGTGAGCTCGGCGAGGCCTTCGGCGAAGCCGGCGAGTCTGTCGTTGTGGAAGGCGCGCGAGGTGAGGGTGAGCTCGTCGAGCTGGCGGTGGGCGGCGGCGACGAGGCCGGGGTGGCGGTGACCGAAGTTGAGTGCCGAGTAGCCGGCCAGCATGTCGAGGTAGCGGCGGCCCTCGACGTCCTCGACCCATACGCCTTCCGCGCGGGCGACGACGACGGGCAGCGGGTGGTAGTTGTGCGCCAGCGCCGTGTCCTCGGCGCGGATCAGCTCCTCGGAGGAGCGCTGGGTGCGTACGGGGGTGAGCGTCATGCGCGGATCTCCTGAGTGCAGCACTTGATGCCGCCGCCGGCCTTGTGGAATTCGGACATGTCGACGGGGACGGGTTCGTAGCCGCGCGCGGCGAGCTGTCCGACGAGGGCCTCCGCCTGCGGGGCGACGACGACATGACGGCCGTCGGAGACGGAGTTGAGACCGAAGGCCATGGCGTCGTCGCGGGTGGCGACGACGGCCTCCGGGAAGAGCCGCCGCAGCACCGCAAGGCTGCCCGGTGAGAAGGCCTCCGGGTAGTAGGCGATGTTCGCCGTGTGCGGGTCCTCGTGCCCGTCGTCGAGGACGAACAGAGCCGTGTCGAGGTGGTAGAAGTACGGGTCGACCAGCTGGAGGCCGATCACCGGCACGCCGAAGAACTCCTGCACCTCGCGGTGTGCCTCGACGGTGGTGCGGAAGCCGGTGCCGGCCAGCACGTAGCCGCCGACGGGCACGAGGTCGCCCTCCCCCTCGACCACGGATGCGGGCCGGTGCACGTCGAACCCGTTGACCTTGAACCAGGCCGCGTACTCCTCCTCCTCCGGCCGGCGCTGCGGTGCGTGGAAACGGGAGCCGAAGACCTTGCCGTCCAGGACGAGCGCCGAGTTGGCGGCGAACACCATGTCGGGCAGTTCGGCGTGCGGCTCGACGCTCTCGACCTTGTGGCCGAGGGCGCGATAGGTGTCGGCGAGCGCGGTCCACTGGGACCGGGCGAGATCAAGATCGACCTCTGTGTGCTCGCTCATCCACGGATTGATGGCGTACTTCACGTCGAAGTAACGGGGTTCGCAGACCAGATAACGCCTGGGGCGAGGCACGCGGCTGGGTGGCACCCGGGATCCTCCCGCTTCCTGAGATGGCCGGTGACGACCGGTGACGACCGGTGACGTCTCCACGGTAGGAATCGGGAGGTTAGGGCGACAAGGAACAAGTGCTGCGCGTATACGCAGGAATGCTGCGTCATAGAGCCGTTCGGCGGCGTTTTGCGTCGCCCGTCGGCTCACACCGCCCTTTCCGGCTGCTCGGCAGGCGCGCCGTACCAGCGCCAGGTGGTCGGGCGGGAGCGTTCCGGCAGGTCGGAGCGGCCTGTGCACCACAGCAGGGCAAGCCAGGGGGCGGCGCCCACTCCAGCGTGCCGGCCTTGCCGTCCCAGGAGGCCGGGGGAACCGCGCGGAGGGCGGCGACGGCGAGCTGAACGGCCCGGGCGAGGTCGTCGGCGGTGACGGGGCGGCGCGATGCTGCGGCTGTTGGCGACATGCGGGGGACGCTGACGCGGGCGGCTGTCCGGGCCGGGGCCCCGGGCTGTCACATGTCGGCGTCGCCCGAGGTGGCGGCGCGGCCGGCGCCGGCCTCCGGGCTGCCGGTCAGCAGGTGCGACAGGACCATGTAGCTGATCGTCTTGCGGATGAACGGCTCGGACCTGATGCGTTCGAGCACTTCCTCGAAGTGCTCGACGTCCGTCGCCCGTACGTGCAGCAGCGCGTCCGCGCCGCCGGTCACCGTCATCGCGGCCGTGATCTCCGGATGGTTGCGCACGACCTCGGCGAGCCGCCGGGGCGGAGCGGCGCTGTCGCAGTACACCTCCACGTACGCCTCGGTCCGCCAGCCCAGCGCCGCCGGGCGCACGGTGGTGGTGAACCCGGTGATGATGTCGTTCTCGCGCATCCGGTCGACGCGGCGTTTGACGGCCGTGGACGAGAGCCCGATCGCGGCGCCGATCTCCGTGAAACTCGTCCGGGCGTTAGCGACGAGGGCGGCGACGATCTTGCGGTCCAGCTCGTCGAACGACGCGGATTTGTTTGTCATATCGGTGATCCTTCGGACGGCCCTGTCGCGCGCGGACCCTACCGGAATACGGGCATGGCCTGCACCTCCACCGGCAGGAGGCGCAGGGCGTCCCCTGCCGGGGCCCGGCAGCCCGCCCCGGGAGCGTCCGAGCCCGTGGTCGTCGGGCTCGGTGAAGACACCACCGGGCGGCTCGACCTGCAGATCCCCTTTTTGCGGGCACCCGCCGCGTGCTGGTGGGCGCGGGCGATGGTCGAGTCCACCGAGACGTCCCAGGTGATCAGCCCTTCGGCGTCGGCCCGGGCCTGCAACTGCGTGAAGATGCGGTGCCAGGTGCCGTCCCGCCGCCAGCGCCGGAACAGACCGAGGTGTCGTCCGCGCTCGCGAGCGTGCGCAACTCGAGCGCGGAGTACGTGGCCGGGTCCGGCTTTTCCCTCCCCAGCACCGAACCGAGCCATCCCAGGAAGAATCCCAGGGGAGCGGAGACGATGGTCGGGTACTGCAAGGGGAACAGGTTGAAGTCCATGTCCGGGAACAGCGCGGTCGGGCCTCCCGAAACCGCCGGGGACAGCAGGGCCAGGACCACCGAGGAAACCAGCCCGCCGTAGATGCTCCACAGCGCGCCGGTGGTGGTGAAGCTCCGCCAGTAGAGGCCGTACAGCAGCGCGGGAAGAATCGCCGAAGCCGCGACGCAGAACGCCAGCCCGGCGGCGAAGGAGACGTTGAGGCGCTCGGCGCGCAGGGACAGGCCCACCGCGGCGCAACCGATCAGCACGACTGCCCAGCGGGCGACCATCAGTTCCTTCTCCTCGGTCGCGCGTCCCCGTTTGAGCACCGCGCCGTAGAGGTCGTGCGCCACGGATGTCGCTGCCGCGAGGGCGATGCCCGCAACAACGGCCAGGATCGTGGCGAACGCCACGCAGGCCATGACGGTGAGCATCCACGAGCCGCCGAGGGAGTGGGCGAGCAGCAGGGTGGCCGTGTTCCCCGAGGGGCTCCCGGCGACGATGGTCTCCGGGCCGAGAACCGCCGCGGCGCCGAATCCCAAAATCCCCGCGGTCACACAGAACACGCACGTCAGAACCGCTGTCCACTGCACTGAACGCCGCGCGGCGCGCGCGGAGCGCACCACAGACATGCGCATCAGGATGTGTGGGAGTCCGGCGGCGCCGATCAGGGCCCCGAGTTGGAGGCTCACTCTGTCCAGCGCCTCGGTGCCGGTGCCCTGGGCGCGGGCGCCGGGGGCGAGGAAGTTCTCGCCGACGCCGCTGCGGCGGGCCGCGGTTCCCAGCAGGTCACTGGGGTTCCAATGGAACTTCGCCAGCACGAGCCCTGCCAGGAAGATGCTCGCGATCAGCAGGACGGCCGCCTTGAGCAACTGTACGAGCGTGGCGCCGTGCATACCGCTGAGGGCCACGTAGATGATCATCAGGACGCCGAGGAAGACCATCAGGTAGTTCTGGGCCGCCTCGCCGGATATGCCCAGCAGAGGTGCCGCGAGCGCACCGGCACCCACGAGTTGGGCGGTGAGGTAGAACAGCGAGATCACCAACGTGGCGAGGCCCATGGCCAGATGGACGGGCCGCGGCCGCAGCCGGCGCGCCAGCGCGTCGCCCACCGTATAGCTGCCGGTGTTGTGGAACGGCTCGGCGATCACCAGCAGAATGACGGCCCAGACCACGACGGGCCCCACCAGATACGGGATGCCGTCGAAGCCGGCCAGTGCAATCAGTCCCGGAGTGCCAAGAAGCGTCGCTGCGGAGATGAAGTCGCCGAACAGGGCGATCCCGTTGCGCGCGGAGGGCAGTTCGCGGCCGCTGACGAAGAAGCGGCGGGGGGTGTCGCTGTCCGCCGCACCCCACAAGGCGATGAGAATGACGCAGACGACAAAGACGGCGAAGACGATCAGGGTTGTTCCGTTGTGAGCAATCTGGGCGGAAAGCTGAGAGGCGCTCACCGAAGTCTCCCTTTTGGTTCGAGCCCGGCCCGCACGCTCTCGGCCAGCGGATCCAGGGTGGTGCGGGCGTAACGCGCGTACCAACGGCACACGAGGAGCGTGGTGGCGCACTGCAGAAGCGCCAGAGCGAGCCCGAGGTTCAGGTGGCCGACCAGCCTCACGGCCATCAACCCGCCGGCCACATTGGCCAGAAGGGCGTTGAGCAGATAGAAGCCGACCACGGCGGCGGCAACGGGAAGGACCCTGGAGCGGCGCTCCGCGCGCAACCGTTCCACCCCCGTCGGGGGAGCCGGCTCGGCGTAAGGCGGGTGCACGTAGGGGCTGCCGACGTACGATCGCGGTCGTTCGAACGGCTCAAAGGGACTGGTCAAGACGACATCAACTCCTCTTGGCTGCAGGCCGCGTCGAGGGCGAGACGTCACCGCAGGGCGGTCGACCGGGTCGGTCCCCGCCAGGGCACGCCTCGGTGTCCGAGCCGTGTCGCAGTGACGTGCTCAGCCCTTGGGGGTCCTGATCTCCTCGATCAGCGAGGGAAGTCGACCACGGTCCTCCGGTTCACGGGCGGCCGCCGTCGAACCAGGGCAAGCGAAAGATGCGCCGCGCGGCACCGGAACAATACCGAACAGCGTTCGGTTGGGGAGCCTAGAGGTGCCCACCGTGCAGAGCAAGACGTCGCCGGCGAGTCGCCCTCCGCGCCGGCCCGGGGTCGGCTGCGATCCTGCGGGAGATCAGGGCCCGGCGGGCTCCGTAGGCACAGCGACACGGGCGTGCAGTGCGGTGAGGCCGTCGAGGAACATCTCCAGGGCGAGTTCGAAGCTGTCCCGGTCGATCACGCCTGCGCGGCCGCGCAGGCGGTGGGCCCCCGCGAGGTGTGGATAGCGCTCGACGTAGATCTGGACGTCGTCGTCGAACCCCCCGGCGAACGAACTCATCGCGGATCCGACCACCAGGTACTTGGTCGAGGCACCGATCAATGTGGCATAGCGTGGCGGCCAGCCGGCGCCCACGAGACCGCCATGAACGGCGTCAGCGCGCCGCAGAGAGGCCTCACGGCGGGCGGGGCCATAGGCCAGGAACGGGACGATCTGAGGATGCGCAGCCAGCGCGGCACGGTAGGACCGGGCCCAGGAGGCCACGCCGTGTCGCCAGTCGCCGGTCTCGAAGCCGGAGACGTCCACGTCCTCCATGATGGTGTTGGCGACTTCGTGGAGGACGTCGTCCTTGGTCTTGACGTGCTCGTAGAGCGAGGAGACCTGAACTCCGAGTTCCCGTGCGAGCCTGCGCATCGAGAGTTCGGCAAGCCCGTCCTGGTCCACGATCGCCAGCGCCGCGGCGCAGATGCGCCCGCGACTGAGAATCGGCTTGGTCGGTCGGCCCACCGATGCACCCCCACACCGTGAGGCGCCACAGTCGGCAGCGCCCTGCTTCTGGTTTCATCCTACACCTAACCGAACATCGTTCGGAAACCGTTACACCGTCTGAGTGGATGCCCCCTGGTGGCGCGCCGGTCACCCGGGGGGCTCCGACAGGTGCGCCAGGATGCCGAGGACTTCCTCGATGATCTCCTGGGCCTCGGCCATGTCCGCGCAGTCGCTCAGCTCTTCGGCGGCACCCCTGATCACCCTGGTCAGCACGACGCCCCGGACTCGGCCGACGCGCCGCGTCTCATCCACCTTGAGCAGCTTGGCGTTGCGCCGTACCCACGAGCGGTCCCACTGCCGCCGCAGCGCGCCGAAACCGGCCGGGCCGTCCTCCTGCTGCAGCAACCTGCCCATACGCCGGCGCACCCAGGCGCCCTCGAGATACGCCCTCGCTCCCGCGAGGAACAGTGCCATCGGGTCGGTCACGCCGTGCTGCCGCGCTGCCGCCACCACCGCCGCGGTCCGCTGCTCCTGCTCTTCCTGGAACTCCTCCCACAACGCCAGGTACAGGCCCCTCTTGCCCCCGTAGTGGTGGAAGAGGCTGCCGACGGCGATGCCCGAACGCGCCGCGATCTCCGTCACGCTCGCGTTGCCGTAGCCGCGCTCGGTGAACACATCGAGCGCCGCGTCCAGCAACGCGCGCCGCACCGGGACTTCGGCGGCGGCCGCGGCGTCTGCGGGAGTCTGCACCGTCGTCTCCGCCGCGGCCTCCACCCCCTCCGCCACGGTCTTCGCCGACACCTCCGGTGAACCGGCCGTCGGCTCCGGACGAGTTTGGCTCACTGCACGTCCTCCGTTTCCCAGGGCGCGTCGCGGATGGCGAGAGCGACCAGCAGTTCCAGCAGATCGGCGATCCGGCGCGGGTTACGCCCGGTGCGTTCCTCGATGCGGCGCAACCGGTAGTGCGCCGTGTTGTGGTGCACCTGCAGCCGCTCCGCCGCCAGCCTCAGGTTCAGATCTGCATCGGCGAACGCCCGTACCGTGGCCGCGAGCGAACCCCCGCGCCGGACGTCCTCATCGAGCAGGGCGCTGATCCGCGGGTCGACCAGCTGGCGGGCGATGGCGTCCGCGCGCAGGGCGAGGTACTGGAACGGAGACAGCCGCGGTAGCGCCGCCACCCCTCCCCCGCTGGGTACGAACTCCAGGGCGGCTCTGGCCTCCTGGTAGGCACGCGGCAGTTCGGCCGTTCCCCCGGCCACCGTGCTGATCCCCATCGCCAGGACCGTTCCGTCCCGGGCCAGGTGACGCTGCGCCTCTTCGAAGCGCGCGCATATCTCGTCCGGCTCCGTGCCCGTGCGCAGCACCGGCACGGCCACGACCTCGCCGTGCCGCACGACCACCAGGACTCTGGCGGCCCGCACGCCGGCGGCGGAGATCGCCGCGCTGGTGATGTACCCGCTCTCGGCCGCCGTGTCCGCTCCCCCGTGCCGGGCGCCGTCGACGCCGACCGCCACGACCACCATCATCGGCAGGTGCGCACCGATGCCGTAGGCCTGTGCCGCGGCCAGGAGAGGCCCCCGGGCGGGCATGTGGCCGGCGAGCAGTTGCTCGAGCAGGTCCCTGCGCTCGCGGTCCGCGTCGGCCACGACGTACTGCTGGAACTCCAGGTAGGCCTGTGCTGCCTGGGTGCTGGCGAAGTCCATGTACCGCATCAGCGGGGCGACCAGGGTGAGCACGGCGTCCTGCCCGGCGGCCGACGGGCCCGCGCAGTCGCGCAGGGCCTCCCAGAAGACCTGCCGGCCGACCCGGAACGCGCTGATGTAGTCCTCCAGCGCGAACCCCTCGCGGGCCCTGCGCATCGCCGCCGCGCGGCTGAAGGCCAACTCCTCGGAGGCGAAGCTCCGCTCGCCCGCCAGCAGCGCCAGCTGGACCCGGTAGTGCGAGAGCACCTGGTGACGCACGTCCTCGAAGAAGTGCTCGTCCTGCACCGCGTAGGCGGGGATCTCGGCGCGCATCATCGCAAGCGCGGACTCCGTCACCTGCTCCACGCGCTCCTTCATGGCGCACAGGATCCGCAGCCGCTCGCGGCGCAGCTGCTCGGTCAGGGGCGGCACACTCGGAACGATCGCGGGAGGCATGGCGCGATCGTCGTCGCCGAATCGTGACCGGTCAACAGGGTCGGGACCGGTTCTTCATATCGGATTGTGCGCGGCGCACAGGGCGACGGCCGCGAAGTTGAGTGGTCACACCCAATGCCCGCGCAGACGGGGCCCTCCTACTGTGGCGCTCGCCCACCCCCCAGGGACCTTGTCGAAAGGGCGCAGCACATGCTCACGGTCGACGGCATCACCATGCGTTTCGGCGGAATCACGGCTCTGGACGGCGTCGGATTCGCCGTCGAGCAGGGCACCGCCGTGGGACTCATCGGGCCCAACGGAGCGGGCAAGACCACGCTCTTCAACTGTCTGACCCGGCGGTGCACTCCCGACAAGGGCACGGTGCGCTACGAAGGCGAGGACCTGCTGTCCCTGCCACCGCACGCCGTGGCCGGGCACGGCATCGCGCGCACCTTCCAGAACCTGGGCCTGTTCCAGCACCTCACGGTCCGGGAGAACGTGATGGTCGGCGCTCACCACCGGGGCCGCACCGGGTATCTCGCCGCCGCGCTGCGGCTGCCGCGGGTGCGGCGTGAGGAGGCGCGGCTGCACTCCCTTGCGCAGGAACTGCTGCGGCGGCTGGACCTGGCCGACGTCGCGGACCATCCCGCCTCCGGCCTGCCCTTCGGCACCCTCAAACGGGTCGAGTTGGCCAGGGCGCTGGCCGCGGAGCCCCGGCTGCTGCTGCTCGACGAGCCGGTCAACGGCCTCAGCCACGGCGAGGTCGAGGTCTTCGCCGACCTGATCCGGGCGGTGCGCGAGGACTTCGACCTCACCCTGGTCGTGGTCGAGCACCACATGGGCTTCGTGATGGGACTGTGCGATCGCGTGGTGTGCCTGGACTTCGGACGCACGATCGCCGACGGGCCGCCGGAACAGGTACAGCGTGACCCGGCCGTCATCGAGGCCTACCTGGGAGCAGCGGCGTGAGCGAGCAGGTCAAGGACTCTCCCGCCGGCGAACCCATGACAGGGGCCTTCCTCGAGGTGTCGGACCTGCACGCCGGCTACGGGCAGGCCCGTGTCCTGCACGGCATCGGCTTCTCTGTCGGCCGCGGCGAGATCTGCGCGATCCTCGGGCCCAACGGCGCGGGCAAGACCACGACCCTGCGGGCGCTGAGCGGCATGGTCAAGGGACGCGGATCGGTGACGCTGGACGGCGCCCAGCTGCTGGGGCGCCTTCCCGAACAGACCGCCCGACTCGGTGTGGCGCACGTACCCGAGGGCCGGGGCACGTTCAACGACCTCACCGTGGAGGAGAACCTGCACGTCGGCGCGTATCTGCGCCACCGGCGAGGGCGCCGGGCCAGGAGCGAGCGGGTGGCGGTGGCAGCGGACCTGGAGCGGGTCTACGGCTATTTCCCCAAACTGCGCGAACGCTCCCGCCAGGCGGCCGGCAGCCTCAGTGGCGGCGAGCAGCAGATGCTCGCGGTCGGCAGGGCACTGATGCTCCGTCCTGCACTGCTGCTCCTCGACGAGCCCTCGCTGGGCCTGGCGCCCCTCGTCACCCGTGAGCTGTTCCGGATCGTCCGTACCGTCAACGAGGAGGAGCGCACGACCGTGGTCGTCGTCGAGCAGAACGCCCAGCTCGCGCTGGACATCGCGCATCAGGCGCACGTATTGGAGTCGGGTCGCCTGGTGCTGTCGGGCCCGGCCGATCAGATCCGCCAGGACGGCCAGGTCGCCGAGGTGTACCTCGGCATCTCCGTCCAGGCCCGGAAAGGCGGGTGAGGGTCGTGAGCGAATTCCTCCAGCAGGTCGTGGAAGGAGTGGGCGCCGGCTCGATCTACGCGAGCCTGGCACTGGCCCTGGTGCTGATCCACCGGTTCACCGGCATCGTCAACTTCGCCCAGGGCGAGCTCGCCATGATCTCCACCTACGTGGCGTGGCAGCTGGTCGCCTCGGGGATGCCGTTCTGGCTGGCCCTGCCGGTCACGCTCGCGATCTCCTTCGCGGGCGGCATGCTCATCGAGCGCCTGCTCATCCGGCCGGTCGAGGGAGCGCCCGAGCTGACCATCGTCATCGTCACCGTGGGCCTGTTCATCTTCGTCAACGCTGCTGCGGGCCTGATCTGGTCGTTCACCGTGAAGGACTTCCCTCAGCCGTTCCCCGAAGGCAGCGTCGCCCTGGCCGGGGTCGGCATCGGCTGGTCGACGCTGGGCGTCATCGGCGTCGTGGCAGTGGTGATGGGACTGCTGTACCTGCTGTTCCAGCACACCAGGACCGGCCTGGTGATGCGGGCGGTCGCGGCCAATCCCGCCTCGGCGAGGCTCTCCGGCATCCGGATGGGCCGGGTGCTGATGCTCGGCTGGGGGCTGGCCGCGACGGTCGGCGCACTGTCGGGCGTCCTGGTCGCCCCGCTGCTGTTCCTGGAACCCAACATGATGGGCGGCGCCCTCATCTACGCCTTCGCCGCCGCCACCCTCGGCGGCTTCGACAGCCCGGTGGGCGCGGTGGCGGGCGGGCTGGTCGTGGGCGTGGCCGAGACTCTGGCCGGGGCCTACGTCGGATTCGTCGGCGCCGACCTGAAGATCGGCGTACCGCTGCTGATCATCCTCGTGGTGCTGCTGGTGCGGCCCCAGGGGCTGTTCGGCCGGGCGGCGGTGGAGCGGGCATGAGCACGGGAGAACTCACGATGCACGCTTCGCGCACCGCGCGCTGGGCACGTCCGCTCGCGGCGCTGGTCATCGCGGCCGCCCTGATCGCGACGCCGTACTACTTCGCCCCATTCCGGGTCTTCCAGCTGACCATGGTGCTGCTGTACGCCGTCGTGCTGGCCGGCCTGAACCTGCTCGTCGGTTACGGCGGACAGATCTCGCTCGGCCACGGCGCGTTCTTCGCCGTGGGTGCCTACACGGCGGCCGTCATGCTCGACCGCTTCACCATCGGCCATCTGGCGACGCTCCCGGTCGCGGCCGCAGGATGCTTCCTCCTCGGTCTGGGCTTCGGGGTACCCGCGCTACGGCTCCGCGGCCTCTACCTGGCCCTGGTCACCTTGGCGTTCGCCGTGTTCCTGCCCCCGCTGCTGAAGCGGTTCGAGCACGTGACGGGCGGCTCCATGGGCCTGACCGTCCCCAAGCCGCAGCCGCCTTCCTGGACCGGCCTTGCCGAGGACCAGTGGCTGTACTTCCTTACCCTCACCGTCGCCGCGGTCACGCTGCTGGTCGTGCGCAACCTGCTGCGCTCACGTGTCGGCCGGGCGCTGCTCGCCATCCGGGAGAACGAGAGCGCGGCGGAGGTGATGGGGGTGAGACTCTCCTTCCACAAGGCGCTCGCCTTCGCCTGGAGCGCGATGTTCGCAGGTGTCGCCGGGTGCCTGTACACCTGGGTGATCGGTTTCGTGTCTCCTGACTCCTTCAGCATCAACCTGTCCATCACCCTGCTGGCCGGCCTCGTCGTGGGTGGCCTGGCATCGGTGTACGGGCCACTGCTGGGCGCGGCTTTCGTGATGTACGTGCCGAACCTGGCACAGGACATCAGCCCCGCCGCGCCAGGAGTGGTCTTCGGTCTTCTGATCATCGCCGTGATGTATCTGGCCCCGACGGGACTGGCCGGCCTGGCTGCCCGCGCCCGACAGGGGGTCCGGCGGTGTGTGGAACACCTCCGCCACACCAGCCGCCGACCGGAGCCCGCCTCCCCCGCGGAACAGACCGGTCCCCCACAGCCCGAACCCCAGCCCCTCACCGCTCCGCCCACCATTGGAAAGGGATGATCCGGATGCGCCACACCACCACCCTGCGGGCAGCCGCCGCGGGCATCGCCGCCCTGCTCACCGCCACCGCCTGCTCAAGTCAGCGGGGACAGGACGATGCCGCCGCCTCTGCCGACGGCGCCTGCAAGGGCCAGCAGACCACCGGTATCACCGACAAGAGCATCAAGCTCGGAGGCATCTACCCGATGTCCGGACCGGCCTCCGCCTACGGCACCATCGGCAACGGCGTCAGCACATACTTCAAGTACGTCAACGCGGAGAAGGGCGGTATCGGCGGCCGCAAGGTCGAGTTCGTCGTCCGGGACGACGGCTACCAGCCGCCGAAGGCCGTGGAGGAAGCCCGCAGACTGGTGGAACGGGAGAAGGTCTTCGCCGTTTTCCAGACACTGGGAACGCCCTCCACCTCAGCCGTGTGGGACTACCTCAACCAGCAGAAGGTGCCGCAGCCGTTCGTGGCCACCGGCGCCTCCAAGTGGGGTACGGACACCGGGCACCCGTGGACCATGGGCTGGCAGCCCAACTACGTGGCCGAGTCCCGTATGTATGCCGACTACCTCAAGAAGGAGAAGCCGAAGGCCAGGGTGGCCGTGCTCTTCCAGAACGACGACTTCGGCAAGGACCTGCTGGGCGGCTTCAAACAGGCCGTCAAGGGCAGCGATGTCACGGTCGTCGCCGAGGAGAGCTACGAGGTCACCGACCCGTCCGTCTCGGCCCAGATGACCAGCCTCGCTCGCTCCGAGGCGGATGTACTGCTGAACATCACCACGCCCAAGTTCGGCAGCCAGGCCCTGGCCGCGGACGCGAAGAACCCCAAGTGGAACCCGCTGCACATCGTCAACAGCGTCTCGGCGTCGACCAGCGTGCTCAAGCCCGTCGGCTTCAAGCGCGTGCAGGGCGTCGTCTCCGCCACCTACTTCAAGGATCCTGCCGACCCCCAGTGGGCTGACGACGCGGAGATGAAGACCTACCGGGCGGCGATGAAGAAGTACGCCCCGGACGCCGATCCCTCGATCCAGTTCAACGCCTACGGCTGGGCCGTGGCGTCCAGCCTGCACAAGGCCCTTGACGCCATGGAATGCCCGACGCGAGAAGGGCTGAGGGACTCCGTCCAAAAGCTCAAGGACGTCAAGGTGGACATGCTGCTCCCCGGCGTCGCTCTGAACACCGGCGCCGACGACCGATTCCCCATCGAGACCATGCAACTCGTGCGCTTCCAAGGGGAACGCTGGGTCCTCTTCGGAGAACCCCTCGACACCCGGCAGAAGTTCGGCCCCGTGACCGGCTGACGTCCAGCTGACCGGGAGGGGCGGTTGCGCACACCGGCCGGCCCTCCCGGTCCCACGCGGACCTGCCATGCCCCCGACAGACACGAGCCCACGCAATGGCCGAAACCACCCACCCGTCCCTGCATCGCGTGGGCACTTCACCTGGAGACTCCATGCCGGAGCGAGACCCTGTGCGCAACGCCCTCCTTCGACTCGTGCCCCTGCCCGAGGGCGACTGGGATACGCGGACCCGCCACCTGCTGGCCGCCCTCCCGCGGGACCCGGGGGGCCGGGTTCCGAACATCTTCACCACTCTCGTGCGTCATCCCGAGCTCTACGAACAGTTCATGCCCTTCGGAGGTCAGCTGCTCCGCCGGGGCCGGCTGTCGGGAAGGTTCCGTGAACTGCTGATCCTGCGCACCTCGTACAACACCGGCGCCCCGTACGAGTGGGGACGCCATGTCCCCCTGGCCAAGGCGTCGGGCCTGACCGACGCGGACATCGACCGCATCGTCCAGGGCCCGGAGGCCGACGGGTGGACCGCCCTCGAAAGGAGTCTCATGCGGGCCGCGGACGAGCTGAACCGCGATGCGTGGCTCTGCGACGCCACGTGGGAAGTCCTGACCGAGCACTTCGGCGACGCGGAAATGATCGAGATCACCATGCTGGTCGGGCAGTACCACATGGTGGCGTTCTTCTTGAACTCCGTCGGTGTGGAGCTGGACCCGGGCTTCGACAGCGCAGGCCTTGACGGAAGGGAACGGGAGCGGTGATTGCGGCGGAACGGGACCGCGCCGCCCGCATACTCGCGGGCCGCAAAGTGCTGGTCGTCGGCGCGGGCACGCGTCCCGACGACTCCCCGCAGGCGCCCGTCGGCAACGGCCGGGCAATCGCCGTTCTCGCCGCCCGCGAAGGTGCGGACGTGGCATGCGCCGACGTCCTCCGCCCGGCAGCCGCCGTGACCGCTGACCTGGTCACCGCCGAAGGTGCCCTGGGTGTTCCCGTGTTCGCTGATGCCACGGACGCGGACCAGTCGGCCGCCATGGTCGCCGAAGCGGTCCGCGCTCTGGGCGGGCTGGACGCGCTGGTGGTCAATGTGGGGGTGGGCCTCGGCTCCGGGCTGGCGGACTCGTCGCCCGAGGAATGGGACGAGGTCCTCGGCCTGAATCTGCGTGCTCCTTTCCTCGCCGCCAAACACGGCCTTCCGTCCATGGCAGATGAAGGCGCCGTCGTCTTCATCGGGTCGGTCGCCGGACTGCGAGCCGCGACCGGCTCTCCGGCCTACGACAGCTCCAAGGCCGGCCTCTTCGGGCTGACCCGCCATGTGGCGAGGGAGGGAGCAGCACGAGGCATCCGCGCCAATATGGTCGTCCCCGGCCTGATCGACACGCCGATGGGCCGCCAAGCATCTGCGAACCGGACTTCCCGGACGGCCTCCTTCGCCCGCATTCCGCTCGGCCGTCAGGGCACCGCCTGGGAAGTGGCGGAGGCCGTCACCTTCCTGCTCTCCGATCGGGCCTCCTACATCACCGGCCAGAACCTGGTGGTGGACGGTGGTCTCACCGCGGTGTGACAGCGCGGTCCGCGCGACCACGTCCCCATCGCGCCAGCCACGGTCACCAGCGCTTCAGGGTGCGCATGTGCACCCGACGGCCGGTGACCGTGGGACAGGCCGGAGTGGGCCGGGGGGCCGAAGGCGTGCCCTGTGCGAAGGCTTGCGGTCCGCACAGCCGCTACTGACGGGCTGGGGGTCGCTCAGGACGCCCGTCTCGCGGCCAAGGCACTGGCCGCGGCAGGAGAGGCCGGCCTCTACGCGGGAAACGAGGACTTGCCGGTACGGGCGGCCCGGCAAGCACGCGCGCTTCTCGGTGGATCCGAGGTCCCGGCCGAGCCCGACGCCCGGCTCGCCGCCCACTGCCTCCTCGGAGTCGCCGAGTCGTTACGATGGTTGCCCACCGCCGGTATCCGGCTGCGCGAGAACATCGCAGATGCCGCGCAGGCGCAGGACCCACTCCTGCTCGCCTGGGCGGCCCATGGGGCACTGTTCACCGCCGACGACGCCCACGCTCGTTCACTGGCGGCATGTGCGGTGGCACTGGCACGTAGGGCAGGTGACGTCCCAACAGTTGCGCACGCCATGCAGTACCTCGCCTACAGCGAATGCTGGCTGAGCGGACCGGACTCTGCGCGGCTCACGCGACCGAGGCACTGCGGCCAGCCCGCGGAACAGGCCGGCTCACCTGTGTACGCAACCCGATGGGGATGCTGATGCTCGCCGCCGGGCTCGCCGGTGACGTCGAGACCTGCGAGCGTTACGCGGACCGGGTGGTCGACGACGCCGCGGAACACGGAAACGGGCTCGCCTGCGCCCTTGGCCTGTGGGGCCTGGCGCATGTGGATCTCGCCTCTGGACGCTGGGAGGAGGCAACTGCGAAGCTGCGTCGGATCACCCGCATGAAACCGGGGCACCCCGGTGTCGCACACCAGGCGGTGCCCGCCTATGTGGAGGCGGCCGTCCGGGCCGGGCTCCGCCCGCGGGCGGAACGGGCCACCGCAGCGTTCGCGCGGTGGGCGGAGGGGGTCGGCCGGCGCTGGCCGACCGCGCTGTTGGTCCAGTGCCGCGCAGTACTGGCAGACGGAGACCCCGAGGAGTACTTCCGCCTCGCTCTACGCCTGCACCCGCCCCGTGAACGTGAACTTGAACTTGAACTTGAACTGGCACGTACCGCCCTCCTCTACGGCGAGTACCTCATACGCGAACGACGGCGGGCGGAATCCCGTGTCCAGCTCCGGGAAGCCGCGGAGACCTTCCGCAGGCACCGGGCCCGGCTGTGGCTCGACCGAGCCTGTGCGGAGCTGCGCGCCAGCGGTGACAACGCGACTGCCGAAGCCGGGGAGAGTAGCCTCCCCGCCGGCTCGGTGGGGACGGAAGGCCTGACGGCACGTCAACACGAGATCGTCCGCCTGGTCGCCGCGGGCGCCACCAACAAGGAAGCGGCTGCTCGGCTCTGCCTGAGCCCGCGCACGGTCGACTACCACCTTCGCCGCGTCTTCCAGCGGTTGCACATCACATCGCGCGCCGAACTCATCCGCTCGTTCGGCGCCGAGTCCGTCCGGAGGCTGTCTTCCGACTGACCGCACCGACTCCGTTGAGCGACAAAACAAATACGATGCGTAATCGCTTTGGCGCAAACCCGCCTTGAGTCGGACGAGGAGTGGCAAAAGACTGCTCGTGTGCCGAAGCGGACATCCGTCCCGAGGGGTCCGCCCGCACGCCCGTCACGTGTGCCATTGTCAGGAGACCATCGCATGCCCGACGCCGGCCTAGACACCGCGCACCCGATCACGTTGAACGACGGCACCGCCACCAGGACCCGCGAAGTGACACCCGCCGATCTCGAACCGATCCAGGCTCTGCACCGCCGCTGCTCGCCGGGCAGCCGGGCCCTGCGCTACCACGCCGGCAAACCCCAGCTCTCTCCCGCCGGATGGCGACTGCTCTCCGACCCGGGGCGCGGCACCACGTTGGTGACCACCCCTGCCGAGCGCATGGACCACATCATCGCCATGACCAACGTGATGCGCACCGACCGGCAAGGGGTGGGCGAACTCGCCGTGCTGGTCGAGGACGCCTGGCAGTCCAAGGGGCTGGGCACCGCCCTGGCCGCACACGCGGCCGTGGTGGCCCGCCGGGCGGGCCACCACACCTTGACCGCGGCGGTCGCTGCGCAGAACGTACCGATGCTCCACGTCCTGGAGAGTCTGGACGCACCGCCCCCTCGCTCCGTCGGACCCGTCCTCGACATCCATGTCCCGCTGTAGCACGGCTGGGCGACAACTCCACCGTGCGGTCCCCGCACTGTGGCCCGCTGCCGTGGCCGGCGACAAGGCCCACTCCTCATTTCCCATCCGGTCCGAGCGCGGAGAAGACGGCTTCGCGCCTGCCGCGGCACAAGAGGCCAGGATCGCCTCGCCCTGGGCAATCGTCTGCCCGTCCGGCAAGGGGAGGTCCGCGAGGGCGTAGCGCAGGGGCAGGTGCTTGTGCACCGCGAGCGCGTGTGCAGCTCGCGGCGGTCGGATTCGGGCAGGAGCAAGTCCGCTTGCTCTGGAGCCGTGTCAGTCATTTCTCCAGCGACCTCCCCGGTTCGTGTCGCCGCTCGAACCGGGCGCGAGAGGCCTCGTGGGCGCCGCGCAGAAGCTGCACGACCGTGTCCGTCGTTCTCTCACCGGGATTGACGACAGAGATCCAGCCGAGCGCGCCGTATACCGGGTGCGGCATCACGCTGTCGGCGGCTGCGTAGTCGCGGGGGCGGCTGAGACTGCGCGGCTCTTCCCCGGTGAGCTCCCGGAACGTCGGCCGGTCGACGTGAATGTTCACACGCCAGCGGCCCGGAGGATCAAGGTCGGAAACGGCGTCGTCGGGGTAGTTCTTGATGACGATCGTCCCGTAGGGCTGGGCGTTCTGGGACATGTGGCCGTCGGGGGTGTAGTAGAAGAACGCATCCCCCCACGCGAGCTCGGGGAAGTCGCCTCCCGGCTCCGGGACAACCACGAGCGCGCCGTCGAAGTCTCGCACGGCCGCGATGATCTGTTCCATACTCATGGTTCAAGCATCACCTTCAAGTGCTTATGTGGGGTTGGCTGATGGACGAGCCGGTGAGCGGTTCGCAACGGGTGCTGCTTCGAACAGTCGATGTCGCCAGGGAGTCGGGGTACTCGGTGCAACAGGTTCGCGACCTGGAGCGCCTGGGAGTCATTCCGCCGGCCGCTCGATCGAGCAACGGTTACCGTTCCTACACACCGATTCACGTGCACGCTCTTCGCGCCTATCGAGGCCTCGCAGGTGCCGTTGGGCCTGTCGCAGCCCGGCAGATGCTCGCGGAGCTGCGAACAGGGACGATCGCGCAGGCAGCCTCGGCGATCAACGCGGTTCATGTTCGGCTCGCGCGGGAACGAGACGAGGCTCTGCGCGCTCAGCAAGCGTTGCGTGCGATCCAGGCCGAAGCGAACACACCCGAGTTCGAGCAAGAGAGGGACGCGATGACGATCACAGAGCTCGCCGGGGCGCTCAATGTACGTCCCTCGACCCTGCGGTTCTGGGAGCAGGAAGGGCTTGTGACCCCCGAGCGAGTGACCTCACTGCGAGCACGCCGCTACGATCTCTCAGCCATCAGAGCGGCCCGAATCGTTGCGGCCCTCCGCGGCACCGGTTACAGCATTCTCGCAGTGCGGGAGATCATGGGCTCCCTGCACCAGCTCGACGGCCTGGGAGAGACCCAACGCATCCTGCGACAACGTCTCGACCAAATCGCCTCACAGACCGTGGGGTTACTCCGAGCAGGCGCAGACCTCGCAGCCGTCGTCATGTCCGACCAGGAACGGACCACCACCTAGCCTAGGGCGCGTTTCGAAAGTGCTGGTCACAGCCATTCGTTGATGGCCGCGACCAGCACGGTCGCCTCGTATCGGACGGCGAGCTTGTCGTATCTAGTGGCGACCGCGCGGTGGCGTTTTAGGCGATTGATGCCGCACTCCACCACGTGCCGCCCTTTGTAGTCGGTCTTGTCGAACTTCGGTGGCCGGCCGCCGTGCGAACAGCGTTACTTGCGGTTGGCGATCTGGTCGCGCTTCTCCGGGATCGTGCAGCGGATACCGCGCTTGCACAGGTAGGCACGGTTCGTGCGGGAGCCGTACGCCTTGTCGGCGCGGACCTTGTCCGGGCGGGTGCGCTGGCGGCCCGGTCCGAGTCTGGGCACCCGGATACGGCCCAGGACCACCTGGAACTGCGCGGAGTCACCGCGCTGCCCGGCCGTGATCACCAGTGACATCGGCTTCTGGGCCTGTTCGACCGCCAGGTGGAGCTTGGTCGTCAGCCCGCCCCGAGAGCGTCCGAGCCCGTGGTCAAAGAGGAACGGGCCACCTTCAGCTGCCCCGGCGGTGGTGGTCAGACCGTGCCGTCGGGGTGCAGGCGCCCCAGCAGT
Organism: Streptomyces sp. NPDC027962; assembly: GCF_055566095.1. Classification (NCBI taxonomy): domain Bacteria; kingdom Bacillati; phylum Actinomycetota; class Actinomycetes; order Kitasatosporales; family Streptomycetaceae; genus Streptomyces; species Streptomyces sp. NPDC027962. Next base: position 107,934 of record NZ_JBVHTA010000018.1, read on the forward strand.
TCATAGAGGCTGCGGCGGCCCTCGTCGTCGAGACGGTTGAACGCCGCCGAGGTGGCCCGCATATCGGCGCGGATCACACGGACGGCCTCCAGGCCCTTTTCCGTCGCGACCACGTTCTTGATCCGCCGGTCGGCCGGGTCGAGGTGCCTGGAGACCAGTCCATGAGCCTCCAGCCGGTCGACAAGCCCGGTGATGTTGGAAGCGTCGCAGGCGAGCAGTCCTGCGAGAGCGCGCATCGGCAGTGGCTGCCGGAGCAGGATGAGCATCTTGGCCTGCGTCATGGTGAGCCCCTGCACCGCGGCCGCCGCTGCGAGGTCCCGGTAGTAGCCGGCAGCGGCGCGCGCCAGGCGCTCCAGGAGATCGACGTGAGTGGGGCCGCTCCCCTTCGGGTCAGGGGTTTCGGGTGCCGGGTGCGGGGCGGGGATTCGGGACATGTCTCCAGTTTAGATGAACTCAAAGTTTGACTTCCTCAACCATTGACGTTTACCTTCTACGTCGTTGCTTGAGTTCATCAAGCATCTAACTGTTTCGAGCCGAGCCCTTCTCCGGGCTCCCGCCCGGCCCCCGCCCCGAAGAGAGCACCCGTGTCCCGAACCGTTGCCCCGTCGCCCGGCCGACACCGACGTGAGATCGCAGTCGTTCTCGTCCTGAGCCTCGCAGCCATGGTCGTGTCGATGATGCAGACACTGGTGATCCCGATACTCGGTCTGATCGGGACCAGCCTCGGCAGCAGTGCCGCCGAGGTCAGCTGGGTCACGACCGCGACCCTGCTCTCCGCAGCCGTCTTCACTCCCCTGCTCGGCCGCTTGGGCGACCAGCACGGGAAGAAGCCGACCCTCATCGGCGTGCTGGTGGTGATGATCGCCGGCTCGGTCCTGGCGGCCACCACGGACTCGCTTCTCTGGCTGATCGTCGGCCGCGTTCTCCAGGGAGCCGCCACGGCGATCTTCCCGCTCGCGCTCTCGGTACTCCGCGAGGAGGTCTCCGCCCACCGGCTGCCCGGAGCGATGTCACTGGTCAGCGGCACCCTGGCGTTCGGCAGCGGCTTCGCGCTGGTCACCACCGGCCTGCTGACCCGCGGCGACAACGCCGACTACCACCCCGTCTTCTGGCTGGCCGCCGGGCTGGCTCTGGCCACACTCGTCGCCGTCGTCCTCCTCGTACCGGCAAGCCGCACCAGGACCGGAGGGCGCACCGACATCCTCGGCGCCCTCACCCTCGGGCTCTTCCTGGTCCTGCTGTTGCTGCCGATCTCGCAGGGTCACGAGTGGGGCTGGACCTCCGCCCGCACTCTGGGCAGCTTCGCCGGAGCGATCGTCATGGCCGGTGTCTGGGCCTTCACCGAGAACCGCGTACGCGAACCACTGGTCGACATGAGGATGTTCCTCCACCGCCCGGTACTGTTCAGCAACCTCGCGGGCCTCTTCGTCGGATTCGGGATGTTCGCCCAGTTCCTGGGCGTCTCCTATCTGGCTCAGATACCGCAGGACATCGCGGGCTACGGCTTCGGCGCATCCGTTCTCCGCGCCTCGGTCGAGTACCTGCTGCCCAGCACGATCGCCTCCCTCGTCGCCTCCCAGTTCGGCGGCCTGCTGATCCGCAGGATCGGCCCACGCCTCACCCTCGCGCTCAGCGCGGTGATCGGCACGGCCGGCTTCGCGTGGCTGGCCGCCGCTCACTCCTCGACCCCCTCGGTGATCGGCGCCGGAATGGCCGTCGGAACGGCCATCAGCCTCGGCTACGCCGCGATGCCCGCACTGATCGTCGCGGGAGTGCCGCCCCACCAGACCGGCGTCGCCAACGGCATCAACTCCATCTCCCGCTCGGTCGGAAGCTCGATCGGCAGTGCGCTGATCACGACGCTGCTCGCCTCCAGGACCATCGAGAACCTTCCGGCCGGAGTGCCCCCGCTGCCTGCCGAGAGCCAGTTCACCCTGAGCTTCACCATCGCCGGTGCCGCCTTCGCCTTCGTCCTGGCCATCGCACTGCTCGGCCTGAAGCGGCAGCGGCAGGCGCCCCGTCCGGAACACCGGCCCGTCACCGAACCTGCCCCCGAGCCGGCTGTCGCCACTGCGGCTGCCTGACGACCCAACGATCCGCACCTCTGCGATCTTGCACCACCGCACGACCGCACCACCACAGCAAGGAGCACCACCATGAAGGCCATCACCTACCGCGCCTACGGCGGCCCGGACGTCCTGGAATACGGCGACGTCCCGAACCCGAAGCTCGCCCCGGACGCCGTCCTGGTCCGCGTGAAGGCCGCCTCCGTCAACCCGGTCGACTGGAAGATCCAGGCCGGATACCTGGACGGCGTCATGGACACCGTTTTCCCCGTCGTCCCCGGCTGGGACGTGGCAGGCGTCGTCGAAGAGACCGGTGTCTCGGTCACCGAGTTCGCCCCGGGCGACGAAGTGATCGGCTACGTCCGTGAGGACTTCGTCTCCCGCGGCACCTTCGCCGAATATGTCGCCGCCCCGGTCCGTACGCTCGCCCGCAAGCCCGCCAACCTCTCCTTCGAGGAGGCCGCCGGCATCCCGCTGGCAGGTCTCACCGCCTACCAGGCGCTGACCCGCGCGCTGAACGTGGGCATCGGCGACACCGTACTGGTGCACGCCGCGGCGGGTGGGGTCGGCTCCTCGGCCGTACAGATCGCCCGAGCGCTCGGCGCCCGTGTCATCGGCACCGCGAGCGAGCGCAACCACGACTACCTGCGCGGGCTCGGAGCCGAGCCGGTCGCCTACGGCGAGGGCCTCACCGACCGTGTCAACGCACTGGCGCCGCAGGGTGTGAACGCCGTGCTCGATCTGATCGGCGGCGAAGCCCTGAAGCTCTCCCTGGGACTGCTCGCCGAAGGCGGCCGGCTGGCATCCGTCGCGGACGGCGCCGTCCTCGGCCTCGGGGGCCGGTACGTCTTCGTCCGGCCCGACGCCGAGGACCTCGAGGCGCTCACTGTCCTCGCGGAGCGGGGACAGCTGCGCGTGGACGTGGCCGCGACGTTCCCGCTCGAGCAGGCCGCTGACGCCCAGCGGCTCAACCAGGAGGGTCACACCCGCGGCAAGGTGATCGTCACCATCGGCTGAGCCGCCCCAGCCCGTACGCCATCGCCGGCACCCCCCTGCCGGCTGAGCCGGCCACTGCCCGCACGCCATCGCCGGCACACCCCCTGCCGGACGAGAAGCCCCCCACCCCCGCGCGACGCGCGCACCTCCCGAAGGAGACAGTTGTGACCGCAGTTCTGTTCGTCGTCACCGGTTCCGACCACTGGACACTCGCCGACGGCACCCTGCACCCCACCGGCTACTGGGCCGAGGAACTCGCCACACCGCACCGGCTGTTGCGCGAGGCCGGGTTCGACGTCACCGTCGCCACGCCCGGCGGCGTCGCTCCGACCGTCGACGCCGTCAGCCTTGCCGCCGAGTCCACCGGCGGCAAGGAGCAGGCCGACGCCATCGCCGCGTACCTGGCTTCCATCCGCGCCGAACTGGAGAACCCGGTCAAGCTCGAGGAGGTGGACCTCGACGCGTACGCCGCCGTCCTCTACCCCGGTGGCCACGGCCCCATGGAGGACCTCGCCGTCGACGCCGCCTCGGGCCGCCTCCTCACCGCGGCGCTGGACTCCGGCAAGCCGCTCGCGGTGCTGTGCCACGCCCCCGCGGCCCTGCTCGCCGCCCGGCGCGAGGACGGCAGCTGGCCGTTCGCCGGTTACCGCATGACCGGCTTCACCAACGACGAGGAGACCATGGCCGGCTTCGCCGACAAGGCCGCATGGCTGCTCCAGGACCGCCTGGTGGAACTCGGCGCCGACTTCCACGCCGCTTCCCCGTTCACCGCACACGTGGTGACGGACCGCAACCTGCACACCGGCCAGAACCCGGCCTCCTCCGAACAGCTCGCCCGGAACGTCATCGACATCCTGAACCGCGGCTGACCCCCCTGCCGACGCCGCCGCCGGGCCTGCCCCGCGGCGGCCCGGCGCCCCCGTCCACGTACCGCACCTGTGAGGGAACCATGAACAACCCTGCGCCCGAGCAGCCCGCCGAGCTCGTCGCCCGTCTGCGCGCCACCTTCCGCACCGGCACCACCAAGCCCGTGTCCTGGCGTACCGGGCAGCTGCACCGGATGCGTACCCTGCTCACCGAACAGGGGGAGACATTCGCCGCGGCGCTCCACGCCGACTTGGGAAAGAGCTCCACCGAGGCCTACCGCACCGAGATCGACTTCGTCATACGCGAGATCGACCACACCCTGGAGCATCTCGACGGCTGGCTGCGTCCCGAACAGGCCCCCGTCCCCGAGTTCATCGGGGAGGCGAGTGCCTGGACGCAGTACGACCCCTTGGGCGTCGTGCTGGTCATCGCCCCCTGGAACTACCCGGCGCAGCTCCTGCTGGCCCCGGTGGCCGGTGCCCTGGCCGCGGGAAACGCGGTGGTCGCCAAGCCCAGCGAACTGGCCCCGGCCACGTCCGCCGCCCTGGCCCGCCTCCTGCCGCAGTACCTCGACACCGACGCGGTCGCCGTGGTCGAAGGCGGGGTCCGGGAAACCACCGCCCTGCTCGAGCAGCGCTTCGACCACATCCTCTACACCGGCAACGGCTCGGTCGGCCGCATCGTGATGGCCGCCGCCGCCCGGCACCTCACCCCCGTCACCCTCGAACTGGGTGGCAAATCCCCGGCGTTCGTGGACCGGGGCACCGATCTGGACACCGTCGCCGCCCGCCTCGCGGCAGGGAAGTTCCTCAACGCCGGACAGACCTGCGTCGCCCCGGACTACGTGCTCACCGACCCCGAGACCGCACGCGCTCTGGAGGGCGCGCTCACCAAGGCTGTGGAGAGCCTGTACGGACCGGACGCCTCCGCCTCCCCGGAGTACGGCCGTATCGTCAACGAACGCCACTTCGACCGGCTGACCGCCCTCCTCGAATCCGGCCGCCAGGTCACCGGCGGGGCTCACGACCGGGATGCCAAGTACATCGCGCCGACCGTCCTGGCCGAGGTGTCACCGGACGCGCCCGTCATGCAGGAGGAGATCTTCGGCCCGATCCTCCCGATCGTCGAGGTGCCTGGGCTCGACGAGGCCGTCGACTTCATCAACGACCGCGACAAGCCGCTGGCCCTGTATGCGTTCACCGACTCCGACACCACCCGGGAGCGGTTGGCCGCCGAAACCTCCTCGGGAGGCCTCGGGTTCGGCCTGCCCCTGGCCCATCTCACCATCTCCGACCTGCCGTTCGGGGGCGTCGGGGAAAGCGGCATGGGCAGCTACCACGGCCGCTACTCCATCGAGACCTTCAGCCACCGCAAAGCCGTCCTCACCAAGCCCCTCAGCTGATCCGCCCCAGCCGTGCAACCGGGTGAGCGCCGACGCCGACGGCTGTGCCCCCGACCTGGGCCGCGGCGGCGTCAGCCGCTTCCTGGGACCGGGAGGTGAGGACGACGTTTGCGCCGGCCGCGGCGATGGCCTGGCCGATCGCCAGCCCGATACCGCGCGAGGCGCCGGTGACGACGGCGGTGCGACCGGTGAGATCGAGTCCTGCCATCTCAGCTCACCGCTGCCTTGTGGCCGCCCGAGGTGCCCGTGCCGTTCGCCGCCGCGGTGGCCCCGTCGCGGTACCGCCGCAGTTCGTGTCTGGCGATGGCCTGCTTGTGGACCTCGTCAGGACCGTCCGCCAGCCGCAAGGTCCGCAGATGCGCGTACATCATCGCCAACGGGAAGTCCTCGGTCACACCTGCTCCCCCGTGCACCTGGATAGCGCGGTCGATGATCTTCAACGCGATGTTCGGGGCGGCAACCTTGATGGCCGCGATCTCGGTGCGCGCTTCCTTGTTCCCGACCGTGTCCATCAGATGCGCGGCCTTGAGCGTGAGCAGACGGATCATCTCGATGTCGATACGCGCTTCCGCGATCCAGTCCTGGACATTGGACCGGTCGGCAACGGGACGACCGAACGTCACCCGTGACTGCGCACGCCGGCACATCAGCTCCAGCGCCCGCTCGGCCGCGCCGATCGCCCGCATGCAGTGGTGGATACGACCGGGCCCGAGCCGTGCCTGGCTGATCGCGAAGCCCTCACCCTCGCCTTTGAGGACGTCCTTGGCCGGCACCCGCACATTCTCGAAGGTGATCTCCGCATGGCCCTCGCGATCCGCGTACCCGAACACCGGGAGGTTCCGGACGACGGTGACTCCGGGGGCGTCGATCGGGACGACCATCATCGACTGCTGGCGATGTGGGGCCGCCGTGGGGTCGGTCTTGCCCATCACGATGAGCACCTTGCAGTTCTTGTGCATCGCGTTCGAGGCGAACCACTTGCGGCCGTTGAGGAGGTACTCGTCGCCGTCGCGCTCCATGCGCAGCTCGATGTTGGTGGCGTCGGAACTGGCCACGGCCGGCTCGGTCATCGCGAACGCCGAGGCCATGGTGCCGTCGAGCAACGGCTTGAGGTACTTCTCCTTGTGCTCGTCGGTGCCGAAGAGGGTGAGCACCTCCATGTTCCCGGTGTCCGGGGCATTGCAGTTGAACGCCTCCGAAGCGATGTGGCTGCGCCCCATGATCTCCGCCAGTGGCGCGTACTCGAGATTCGTCAGCCCAGGGCCCCACTCGGGGTGCGGGTGGAAGAGGTTCCACAGTCCGCGCTTTCGCGCCTCCGCCTTGAGTTCCTCGATGATCGGCGGATGGAAGTGCGGGTCACCCGACACGCGCATCTGCTCGTCGTACGCCTCCTCAGCGGGGTAGATGTGCGAATCCATGAACGCGAGCAGATCCGCCTGGTACTTCTTGGCGCGATCCGACGTCTCAAACAGGGACATCCGAACTCCTTACGGGTAGGGAGGGAAAACTCGGTGGGCGCTTGTCGAGGTGACTCGCCACGCCTTCGACGAAATCGGCCCCGCGGAAGGCCTTGAGCATGAGGCCCTCCGCCCGGGTCATGGAATCGGCGTAGGTGCCGTTCGCGTCGTTGCGGAGTTGGCTCTTGATGGCGGCCATGGATGCCGGGGAGCAGCGCGTCGCGAGATCGGCGGCGCGAAGTAGAGGTCGCCCGGTCCGAACGCGCTCTCCGCGAGGGCGATCAACTGCTGGATCCGGGCGGTGTCCGACGCGTCGGCGCCGGCGCTTACGGTGCTTCCGGGGTGGTCGGCGTTGACCCTCTCCGATACCGCCCGTGCGGTGTCGGCGTCGAGGTCGGCGACGACGACCCGGGCACCCTCGCGAGCGAGCCGCGCGACCAGCGCGCCGCCGATGCCGCCGCCGCCACCGGTGACGACGGCGACTCTTTGAGCAATGTTCACAACGAACCCTCTCCGTGGCGAGGCGTGCGGTGCCGGGGGCACGGCCCTCGAGATGCTGCGGCCGTGGTCCCGACCACCTGTATAATTGAATCTGACGTCAAGTTCAATAGTCGTCACCCCGTAGAGAAGGCCCCCTCGTCCCACTGAACTGCGGCCAGAGGCTTCACGGTCGGCATCGCGGCCCTGTCGTCCCTCACCAGAGGTACGAGCGGCTCGCCGAACGGATCGGCAAGGGGCTCGGGCACTACGGAAGGCCAGAAGCGGGTCAAGGTCTTCGCGGAGGCGAGAGATGCCCCACTCGGCCATGAGCGCCGGCTGCGAGCCCGCTGACGGGCATCGTCGCGGACCGGCTGCACGCCTCCGACTCGACCCGGCCCGCCGGCGGTGTCGTCGCCACCGCCGCGTTCGACGGCTTGGCCCTGGGCCTCGACGACGGCTACGGCGAGGTACCGTTCCCCGCCGGTTATCGGTCGGCTTGAGGAGAAGGCGAGAAGGTGCCCGCGACACGAGGTGTGATGAGCCAACGAGCGTGAAGGCTCGGGCAGGCCGCTCTTCGTCGCCGCTGCGGGCGCCAGGATCCAGAGTCTTCGAACCGCCGTAGGCGGCAGGCTTCGCCCCAGTCGGCGCTACTGCCGGATTCAGCGGTGGCCGGGGAACCGCAGGGCGTTCGCCCAGAGCCGGGTGACCGTGGACACGAGCTCTTCGAAGTCCACCGGCGCACCTTCTTCTTGCCTTTCGCCGAGCGCGAAGGCGTTGTAGGCCATGACGCTGACCATGCCCGACAACGCACGGGAGGCCATCATCGGATCGACCTCACGGTCTGCGACACCTCGCGCCTGCAGGTCGACGATGCCGCGGGCGTTGCGGCGGATGAACGCATCCGTGCGCCGGCTTCGGAACTCGCGGAAAACCGGCTCCACTTGTGCGACCTGCTCAAGCAGTCGCATCAGCTTCGCGTTCCGTTTGTATGCCTCGAGATACGCGCGATTGCTCGCCTCGAGAACCGCATACGGATCGTCGGTATCCTGCACCCGGCCCACTCCAGGGTGCAACATGTCCTCCTGCGCCTCCAGGAGGACGGCGGCAAGCACCTCTTCCTTGTTGGCGAAGTAGGTGTAGAAGGACCCCGTCGCGCATCGGGCCTCTTTGGCGATGTCGACCAGGCGGGTGTCGAGGTAGCCGTCCCTCTCGAAGACCTTCCGCGCGGCCTGCACCAAAGCGGCGCGTGTCCGCGCTCCGCGTTTTGTTGTCGGCGGCTCGCGAAGTGGCGAGCTGGGCGCCATGGGCGGTGCCTTCTCGCTGTCCTCGGGCGCGGTGGTGTCCATCCCCGAGAGTGTACTTGAATCCGACGCCAGACTCATAAGTACGTGCGGTGCGCGGGCTCGTGCGGCTGCGCCGTTCACCGTCCTATGCGCTGAAGCCGGCGCTTCGCCTCGGCGTACTCACCGGCGAGGCGCTCGACGACCGCTGCCGCGGGAAGTACCGCACCGACGCAGGTGACGCGGTGCGGGTCCAGGCACGACCGATCCCCGCGACCGGTCGATCGATCGGTCAGGCGATGATCCTGAAGCGTTCCGCGAGTTGGCGGCGGGTGTCGGCGGCACCGGTGTGCAGCACGCCCTCGATTCCGATCCGCGCCGCTCCGTCGAGGTTCTGCTGCAGATCGTCGATCATGACTGCTTCCTCGGGGGCGACGCCGAGGCGTTCACATGCGATCGCGTAAATCCGCCGGGAAGGCTTGCGGATCCCGACCTCGGCGGAGATGACGACCGCGTCGGCCACGGCGGCGAGATCGACGCCGTCGTAGGTTCCGGTCCCGAACGAATTGGATACCAGCCCCACGGGGTACCCGGCGACGCGGAGATCATCCAGCAGGGCGAGCACGTCCTGATCGATCGACATTCCCGCTTGTATCCGGGCCGTGAGCCCCTCCGCCTGTACGTCGGCGCCGTGGACGAGGAGACGCTCGGCGAACCCTCGCTCGAAGGCCTCCGCGTCGATACGGCCAGACTCGTGATCGGCCAGGAGGGTGCGTGACGGCTGATCCCGGCTCAGGAGGTCGAGCGGCAGGCGCGGGTCGCCGCCGAGCGAGGCACCGAAGTCGGTGAAAGCCCGCAACACACTGGAGGTGATGACCCCGCCGAAGTCCACGAGCACGGCGGTTCGGGCCTTTTCCACCACTTTCGACACAGTACTCACTCTCTCTTGCGGCCGACTTCCCACCGGCCTCATGCGACGGCAGCCCATGTCCCTCCGGCGCCCCAGCCGGGAGCCGAACCTCAGGCGACCTCGAACAGCCCGGCTGCGCCCATTCCGCCGCCGACGCACATCGAGATCACCACGTACCTGACGCCACGGCGCTTGCCCTCGATCAGGGCGTGCCCCACCAGGCGGGCACCGGTCATTCCGTACGGATGGCCGACCGAGATCCCGCCTGCCGGAGTCCCGAGATCCCTGAGCCGGACTCGATGCCGGTCGGCCTTTGCGAATGCCACCTGGGGCGCTGCGAGCAGTCAGCGACCGCCTCCCCATTTCCGAGGACGTGCGCCATGACCGCAGGGTGACGGGAGCCAGCCTCCCGTTGTTATAGTTGAATCTGGCGTCAGGTTCAACCATGCCCCGCCGCAGCACTGACTGGAAAGCACCGCGTGCGGTCGCCGTTGCGGGAATGCGCCCGCCTTCGACCTTGACAATCCATTTCCACGACTGGAGGCTGACCGACCAGTCGGTATGAAGGGGTGGATCGTGACCGAACTGAGCATCTCCACTTCTGCGGGCGTGTTCGACGCGACCGTGGCGGGCCCACCCGAGGGCCGCCCGGTGCTGTTGCTGCACGGCTTCCCACAGACGGGGCTGGCGTGGCAACGGCAGATCGCGGCGTTGGCCGAGCACGGCCACCGGGTGGTGGCACCCGACCAGCGTGGGTACTCCCCCGGGGCCCGCCCCGAACGGCCCGAGGACTACCGCATCGGCGCCCTGGTCGGCGATGTGCTCGCCATCACGGAGGAACTGGGCTGGGCGTCCTTCGACCTGGTAGGCCATGACTGGGGAGGCGCGGTGGCGTGGTGGACCGCCGACGCCCACCCCGGCCGCGTACGTACCCTGACGGTTGTCTCGACGCCGCACCCCGGTGCTCTGGCCACCACCCTGCGTACCGACCAGGACCAGCGAGAACGATCGCGCTACATGATCGACTGGCGCGAAGCGCCCGCGACTGAAGAACACATGCTCGCAGACGATGCCGAGGCGCTTCGCGCCTCTTACGCCGGAAAGGTCCCGCAGGACAGTGCCGAGGCCTACGTGCGGCACCTGTCCCAACCGGGCGCTCTCACCGCGGCGCTGAACTGGTACCGCGCCGGCCCGCCCGATGGCGCGATCGGCGTCATCGACGTGCCCACACTGTACGTCTGGAGCACACAGGACAGCGCTTTCGGCCCGGCAGCCGCGCAGGAAACCGGACAGTGGGTCACCGGGCCTTACCGGTTCGAGACCCTCCAGGGCGTCAGCCACTGGGTCCCGGAGGAGGCGCCCGAGACGCTGAACCTCCTCCTGCTCGAACATCTGCGAGCGCACGGCGATCACGGAACCACAGCGAAGTCCCCGACTGCCGACTCCCAGAACAGGTGACCCTCATGAAGACAGCGCGAGAAGCCTGGCGCCGACTCGAGCCCGTACACGCCATGATCTACTTCGCACCCGAGGGAAGGCGACGGTACGCGGACCTCGGACTGAGCGGACGCGCCGGGTACTTCGCCTCCCGGAGCGCCGCCTTCGGCCGAGCATCCGCCGAGCTGGTCATCTCGACCTTCTACAACTTCAATCCCGCTTTCGTCCGCCAGGCCGTCGGCGGAGCCTGGGACGCGGCGACGCCGCAGCAGGTGCTGGACGCGCGGCACACCGCCGCGAGCGAGGCCCTGCGGCGGGCCGGGATCCACGAACTCCCCGCTCTGGACGAGGTGCTGGCACTGACCCGCCGGGCCGCCGAGGCGGCCTGCGGACATCCGCAGGGCCGCCCGCTGTTCGCCGCCCATGCCGCGCTGCCCTGGCCGGAGGAACCGGTGCTGCAACTGTGGCATGCCCAGACCCTGCTCCGGGAGTTCCGTGGCGACGGCCATGTCGCGTGCTTGCTGAGCGAGGGCGTCGGGGGCTTGGAGTCCCTGATTCTGCACGCTGCCACCGGGGACGTACCCGTCGACTTCCTCAAGGCAAGCCGCGCGTGGCCCGAGGAGGAGTGGGCCGACACCGCGGAGCACCTGCGCACACGAGGTCTCCTCGAGGGCGACTCCCTCAGCCCGGAAGGCGTACGCCTGCGCCGGCACATCGAGGACCGTACCGACCGCCTGGCCCTTCCCGCCTACGCCGCCCTGGGTGACGCCGACTGCGATCGCCTCGCCGAACTCGCGAGCCCCTTCGGCCGCGCGGTCGTCGACGCCGGCCTTCTCAAGATCGGCTGACCGAGCCCCTCACACCGCCTCCGTTTCGGGGTGGTCGGCTCGAACTGGGCGGCCATGGCCGACTAAGGCCCTGGCCGCCCACAACGGACGGACCACACCGTGAAGTCGACACACTGTGCCCGCGGTGCCGCCGCTGAGGTCCACGGACTGGTTGCCCTCCGCAGCCTGCCAGACGCCGCCGTCCTTCAGACCGCATCTCCGCCTTCGGCCTGCCGCAGGCCCATGGCCCGCCCCGCGTAGAAGGTCGTCCAGTAGTTCGGTGCGGCGGTGGGGGTTTCGAACTTGCCGTTGGTGAAGGCGGTGGTGGCGGCCTGGGCTGCCACGGTACCGGCGGAGTAGGCGCAGTGAGCAGGGGATGCCGCAGCGGTACCGACACCGGCAGTCAGACCGGCCGCGGAACGAATGCGGTTGGCAGACCCCGAGGCATCCCGGTGGGTGCTACCAGCGATCGAGCCTAGGTGAGGCTCGACGGGACGATCCCGTAACGTCGCATCTTGCGGTACATGGTGGCGCGGGAGATGCCGAGGTCCTGTGCGGTGCGCTGGACGTTGGAGTTGCGGTCCATCAGCCCACGCAGGATGGCATCCCGTTCCAGCGCTTCGATCGTGGTCAGGACCTTGTGGGACGACACCCGGCATTCCGGCGGGAGATCCTGCACTTGGATGATCCCGCCGATCGGGCGCCGTGCGAGGCCGCGGATCACCGACTCCAACTGCCGGACGTTTTCCGGCCAGGGGCAGCGCTCCAGCATCGCCAGCGCATCCGGGGAGCAGCCGCTCTCTCCGCCTGGCTGATATTTGAGCAGGAAGAACCGAACCAGGTGCTCGATGTCGCCATAACGATGGCGGAGGGGGGGCACCTCCACCGAGGCGCCACACAGACGGTCGAGCTCGTCGTCGGTCGTGACCATGGACGGTTGGCTGGTCATGATCAGTTGCCCGGTGGGGGGCGCGTCGGGGTGTGCCAGGAGGCTTGTCAGCTGCCGGCGCAGCTGATCTCCCAGCAGGTGGACATCGCGCAGTACGACCACGGTCGACGGCCTGGACCGCAGCTCGCGGACATCGCGCAGCCAGTGCTCGGTGGCGTGCGGTGACTCCGACAGTGGCGCTTCCACCATCTCGAGTCGGCGCCCGGCATTGTGGGCTCGGTGGACGGCATGTACCAGCGTCCGCTTGCCGGCACCGGCTTCGCCCACGAGATGAAGCCAGGATCCGGCGGCGAACGCCGCCTCGGTCTCGGCAACCGCGCGCAGCCATTGCGGGGAGGAGCCCACCAGCCCCAGGCCTGATCGTCCGGGGCCGGCGGAAAGAGCGGGTCCGGGCTGGGGACGCCCGATGACCCGGACCCGGAAGACGGCGCCCGCGTCGCTGTCCTCACGCCGGCTGCGGCTGACCCGGAGTTCGGCGACTCGTCCGGAGGGGAGGGCGATACTCCGTGTTCCTTCGAACCGGGCATCGGCGGCGATCTCCCGTGCGTGGTCGAGGAGCGCGTAGTGATCCGGCCCTGTCACGGCTGATCTCAACTGCTCGTTCATCATGACGACTTCACGGTTGAGGGCCAGGACAGGTCCCGGGCGCACCGAGGAGCACGCGTCCATGTAGTCCTGGAAAAGGGCCCGCTCCCGTCGCGAGCTGATTGCGGCAATCTCACCTTCGATCTGGCCCGCGACCGAGCGGGCCAGGGCCATGAGCATCCCGGCGGAGCCCTGGCGGACCGTGGTCAGGTTGAAGGCTCCCAGCAGCGTGCGCCGGACAGGATGCAGGATCGGCACGGCCGCGCAGTGGAAGTCCCGCAGTTCCTCGACGTAGTGCTGGCTTCCCGCGATCATGACCGGACGGCCACTGGCGAGCGCGGTCCCGATGCCGTTGGTGCCCACATAGCGCTCGGCGAACACGTGGCCCGGGGCCAGTTGCACTCGGTTGAGCCGCGTCGTCAGACCTTCGTGGGAGAGCTTGCGGGACAGCACCACGCCGTCGCGGTCCGTGATCATCGTGGACACCGGGTCGTCGGCAAGCTGCTCGTGCAGCCTGTTCACGATCGGCAGCGCCGCCCTGGCGAGCGGGCTGTCCAGATTGGGATTCTCGAGGTACGGAGCGTTGATGCAGCTCGACTTCACCTCGTACTCGATCGAGCGCTGCCACGAGGCGACCACGAGCGGGCGGGCGCTCGGATCCTTGGTGACTTCCAGGTACAGCTCTCTGGCTGCTGTCAGTGAACTGCCAGGTCGACGTCGGGGCATTTAACACTTCCGTATCACGCGCGTCATCCCTCGATGGACTGATTGGAACAGCTCGATGACGCCGCGCCTATGGCGTGTATCACATTGAGACATCCGCAGACCGTTTCTGAGACATCGGCCTGCGGTCAGCGGCCTGTGTAATCGGCGCACCATCCACCCGCCGATTCGCAGGGAGCGCCATGAAAGCCGTGCAGGTCATCGAGTACGACGAGCCGCCAGTGCTCGTGGATGTGCCGGACCCGCAGATCACCGGTCCGCTGGATGTGATCGTGAAGGTGGGAGGTGCGGGGGTATGCCGCACCGATCTCCATATTCTCGAAGGACAGTGGGCCGCCAAGAGCGGGGTTGTCCTGCCATACACCATCGGCCATGAGAACGCCGGCTGGGTGCAGGAGGTTGGGCAGGCCGTCACCAACGTGAAGGCCGGCGACCCGGTCATCCTGCACCCGCTTGTCACCTGCGGTCTGTGCCGGGCCTGCCGGGACGGCGACGACGTGCACTGTATGAGCTCGGCCTTCCCGGGGATCGACGCCGACGGGGGCTATGCCGAGTACCTGAAGACGACCGCCCGCTCGGTCGTGACACTCGACCCGTCCCTCGAGCCGGCCTCGGTGGCGGCTCTGGCCGATGCCGGGCTCACGGCGTACCACGCTGTCGCCAAGGCGGCCCGGATCCTGCGACCGGGTGACCGGGCCGTGGTGATCGGCGCCGGGGGCCTCGGGCACATCGGCATTCAAGTGCTCCGGGCTCTCTCTCCGGTCGAGATCATCGTGATCGACCGGAGCGCGGATGCCCTCGCCCTCGCCAAGGAGCTGGGGGCCGAACACACGCTGGTCGCCGACGGCAGTGAGACCGACCGCGTACGCGAACTCACCGGAGGGCACGGGGCGGAGGCGGTTCTGGACTTCGTCGGCGAAGGGGGTGCCGTCGAGACGGGCGTGGCCTGCCTGCGCCGTAACGGCAACTACTACGTGATCGGTTACGGCGGCCGGCTCGACGTTCCGACGATCGACGTCATCTCCACCGAGATCAACTTCATCGGCAACCTCGTGGGGTCCTACAACGACCTGTCCGAGCTGATGGTGCTGGCAGCCCAGGGCAAGGTCGGCCTGCACACCCAGCGGTACCCCCTCGCGTCCTTCAAGGACGCCCTCGACGACTTGTCCGCCGGTGCCGTGCGCGGCAGAGCGATCTTGATTCCCTGACGGTCGAAGGAGTACTCCCATGCGCAACGGTTCGTACAGGGGCGTGGTCGCCGCCGCGATCGTCGTGGCCCTCACCGCCACCGCCTGCACCGGTCAGGACCCTGTCGAGAACAAGCCGGACAAGCCCGCGCTGTTCAAGCCGGGTTCGGAGATCAGCTACAGCAAATACAGCAAGGACTACCCCAAGACGAAGGTCAAGGACGTCCCCGGCCCCTGCAGCTACGAGTCGATCAGCCGCAAGGACTACTCCGGTCAGACGCTGAAGATCATCAGCCATGCCATCCCCGTCATCGGCGAGCCGACCCAGCTGCATGCCGAGCAGTTCGAGGAAATCACCGGGGCGAAGGTGGAGGTGGTCAACGTCCCCTTCGGGGAGCTGCACCAGAAGATCCTCACGCCCCTGCAAGCAGGCCAGCCGGCGTACGACGTCATGTTCTACCCCTCCTTGTGGATCGGCGACTTGGCCCCTCATCTGGCCCCGGTGCCGAAGAAGTATCTGGACACTCCCGGGATGAAGGACGTCACCAAGGCCTACATGGACGTGGCGACCTGGGACGGGAAGGTCGTGCAGTATCCCGTGGACGGGGACAGGCACTACCTCAAGGTCCGGACGGATGTGCTTGAGGACCCGAAGCGGCAGTCGGCTTACAAGGCGGCCACGGGCAAGGACCTCCGGACTCCGAGGACGTGGGCCGAATACCAGGAGATCGCCGCGTTCTTCAGCGGCAGGGATGTCGACGGCGACGGCAAGCCGAACTTCGGCAGTGCCGAGGTGACAAAGCGTGACGACCTGACGTTCTCGGCGTTCATCAGCCGTGCGGCACCGTACGTCAAGCACCCGGACGTCGAGGGCGGCCTCTTCTTCGACCTCGAGACCATGGAGCCGCTGATCAACACGCCCGGTTTCGTACGCGCCCTCGATGACATGGTGAAGGCCAAGTCGACCTGGGCACCCGGCGGCGCGAACTTCGGTCTCGGGGACGAAATCCTCTCGTTCGGCGGTGGCCAGAGCGTGATGTCCTATTCGTGGGACGACGCCTTCATCCAGGCCCAGCAGCCGGACGGGACGATCCGCAACAAGATCCGGGCGGCCCAGTTGCCGGGATCCGACGAGGTCTACAACCGCACCACGAAGGCGTGGGACAAGAAGCCCAACCAGGCTCCCTACTTCACCTGGGGCTGGACCTCGGCAGTGGCCAAGACCGCGCGCAACCAGAACATGGCCTTCGACTATCTGTGCTTCTTCAGCAACGAGGCCAACACCGCTCTGGACCTGACCATCGGCCGTTTCGGTGTCAACCCCTACCGCAAGGCACACTTCGACGCGGACTTCTGGGAGCAGCAGGGCTGGGACAAGGACGTCGCCGAGTCGTACGTCCGCACACTCTCCGGCATGGAGTCGAGTACCAACCGCGTCTTCGACCTGCGCGTACCGGGTGTCAACGGGTACATGTCGGCGCTGGCCAACGGCGTCGCCGCGGCTCTCGCCGGTCAGAAGGCTCCGCAGCGCGCGCTGGACGACGTGGCCGCGGAGTGGGACAGGATCACCGATCAGATCGGCAAGGACAAGGTCCGGAGCGCCTATCGACATGTGGTCGCACTCGAGGACAACTGACCTGATCGCAGGACGCCCCGGGTGGCCGGCCGAGCCGGTCGGCCACCCGGGGGCGCCCACCCACTTCCGCAAGGACAACCATGGAAGCTCTGCGCCGGCACAAGAGCATGTTCCTCCTCCCAGGACTGCTCACGCTCGCACTCGTCATCATCTTTCCGCTTCTGTTCACCATTCGTGTCAGCTTCTCCGGCTGGAACGTCAGCAACCCCCAGTTGGACTTCATCGGCGGGGCCAACTACGCGACGATGCTGCACGACAGCCGGTTCTGGGCCTCGATCATGCGCCTGGTCCTGCTGGCGGGCGGCACGGTCCTGATCCAGTACGTGATCGGTTTCGGGATGGCCCTGCTCGTCTGGCGTGAGGCACGCGGCCGTCGGCTCTGGCGGGTGCTGTTCCTCGTCCCCATGATGACCACTCCCGTGGTGATGGCCGCCATCTGGCAGATGATCTTCCACGAGTCGCTGGGGCCGGTGAACGACGTGCTCGGGATGCTCGGCCTTGCCAAGGTGCCCTGGCTCACCGAGTCCGGTCCGGCGCTGGTCGCGCTGATGACCGTCGAGGTCTGGCAGTGGACCCCGTTCATGTTCCTGCTGCTGCTGGCCGGCCTGTTGAGCCTCCCCAAGGAACCGTTCATGGCCGCAGCCATCGACGGGGCGGATGCTTGGCGCACCTTCCGGAAGGTGACGTTCCCGCTCATGGCGCCGGTGTCGGTCGCGGCAGTCATCATCCGGCTGATCGAGGCCTCCAAGCTCTCCGACAGCGTCTACGTGCTGACCTCCGGGGGGCCGGGCTCCTCCACGGAGACGCCGGGCTACTACCTCTACATCCAGGGGCTCAGGGATCAGCAGACCGGGTACAGCGGGGCGATGTCCCTGACCTACCTGGTCCTGATGATCGTCACGCTCACGGTTGTCGCCGCCTTGCTCGCCAGGGCCTTCAAGCTGAAGGGGGACTCATGAGGTCGCGCCTTTATCCCGTGTTCAAGTACACCGTGATCGCACTCTGGGCCTGCTTCGTCGCAGGACCGTTCTTCTGGGCCATGACGACCAGTTTCAAGGACGTCAACGGCGTCCAGGGCGGCGCCACTTACCTACCGTGGCTGCAGTACGAACCCACCGTCATCGGGTGGCGCAACATCTTCGGCGGAGCCGGGGGTGTCGATGTGATGCAGCCCTTCTTCAACAGTGCCGTCGTCACCCTCGCCGCCTCGGCCATCAGCCTCGTCCTCGGGTCCCTGGCCGCCTACGCGTTGTCCCGATACCGCTTTAAGTTCGGCTTCATCAAGAACAGCGACATCGTCTTCTTCTTCGTGTCACAGCGGATCATGCCGCCCGTCGTCCTGGTGATCCCGTTCTTCTACCTGTTGCAGTGGACGGGCCTGCTGGACACGATCCTGGGCCTGGTGATCGTGACGGTTGCGCTGCTGCTGCCGATCGCGGTCTGGGTGATGGTCGACTTCTTCAACGGCATTCCGCGTGAGATCGACGAAATGGCCATGCTCGACGGCTGCGGCCCGTTCCAGACCTTCGTGCGTGCGATCCTGCCGAACTCCCTGCCCGGGCTGACCGTGGCGGCGATGTTCTGTGCGGTGTTCGGCTGGAACGACTTCTTCTTCGCCTTCCGGCTGACCTTCACCGAGGTGCAGACCCTGCCGCAGGCCGTCGTCGCCCTCAACTCGTCCATCCCGCCCTGGTGGACCCTGTCCGCCGCGGCCCTCTTCGGCGTGGCGCCGCTGATCCTTCTCGCGCTCTGGGTCGAGCGCTATCTGTCCAAGGGAAACCTCTCGGGAGCGGTCCGATGAACCTGAGTGCTACTGATCTGTGCCTGACCGTCGACGGCGTCGACCATCTCAAAGAGGTGACCGCGACCTTTGTGCCGGGACGGCTCCACACGGTGATCGGCCGGACGATGGCGGGAAAGACGACCCTGCTGCGGGTTCTGGCCGGTCTGCAGGCAGTGGGTTCCGGCACGCTGACGAGGGAGGGAGCCGACTTCCTGAAGACGCCGGTGTGGCGACGTGACACCGCCATGGTCTACCAGCAGTTCATCAACTACCCGCATCTCAGCGTGTTCGACAACGTCGCTTTCCCGCTCAGGCGGGCGGGACTGTCGCGCGACGGGATTCAGCGGCGTGTCACCAGCAGCCTGGCACGTGTCGGGCTGGCCGGCTTCGAGCGGCGCAAGCCGTCTCAGCTCTCCGGTGGACAGCAGCAGCGGGTTGCGCTGGCTCGCGCCCTTGCCCGCGGCACGGGCATCCTCCTGCTCGACGAGCCGCTGGCAAATCTGGACTACAAGTTGCGTGAACAGTTGCGCGACGAGTTCAGAACCCTCTTCTCGGACCAGGGCGACGCGGTGGTGATCTACACCACCACCGAACCCGCCGAGGCGATGATGCTCGGTGACGTGGTACTGGTCATGCACGAGGGACGGATCCTCCAGATCGGTCCTCCACAGGAGGTCTTCGAGCGCCCGGCGACGACAACGGTGGCGTCCATCATCAACGACCCGCCCATGAACATCTTCACGGGACGCATCGAGAGCGGGCAGGTCACGGTGGCCGGCTTCCAGGCCACGCACGTGTCCGCA
Source organism: Streptomyces sp. NPDC027962 (assembly GCF_055566095.1). Lineage (NCBI taxonomy): Bacteria > Bacillati > Actinomycetota > Actinomycetes > Kitasatosporales > Streptomycetaceae > Streptomyces > Streptomyces sp. NPDC027962. The sequence continues at coordinate 127,322 of NZ_JBVHTA010000018.1, forward strand.
CATCTCGCCGACCTGCCGGATGGTGCCTACCGGTTCGGCCTGCGCGCGACGGACGTCAGCCTGGCATCCGCCGGCGTCGAGGGAGAGGTCACCTTCGTCGAGATCTCCGGGTCACAGACGTTTGTCCACGCGGCCGTCGGCGGGACCCCGTTCGTCATACAGATCGAGGGCATCCATGACGTCGCTCTCGGTGACCTGGTGAAACTGCGACTTCGTCCTGAGCGTTTGTTCGCCTTCGACCAGGAAGGGACGCTCGTGCGGACGCCTTCATACGATCTCGCTTCAGTGGAAGGGCGTTGATATGACGCAGCTGGACATCGTCGACGTCGGGCACAGCTACACGCCGGGGGCCGAGGAGGAGCGGTGGGCTCTCAAGCCACTCGGACTGACCTTCGAGGCCGGCAAGACCTACGCATTGGTCGGCCCGTCGGGCTGCGGCAAGACCACACTACTGAACATCCTGTCCGGGCTGGTCAGGCCGTCACAGGGCCAAGTGCTCTTCGACGGCGCGGACGTCACGGCTCTGCCCACGAAGGCGCGCAACATCGCCCAGGTGTTCCAGTTTCCCGTCATCTACCAGTCGATGACGGTCTACGAGAACCTCGCCTTTCCCCTGCAGTGCCGCCGGTGGGACAAGGCAAGGATCGATGCCAAGGTGCATCAGGTCGCCGAGGCGCTGGACCTGGACGACCGGCTGGGCCAGCCCGCCCGGCGGCTCACGGCCGACGACAAACAGCTCATCTCGCTCGGCCGTGGCCTTGTCCGCGATGACGTGGCGGCCGTGCTGATGGACGAGCCACTGACCGTCATCGATCCCCAACTGAAGCACTCGCTGCGGCGCAGGATCCGTGAGATCACCGAGCAGTTCCGGCCCACAGTGATCTACGTGACCCACGACCAGTACGAAGCAATGAGCATTGCGCAGGAAGTGCTGGTAATGAAGGACGGCCGAGCCATGCAGCAGGGCACCCCGGAGCAGCTTTTCGAGGCCCCCTCGTCAACGTACGTCGGCTACTTCATCGGATCACCGGCAATGAACTTCCTGACCGTGGACCGGGCAGACGGGAACGTCACCCTGGGGGGCCGGCCCCTGACCATGGCGTGGGACATTCCTAAGGGCCCCACCGAGGGCCAGGTGGGAATCCGGCCCGAGTACGTCAAAGTCGTCACCCGGCCCGGGCCCAACACGTTTCCCGCCAGGCTTCGGGACGTCCGGGACCACGGGCCGCAGCGCGTGCTCGAGATGGAGGTGGCCGGCCAGCTCATCCGGGCGAAGGTGCCACGGGAGGACGGAATTCCGGCGATCGAAGAGTTCCTGGTGCATCTTCCGCGCGCCAAGGTCCTCCCCTATGCGGAAGGTCGCCTCGTCCTCCACGCATAGAGGTTGTTGACAGGTGGGCTCCCGCGGCCCGGGCCCAGAACACGAAGAGGGTGCGGATCTGTTTGTTGGTCTGGGTGCGGGCCTTGTCCGCGCTCTTGCGGACGACCCGCAGTGCTCGGACGGCTTCCACGATTCCGTTGCGTGTCTCGGGTGTCCCACCAGCCGGCCGGCCACGCGCCGGACGGCACCGCCCGGCAGGGCCGACGATTCCCCAGAAGGACAGCCGAAGCGTCAGCCAGTCGGAGAGCCGGACCTCCGGGCGATGCCATGACTCGTCCTCACTGACAGTCGGCGTGCCCGAGTTGGAGGTCGCGCTCCGTCCGTCCGCCGCCGGCGACCTGGAGCACCGTCGCGACCGGCGGGTATCCGGACGCGATGACCGTGTACTCGCCGGAGGACAGGTCCACGAAGCGGAACGTTCCGTCCGGGCCGGTCGTGAGGGTGTCGACGACATTGCCCGCCGCGTCCAGCAGGGTGACGCGTGCGTCGTCGACGGGGCGCCCGTCCCCGGCCCGCACGGTGCCGCGCAGCACGGCTCCGCCAGCCAGCTCGATGTCCTGCCGGGTCTCGCGGGACGGCTGGACGCTCACGGGATGCGCGGCGGGCCGGAAGGCGGGAGCGCTCGCGGCGAGGGTGTACTCCCCCGCAACGAGTTCCGTGATCACATAGCCGCCCTCGCGCCCACTGCGGGTGGTGGCCACGACCTCGCCCCGTACGTCGGTGAGGGTGACGGCAGCGTCCCGTACCGGGCTGCCGTCCGCCGTGACGACCACGCCGGCCAGCCGTCCGGCCCCGCCGAGGACGACGTCCATCTCGACGGGGCGCTCGCCGACGGTGACGGTGACGGCCTGCGGCTGGTGGCCGCCGGCGGCCGCGATCATCACGTACGACCCGCTCCCCGGGACGCTCAGCGCGTAGCGGCCGTCCTCGCCGCTCGCCCCGCGGCCGATCTGGGTGCCCTGCACGTCGATGAGGGTGAGGGCGGCACGCGGAACGCTGCTGCCGTCATGATGCTGGACGGTGCCGCAGACGGGCACACCCGCGGCGTGCGGCACGGTGGAGTGGGAGGCGGCTCGCGCGGCGGCGGGTGCCGAGGCGGTGCGGGCGTGCGGAACGGCGGTGGTCTCGGCGGCGGACGCGTTGTGGGACACCAGCGGTTTCTCCTTGAGGAAGAAGGCGATGAGCAGGCCGAGCACCAGCACCGGCACGAGGTACAGGAAGATCCGCGGCATCGCGTCGGCGTAGGCCTGGACGTACCCGTCGCGCACGGCGGGCGGCATGGCGTGCACCAGCTGCGGAGTGATGGAGGCGGGGTCGGGCAGGCCGGTGCCGGACGGGAGACGGTCGGCGAGCGCGTCGGTGAGCCGGTCGGCGAAGATCGTGCCGAAGACGGCGGCGCCGACGCTGCCGCCGATCTGCCGGAAGTAGTTGTTGGCGCTGGTGGCGGTGCCGAGGTCCGCGGGCGGCACGGCGTTCTGCACGGCGAGGATCAGCACGGGCATCACCAATCCGATGCCCACGCCGAGGACGGCCTGCCAGATGCTGTACTCCAGGCGCGGGGTGTCCGCCTCGAGCCGGGACAGCAGCCACATGCCGACGACGGAGATCGCACTGCCGAGCACCGGGTACACCTTGTAGCGGCCGGTGCGGGTGATGAGCTGGCCGGAGACGATCGAGGCGGCGACGATGCCGCCCATCATCGGGAGCATCAGCAGGCCCGACTCCATGGCGCTGGCCCCGCCGACCATCTGGAGGAAGGTCGGCAGGTAGCTCGCGGCGCCGAAGAGGGCGACGCCGACGACCGCTCCGACGAGGCAGGTGATGTTGAAGACCGAGTCGCGGAACAGGCGCAGCGGGATGACCGGTTCGGGTGCGAAGCGCTCCACGACCAGGAAGAGCACGGTACTTGCCGCCGCTCCGGCGCCCAGGCCGATGATCACGCGCGAGTCCCACTCGTGTGCGGTGCCTCCCCAACTGGTCAGCAGGACCAGGCAGGTGGAACCGGCGGCGAGGAACAGCGCACCGAGGACGTCGAGCCGGCCCCTGACCTCGGGTTTGGGGAGCTTCAGCACGACGCTGACCACGAGCAGGGTGACGAGGCCGAAGGGGACGTTGAAGTAGAAGCACCAGCGCCAGGAGGCGTGGTCGGTGAAGAAGCCGCCGAGCAGGGGGCCCGCGACGGAGGCGAGACCGAAGGCGGCGCCGATCAGGCCCATGAACCGGCCGCGTTCCCGGGACGGGACGATGTCCGCGATGATCGCCTGCACGCCGATCATGAGCCCGCCGGCGCCGGCGCCCTGGACCGCGCGGAACGCGATGAGTTCGTTCATAGTGCGTGACCAGCCGGCGAGGGCGGAGCCGACGACGAAGACGACGATCGCGAACTGGAAGACGCCCTTGCGGCCGTAGAGATCGCCGAGTTTGCCGTAGACGGGCAGGCCGATGGTGGCGGTGAGCAGATAGGCGGTGATCGCCCAGGACATCCGGTCCAGGCCCTGGAGTTCTCCGACGATCTTCGGCAGTGCGGTGGCGACGATCATCTGCTCGAGCGCGGCGAGCAGCAGCGCGAGCATCAGCCCCATGAAGACCAGCCGTACGCGGCGCGGGCCGAGCGGGGCGGGGGCCGCCTCGGCGGCGGGCGGCGGCGGGTCGGCCGGGCCGGCGGTGACCGGTGCGGCCTGCTCGTCCTTCACCAAGGTGATGCCGCCCACGTGTCTGCTCCCCTCGTCGCGCTGCGCGGCGTCATTCTTCGCATTGGGCACGAAGAGGGAGCAAGTCGGGCGGCTGCCCGAGCAGGCTGCCGGCAGGGCCTCAACAGGCTTCGCAGGGGGCGCACTTGGAGCGCTCATCAGGGGCTTTCCCGCGGCGCGGCGCGCGCCGGGCGCGCCGCGCGGCCACGGAAAAGACCACTCGAACCGGTGAGGTTACTGTGGTTACTTCTCCACGTGAGCAGCCAGGCCGGCGAGCACCGCGTCGTAGATCCGGCCAAGACCCTTGGGGGCGAAGGTCTTCTCGAAGAAGCCGCCGATGCCGCCCGCGCCGTTCCAGGCAGTGTGCACGACGACCTTGCACTTGCCCTCGCCGGCGGGGGTGACGGTCCAGGTGGTGACCATCGAGGAGTTGCGGTCCTTCTCCACCAGCCGGCCGTCGGTCGGCTCCGTGACCTCGATCAGACAGTCGCGGACCCGCTTGCTGGTGGCCTGGAGCTTCCAGTGGACGAGGGTGCCCTCACCGTCGCCGCCCTCGCGGACCTCGTACTCGCTGAAGTGCTCGGGCAGGAACTTCGCGCGGGTGCCCTCGTAGTCGGCCACGGCGTCGAACACCGTTTCCGCGTCCGCCGCGACGATTCGCTCCGTGGTGGCTTCGACCTGCGCCATTCCTTTTCCTCCAGCACTCGCTCCGACGGGAATGTGCCCAGCCAACCACCTCGGGCGCGGCCCCCAAAATCGGGGTTGCGCGGCGATCAAGGGAACAAGTGTTCTATTCTGGGGGTGACGGCAGCGAGGAGGCACCCCATGCGCTGGGACAATCTGGTCGACAGCCCTGCCACAGGCGGGGAGACCGCCCTGTTCGGCACCTCGGCGGTCACCACACGGACCTTCGACACACCCGAATTCAGGGACATCACCTTCCACGAGGTCCGCGCCCGCTCGATCCTGAACCGGGTGCCGGGCGCGTCACGGATGCCGTTCGAATGGACGGTCAATCCCTACCGGGGCTGTACGCACGCCTGCGTGTACTTCACTGCCTGACCCTATTGAGCCCGGGAGGGCCGATGCTCAGCACTCCGAACGCGGACAAGGCCTGGAAAGGCATGACGAGATCCTTCCCGACCCCGGAGGCGCCAGGCCAGTATGCCGCCCCCAGCAAGGCGGAGAGGACGGCCTACGCCGTGCTGCTGCACGGACTGGCCGCGCGCTCAGGCGGCCCCGACGCGAGTCAGTGGCTGCTGCTGCGCGACCGCACAGCGAAGCGCCTGTAACCGACGCACCAGCAGCAGCCACACTTCAAGAACGCGTCAGTCGCCCAAGACGCCGTCGATGCAGTCCCGCACCAGCCCGTACAGGCCGCGCGGAACCAACCTGCGGACAATCGAGTCCAGGACCGTTACGGCCTGATCGGTAGCCGTGCTCAGCAAGACACGGGTCTCCCAGGCATACGCCTGTTGAAACTGGCCCTGGAGCGACTTGTTCTCGCTGAGCAGCCAACGGACACGGCTTGCTGAGATCCGCGACAACTTGATCGCCCGAATCACCGAAGCCGAGACGGAAGGCTGGCTCGGCGAGGTCGAAGGTCTCCAGGTCAGCCTGGCTGACGCCGAGGAGAAGCTTTAGCCCTGGCTATTCAGTGGAATTGGCAGAGCTGACACCCTGACAGCAGAAAGGTGCCGTTGACCTGCGAGGATGCGAGTGTCTAGATCGTATCCGTGGCAGAGAGCAAGGCACCTTTCTGGTGGTCGAGAGTACAGGGTGGGACCGTCGGCTGTCCGTGGTGGCTGACGGGAAGAGGCTGGTCGGGCATGCCGGGGCGGTGCTGCTGCGCAGGTGTGCGGACCGCACGGGGCTGACCGGGGCGCTGGCCGGGGTGCTGCCGTCCAGCACGGCAGCAGGCTGGCGGGACCGTGCCGGGGTACTGGTGCACCTGGTGATCGCGATCGTGCTGGGGGCGGCGAACTTTTCGGAGGCCGAGCAGCTCCATTTGCATCACCGGCCGTTGTTCGGGCTCGCGGCCTCGGACTCCACCGCCCGCCGCACGCTGGCCGCGCTCGACGAAGCCGCCCTGGCGCGGATCGCAAGGGCGCGGGCGAGGGTGCGCCGGCACGTGTGGGGGCTGCTGCACCTGCGGCCGGGCGGCTTCCCCTGGCTGACGGTGGCGGGCAAGCGGCTGTGCGGCTGGATCGTCATCGACCTCGACGCCACCATCATCACCTCGGCGTCGAAGAAGGCCGGGGCTGCGGTCACCTTCAAAAGGACGTTCGGGTTTCATCCGCTGGCCGCGTGGTGCGCGAACACCACCGAATCGCTGGCGATGCTCCTGCGACCGGGCAATGCCGGAGCGAACACGGTGACCGACCACGTCCGCGTGCTCACCGACGCCCTCGCGCAGATCCCCGGTTCCTCGACGGCGAAAATCCTGGTGCGGGTGGACGGGGCCGGAGCCACCCACGGGCTGCTGGAACACCTCGAAACGCTGAACACCACGCGGCGCACGGTCCGCTACACCGTCGGCTGGAAGATCACCGAAGACGACGAGAAGGCCATCGCAAAGCTGCCCGAGGCCGCCTGGGAGAACTCCCTGCACCAGGACGGCAGCCTTTAAGAAGGCTACTTCGTCGCCGAGTTGACCGGGCTGAACACCCGCGAGGGCTGGCCGCAGCTCACTCCCATATGCAGCGCATCCTTGACGCCGATGTCGTCGTCGCCGTCTTCCCGGTGTACTGGCAGAGCGTGCCCGCCATCCTCAAGGGCTGGATCGACCGGGTATGGAACTACGGGTTCGCCTACGGCCGCAGCAAGCCCCGCCTCGCCGGCAAGCGCATGCTGTGGCTGGGCCTGGCCGGCGCCACTGGTGACGATCCCATCGTGGAGGGGATGCAAACCGTCCTCGAGACCAATCTGAGCGAAGGCATCGCCTATTACTGCGGCTTCTCCCATTCCACCGTCGGCCTGCTCACCGACGCGGAGGAGCGCCCGCAGCGCGTCGACGCCGAAGGCAACCTCCTGGTCGGCGAAGCGGTCACGGGCGCTGAGCGAGAGGCGCAGTACGCCGATCTCGACCGTCGTGCACGGGAGTTCGTGGAAAGCTTCGTCGCCGAGGAACTTGTGGCGGCCTGACCGCCAGGGAGCCAGCGGCCCGTACGCACCCCCGGTCCCCCGGCCTCCATCCGTCCGTCGGCTGTCCCTCGCCGTGGGAGGCATGCGTCAGGGGGCGCAGGCCAGTGTGTGTGAGGGCGACCGCGCTGAGGGTTGCGATGACCTCCTGGTCGCCCCGGCGCCAGGCGTCGGCGAATCCGCCGGGCGGGGTGGGCAAGCTTGACGAGGGCGGTCGGCGGGCCGGTGAGGGCGCACAGGGCGAGCAGGTCGGCGCCGCCCGGCGCGTCGCCGAGACGGCGGACGATCATGCTGCGGCGAATCCAGAGCAGGCGCGAGGGGGGAGCCACAGAACCAGGATGAGGAGCACGGGGATGACGATGAGAGGCGTGGTCGCCACGTCGGCGACCTGGGTGACGGTCTCCTGGAGCGATGCGCCGGCGTCCGCGAAGCCGGTACCGGCGTCGGCTGCGGACTGGAGCGGCTTGTTCAGGACGTCGCCGATGAGCGGTACCTCCGACGCCGCGTCCCCGGCGTTGCTGAGTGCCTCGGCGAGGCCGTCTCCGGAGCTCCCGACCTTCCGCCCCCCTCGGCCAGCAGCATGAGCGTTGCGCGGACGAAGAATGCCGCCCACACCGTGAGAGCGATCAGGGCCACAGCGATAAGGTCCACGAGCACCTGGCGGTTCCGGCGTGCGCGAGTCTGGACGTAGAGGCGCAATGGCGGGCTCCTGTTCTGTTCAGGGAGGAGAACCGGCCGTCCCGGCAGCGACTCGGCCGGCCGGTCGTCGGGGTCGACTCTTCCACCTCGTTCCCCGAGCAAACGTGCAAGACGGCGCGCGACAGGTCACTGGCGAGGGTCGTGGCAGTGGACCGGTCGGCGCGCTGCCACGAACTCGCTGCCCGCGCCACTCCCTACCACGTCCACACCCGACGAGGTGTGCGAGCATCCCGCACGCGACAGCGAGCGCGACATATGGACGCCCGCGCCGCTGGCCGGGCAGGAGCCGGCGGCGATGTCCTGGGCGCTGGAGAGAGAAAAACGTCTCTGATGCCCACCACGGTCGGCGGAGGGCTCCGATCTGTGATCAGCGCATCTCGCTGGGTTGCCGTACTGGGCCGGTCGGGCGAGATCCGCGCACAATGGGACCATGCGCGGGACGATCGCCGCTGAGACGGCGGAGCGCGAGGATCTGCTCGCTGCGGCCGTCGTCAAAGCCGTCGCAGGAACCGGCGCGCACGCCGGGAGCGTCTTTCTCCGCTCCGGCGACCGCCGCTCGATCGTGCTCGCCGCGACGTGCGGGGTGCCGCCCTACGTGCTGGGCGGCTGGCGCCTCATCCCGGTGAGCAGCCCCATCCCGGTCGCCGTGGCGTACAGCTCCGGGCGCACGGTGCACCTGGCCGACACCGAGAAGACGATGCGCCGGTTTCCTCAGCTCGCGTTGGCTCTGCCGCATTCCTTCGGCTCATGCTCCGTGCCGGTGGGCGCAGCGGCGGAGACCTTCGGGGCGCTCGCGGTCGTCTGGGGGGCGTCTCAGGGTGGCGAAGGGCTGTCCAAGGCCCAGCGCCGCCAGGTGCGCACCATCGCCAACCGGCTCGGAGCTTCCCTCGACGCCCTCCGGGCCCGTACCGGCGATCCCGTCGAGTGCGACCCGCAGACGGTTCCCGTCGAGTTCCCGGCTCCCTCGGGATCGGCTGTGCGGGTCGGGTTGTTCGACTGGGACCTCGTCGCCGGCACCCTCACCGTGGACGACGAGCTCTGCGCGATCTTCGGTATCGACCCGCGCGCTTTCGACGGACAGGCCACAACGCTTGCTTCCCGCCTGCATCCCGGTGACCTCGCTGCCTTCCGGGCCGCGGCCCGCGACGCAGCCGGGGAGGGCCGGATCAACGGACGGCGGCTGCGCATACGAGAGCGAACGGGCCGTGGCGAGGCGTACCGGACCGTCGAGCTGTGGGGCCGCGCACCGGAGCCTGACGACGCGCAGGCGCGCACCCATCTGGTCGGCGGGGTCGTCGACGCGCGGGCCGGCAGCGCGGCCGTAGCCGCGGTCGAGCGGCTCCGGGACGGGCTCTTCTCCCTCGCTCCCGACGGACGGATCAGCCACGCCAACCACACGCTTGAGCAGCTGCTGGGCGTGCGCGGCGACGAGCTGCTCGACCAGTGCCTCTGGGACGTGCTGCCGTGGCTGTCCGACCCCGATTTCGAGTACCGGCACCGGTCCGCGATGATCTCGCAGACGCCGGTCTCCTTCCTTGCCTGCCGCCCGCCCGACCGGTGGCTCGCCTTCTACCTCCATCCGGAGGCGGACGGGGTGACCGGCCGGGTGGTCCCCGTGGAGCGTCCTGCCCCGGGTGCGAGGGCATTGGCTGCCCCGGCCGCGACAACAGCACCTGCCCCATCGGCCGTGTCGGCACCCGCGGCCGCATCGGCGCGTCTCGGCGTCATGTATCACGTCCTGCAGCTGGGCAGTGCACTGACCGAGGCAGTCACCGTCCGCGAAGTCTGCGACGTCGTCGCCGACCAGCTTCTTCCGGCCTTCGGCGGCCAGCAGCTGGCGATCTACGTGGTCCGCGAGGGAACGATGCATTTGCTGTTCCACACCGGCCACCACGAGAACTTCCCCGACTTGCCGGAGGGCGTACCTCTGCACGCCCGTCTTCCCGGCACGGAGGCTCTGACCTCCGGGGCCCCGCTCTTCATCGAGTCACGGCAGGACCTCTCCCAGGGATACCCGAACATACCCACCGGCGAGGTGAGCTCCTGGGCGTATCTGCCGCTGATCGCCTCCAGCCGCCCCGTGGGCACCTGTGTTCTCGGCTTCGACGAGACCCATCCGTTCACCGCGAAGGACCGCGGCGTCCTCACTGCATTTGCCGGGCTGATCGCCCAGGCCCTGGAACGAGCGCGGCTCTACGACTCGGAATTCGCCCTCGCCCGCGGTCTGCAGCAGGCCCTCCTGCCACACCGGCTGCCGGCAGTCCCGGGCGCCCACAGCACCGCGCGCTATCTGCCCGGCACCAGCGGAATGGACATCGGCGGCGACTGGTACGACGTCATCCTCACCGGTGACGAAGGGTCTTTCGTCATCGGAGACGTGGAGGGGCACAGCATCGCTGCCGCGGCAACAATGGCTCAACTGCGCAGTGCAGTACGGGCCTTCGCGGCGGTGGGTCTGACGCCCGGTGAGGTGGTGGCGGGCGCCAACCGGACACTCATCGATCTCGATGCCGGGCTGCTGGCCAGCTGCTGCTACATCCGTTTCGACCCGCGCAGCCACCAGGCATACGCCGTCAGTGCCGGCCACGTGCCGCCTCTGCTCCGCCGCCCCGACGGGACGACCGACGTCCTCGACCTGGACGTCGGCCTCTTCTCGGTGTGGATCGCACGAGCACCTATCCGGGAACCCGGCTCGGCCTCCCACCGGGCTCCGTACTCGCCCTCTACACGGACGGCTTGGTCGAGGAGCGTGGCACCGACATCGACGTCGGAATCGACCGACTGCGGGCATCCCTGGCCCACGCCCGCGCGGATTCACTGGACGAACTCGCTGACCGGCTTCTGCACGACGCCCGGCGCTCCCCGTACCGCGCCGACGACATCGCCCTGCTGCTCACCGAGTACGGTCCGGTCCTGGCGCCGGATGGCGCATGAGCCAGGGCTGCAGTCCACTCGGCGTTGCTGATGTAGGGCCGCAAGCAGGCCCATTCTTCGAGCAGGGTGCGGTTGAAGCGCTCGACTTTGCCGTTGGTCCGGGGGCGGTAGGGGCGGATGCGTTTTGTGGGCGACGGGGGCTGCGGTGAGGTCGCATGGTTACCCATCGCTGAGGGCGTGTCGCACGTCGAACCGACTCCCCTGGTTCGGGAAGCTCCAGTGGCCAGCCGGAGACAAGATTCGTCTCGGTGAACTTGTGCCCACAGTCCGCGCACACCGGCCGCCGCGCCTCACGTTCCGTGGCTTCCTGCTCTGCACGTTGCCGTTCCCGCTCGCGGGCGGCAGCGCGACGGCAGGCGAGGGCGGCGTCCCGCCGGGGGTTTCCGATCGCCTCGAGCAGCGGCTCGCGGTGGTCGCGGCCGAAGCGCCAGAACGTGGGTCCGGCCGGGCCGTGCTCGCGCAGCAGATCCAGGATGGTCGCCACGATCGGGATGCAGTCGTCGTAGGAGTGGAAGCCGCCCTCGCTGTGCCGGCCTTGCGCCAGTGGTGGTGGGGGTGAGGTCGGCGATCTTCGCCTCCTGCTTCCTGGCGGAGTGCTTGCCGACCTGATGGAGGACCGGCGGGTGCAGACGCTCGTATCCGTCCCGCTCCGGCGCGGACCAACGAGTGCGCCACATCGGCTTCTCGATGCCGTCGGTGTCCTTCTCCTTCCGCTTGAAGAACCGGGCGTACTTGTCGAACTTCGCGGCGATGAGCGTGGCGTCCTCGGGGCAGTTGTCGGCCTGGATGAACGGCAAAGGCACCCCGGCCGCCGGGGCGGTGAGTACGACGTCGGCGCGGGCGCTGCCGATCGCCGGGTTTCCCTCCGCTGGGCGGCGGTCTTCTTCTCGGTGTGCCGGTAGGTCAGGTGCGGTGGGCCAGCCGCTGTATCTGGTCGGCGGTGGCGACCTTGAGCACTCTGAGCACACGCAGCGCATCCGCGCGCAGGTCGTTGGTCGATCCTGCCTCGTTCGCCTTCCTCTTGCCTGCCATCAGGCTCGCCCTCCCGTCGTCCGCGGCCGGTCGGCGGCCGGGCGCCGGCCCCCGCCGTGGAGGGGACCGGATCCCCGGACCCGAGGTCGGATGACCCTAGCCAACGGGTCAGCCGCCGGTCCGGAACGAGGGTTGTCGGTATCACTCCCGAACCACCGTTCGGGAGCGGGGAACGCACGGTTAGGCTGTGGCGCCTATGCTCCCCTTCCACCGCACCGGCCGCGCCGCGGCCGTCGCTCTGGCCTCCGTCACGGCCGCGGCGGCGCTGGTGTCCTGCACATCGCACGCGGGAGTGCGGGACGGCGGCCCCGCGCCGACGCTGTCGCCGCCGGTGCGTGCTTCGCCTCTGTGGCCGCAGTACAAGCCGCCGGTGCCGCCGTCGGCGGGTGAGCCCAGTCCCACGTACCGGCAGTACGAGGCTGTGCCCTCGGTCGCCGTGCCCGTGAACGGTCTGCGCGCGGTGTCGGTGCCAGATCTGCTGGACAAGGACCCCAACGTTCCGAAACTGGTCAGGGCCGCGCTGGCGGACTGCCCCGGAGCACAGTGCGGGCTGCGCAAGCCGGTGTTCCGCGAGCTGACCGGTGACGGACAGGACGAGCTGGTGGTCGCGTTCGACGAGCCGAATGCCTCGTTGACACTCGTTCAGGTCTACCGGGTGTCGGGCGGCGCGGTGCGCCCGATACTGATCACCTGGGGCCAGCTCGGGATCACCGGCGAGACGTTCGGCCACGATCTGGTGATCACCTCCACCGGCCGGGACGGCCGGTTCACCACGCGCTACCGCTGGAACGGCACGGTGATGGCGGCCGTCGCACCGAACGGCGATCCGGCCGGTCCCACGCCCGGTGCGGATTCCGGGCACAGCACAGCCCCAAAGACAAGGACGCCCCGATGACACACCACCGGCTCTCCGCGCCCGGCGCGCCGGCCGAGGCCAGACTGCTGCTCGTCGAGGACGACGAGGTGATCCGCAACACCGTCCGCATGCTGCTCGAACGCTACGGGTTCACCGTGGCGACCGCGGCCGACGGACTGACCGGGCTGGAGATCTTCCGCGAGACCGATCCGGATCTGCTGCTCCTCGATGTCATGCTGCCCGATCTGGACGGCATCGGACTGTGCCGCCGGGTCCGTGAGTTCAGCCTCGCCCCGATCTTGATGATGTCCGCGCGCGGCGACACTCTCGACGTGGTGTCCGGCCTCGAGGCGGGTGCCGACGACTACGTGGTCAAACCGTGCGAGAGCGCCGTCCTCGTCGCCCGGATCCGTTCGCTGCTGCGTCGTGCCTCCTTCTCCCCGGACACGATCGCCGGGCGGGACGGCACGGCCGGGGACAGCGACGGCACCACGGTGACCTTCGGCGATCTGACGATCGACACCCGGGGCATGGAGGTACGGCGTGACGGGCGGACGCTGGCACTGACGCCGACCGAGCTGCGGATGCTGCTCGAGTTCGCCGCCAGTCCCGGTGTGGTACTGGAGCGCCGTACGCTGCTCAGCCGGGTGTGGGACCACGCCTGGCACGGCGACACCCGCGTCGTCGATCTCCATGTGCAACGGCTGCGGGCCAAGATAGGCGCCGAACGGATCGAGACGGTCCGCGGCTTCGGCTACAAGCTCCGGCGCTGATATGGCTCTGCGCTGGCGGATCGCCGCCCTGGTCGCCGTGGCGATCTGCGCCGTGGCGACCGCCGTCGGTGTGCTGGTGCACCATGCGTCGCGCGACCGGGAGCTGTCGCAGGCACGGGACGCGGCTCGCACCACGCTGGACCGGGCCGCCGTCATCTACGCCCGCACCGGTTCGGTGCAGGGTTCGGGCGCGGAACTGGACGCGCGAGGGCTGCCCCGCTCCCTGGGCGCGCTGGTCGCACGGGGACACCAGGGCACCGAGTTCACCACGGACGAGCGCGGTCCGGCGATGTGGGCGGCCCGGCCTGCGGGTGGTCAGGTCCTGTCCGTACGCGTCGGCCTGAGCGTGACGATGCGGGATCTCGCCGCGCTGGACACGAACATCGTCGTGGCAGGCGTGCTCACCACCGCTGTCGTTCTGCCGCTGGGCGTGCTCAGCGCGGGGCGGATGAGTCGCCGGCTCCGTACGGCGGCGGGTACGGCGCGCCGGATCGCCGACGGCGACCTCGACGCCAGGATCTCCGCGGCGCCGCGCCCGCAGGACGAGATCGCCGAGATCTCAGCGGCCGTGGACACGATGGCCGCGGCGCTCCAGCAGCGTCTGCAGGGAGAACAGCGTTTCACCGCCAACGTGGCGCATGAACTGCGCACGCCGCTCATGGGGTTGGTGACCGCGGCCGAACTGCTGCCCGAGGGGGAAGCTTCCGGGTATGTGCGTGACCGGGTGCGCGTGCTGGGCTCGTTGGTGGAGGACCTGCTGGAGATATCCCGGCTGGACGCGGGCGCCGAGCGGGCGGATCCGTCCCGCTGCCCGGTCGGTCCGGCAGTGGCGCAGGCGGTGGCCCGGACGGGGCTGGCGGCGACGACCGTCGTCGAGGAGGCGGAGTCCGGTGACGGATCGCAGAGCCATGAGAAGTCCGCGGGCGGGGCGGACGACGACGCGGCTGTCGTGTGGACGGATCCGCGCCGGCTGGAGCGCATCGTCGCCAACCTCGTCGTCAATGCACACCGTCACGGGCGTGCGCCGGTCACCGTCACCGTGGCACGGCATCCGCGGGACGCCTCGGTGACCGTCTGCGTACGTGACCGGGGCGACGGTTTCCCGCAGTCCCTGCTCACGGACGGTCCGCAGCGGTTCCGCACAGGTGCGCGGGAGCGGGGGACCGGGCACGGCCTCGGTCTGACGATCTCCCAGGGCCAGGCTCAGGTGATCGGCGCCGCGCTGTCGTTCGCCAACTGCCCCGGCGGCGGGGCGGTCGCCACACTGCGGCTGCCCGACCGCCCGGCGCCGATACACGACTGATACGGACGGGATACACGCCCGACGCACAGCCGAGGCCCGGCCGATGCAGGCCTTCCGCCCGACGAAGATCTTGGGCACAGAGGATGGCGCCCATGCGTATCAGGCGGAACCCGTACCGAACCGTGGAGCAGCAATTCCTGGGCCTCGGCAACGACGTGGCGGAGACCGGCGCGCCGCCGGACGGCCCGAGAAAGGCTCCGGCGGCCCGGCGGGGCGCCTTCCGCCGCGGCGGTCCGCGCCCCCGGCCGCGGGCGGGGGCGCGGACGGGGATACGCCGGCTGTTCACCTGGCGACGTCTGCTCGCGGGGGTGGTGACCGTGTGCGCTCTGCTCGTCGGCGGGTTCACGGTGCTGTACTTCGCTATCGACATCCCGAGGGCCAACGATCTGGCGAAGGCCCAGAGCAACGTCTATCTCTACAGCGACGGCACACGGCTCACGCGAACCGGCGACATCAACCGCGAGTCCGTGCCGCTCGACCGGGTGCCGAAGGATGTGCAGCGTGCGTTCGTCGCCGCCGAGAACAGGGACTTCTACAGCGACTCCGGCGTCTCGCTCAGCGGCACCGCACGCGGCATCCTCAACACCGTGGCGGGCCGCGGCAAACAGGGCGGTTCGACGATCACCCAGCAGTATGTGAAGAACTACTACCTGAGCCAGGACCAGACCGTCACGCGCAAGGTGAAGGAACTGGTCATCTCGCTGAAGGTCGACCGGCAGACCTCCAAGGGCAACATCCTCGCCGGCTATCTCAACACCAGTTACTACGGGCGGCTGGCGTACGGAGTGCAGGCCGCGTCACGGGCCTACTACGGCAAGGAGTCCGACGACCTCACCGTCGAACAGGGGGCGTATCTGGCGGCGCTGCTGCAGGCCCCGAGCCAGTACGACTGGGCCGTGGCCACGCCCGGCGGCAGGCGGCTGGTGGTGGAGCGCTGGGACTACATCCTGGACAACATGGTGGAGGAAGGCTGGCTGGACCCGGCCCGCCGGCAGAACATGCGCTTTCCCGTGCCCCTGGCCCCGAAGCCGGTACAGGGGCTCGCGGGCCAGAACGGCTATCTGGTCGACGCGGCGCGGCGGGAGCTGATGGCCTCGGGCATCGGCGAGCAGGATCTGGCGGGCGGAGGCTGGAGGATCACCCTCAACATCGACCCGACCCGGCAGCGGGCTCTGGAGAACGCCGTCGCCGCCGGGCTGGACGGCGGCCCGGGTGCCGACGGCTCGGCGTCCGGAGCGGCAGACGGCTCCGACCGGCAGGCGGGGGCGGTGTCGGTGGACCCCAGGAGCGGGCACATCGTGGCCCTCTACGGGGGCAGGGACTATCTGAAGCACTACCTCAACAATTCGCTCCGCTCCGACTACCAGGCCGGACCGACGTTCGCTCCGGTCGCCCTGGCGGCCGCTGCCGAGGCCAGGTGGGAGAACAGGGGTCTCACGGACCCGGCGCAGATCCGCCGGACCGCGACGGACCTGGGCATGAGTCCGCAGGCGAGCGGATTCGCCACGCCCGGCGCGACGACACTCGGACTGATGGGCGTCAGCCCACTGGAGATGGCGGGTGTTTACGCCACGCTCTCCCACGACGGGAAGAAGGTCACGCCCTCGATCGTGAAGGCAGCGGAGCGGGCGGGTGAAGCGACACAGCTGCCGCCCTCGGTCGGTGGGCAGGTGGTGCGCCCCGAGACCGCGGGCACAGTCATCGCGTCGTACAGAGCGAAGTCGCCGCTCGGCAACGGCCGGTTCTCCGTCGTGAGCCCCGCGCAGAGCGCCCGGTCGGCGCAGACCGTGGCCATCGGTGGTCCGTCGGACGACAGGAAGGCCGACTGGTTCGTGGGCGGCTCCGCCGAACTGGTCACCTCGCTCGCGCTGTTCGGTGAAGACGCGGCGTCGCAGAAGCAGGTGACGCTGGACGGTGCCGGTGACGGTGGCGCGGAAAGGATCTGGTCGATGTACACGGCGGGCTCTGCCGACGGCCTGCCCCGTCCCCTGCCGGACACGCTCCCGTAGGGGGCTGTCCGGCAGAAGCATTCTCTCTTTCCCAGCACGCGCTCGTTCTTGGTCGAACAGGGCTCTGCATCAAGTGAGTTGGCTGCTGTGCGCGCATGAAAAAGGGCCTCCTGGTCGCACGCGGGTGTCGAGTCCGTAAGACCACAGGAGGCCCTGTTGTCGCAGTTGTACGCGGTCGTGTCGACGGAGTCCAGCTCGTTGCCTCCTGAGTGTGACTGTCTCGCCCACAGGTTCGGGAACGCGGACATGCTCCTCCTGGCCGACCGGGCCTTCGACAGCAACGAACTGCTCGCAGACATCGCAGCTCAGGGTGCGCAGTTCCTGGTACGCGCCACCAGTGTCCGACGCCCTCCCGTGCCGGCCCTGCTGCCCGACGGCTACTGTCTCACCCGCGTCGGCAGCCTCCCCCTGCGGGTGATCGAGGCCTACATCCGCACTCGCACCGCCGACGGCGGCGTCTTCGGCGCCCCTAGCTGTTCTGTCCATGGAGGTTGGTGACAGCGATCACTGACGTGGGATCTTGAAATGGGTGAGGGCCTTCTGGCTCGGTGTGGATTGCGACATCTGCA
>NZ_JBVHTA010000019.1:0-9799 GCF_055566095.1 Streptomyces sp. NPDC027962
AGATACGCGACGGCGATCTTCATCACCTCGGCGGACTGCAGCACGAACGGCAGCTGCATCTGCCCGGAGCCGAACAGCTCGCCGACGACCTTCATACCGGCCAGCAGGGTGTCGTTGACGATGTCGAGGGCTGGGCGGCTGGTGAGGGCTTCGTCCAGGTCGGCTTCGAGGCCGTTCTTCTCGCCGTCGATGATGCGCCGCTGGAGCCGCTCGTCCAGTGGCAGCGCGGCCAGTTCCTCGGCCTTGCCGGCCTTCAGTGACTTGGTGGTGGCGCCCTCGAACAGCTCCATCAGCTTCTGCAGCGGGTCGTAGCCATCGCTGCGCCGGTCGTAGATCAGGTCCAGGGCCGTGTTGACCTGCTCCTCGTCGAACCGCGCGATGGGCAGGATCTTGGAGGCGTGCACGATCGCCGAGTCCAGGCCCGCCTTCACGCACTCGTCGAGGAAGACCGAGTTCAGCAGGATCCGGGCGGCGGGGTTGAGGCCGAAGGAGATGTTCGACAGACCCAGCGTGGTCTGCGCCTCCGGGTGACGCTTCTTCAGCTCCCGGATGGCTTCGATGGTGTTGAGGCCGTCCTTGCGGGACTCCTCCTGGCCGGTGCAGATGGTGAAGGTGAGCGTGTCGATGAGGATGTCCGACTCGTGGATGCCCCAGTTGCCGGTCAGGTCGTCGATGATCCGCTCGGCGATGGCGACCTTGTGCCCGGCCGAACGGGCCTGGCCCTCCTCGTCGATCGTCAGGGCGATCAGCGCGGCACCGTGCTCCTTGGCGAGCGCGGTGACCTTCGCGAACCGCGACTCCGGTCCGTCGCCGTCCTCGTAGTTGACCGAGTTGATGACCGCGCGGCCACCGAGCTTCTCCAGCCCCGCCCGGATGACCTCGACCTCGGTGGAGTCCAGCACGATCGGCAGGGTCGAGGCGGTCGCGAAGCGTCCGGCCAGTTCCTCCATGTCGGCGACACCGTCACGGCCGACGTAGTCGACGCACAGGTCGAGCATGTGGGCGCCCTCGCGGATCTGGTCGCGGGCCATCTCCACGCAGTCGTCCCAGCGGCCCTCGAGCATGGCCTCGCGGAACTTCTTCGACCCGTTCGCGTTCGTCCGCTCACCGATCGCCATGTACGCGGTGTCCTGACGGAACGGCACCGTCTGGTAGAGCGACGCGGCACCCGGCTCCGGACGCGGCTCGCGCGCCGACGGCGCCGAACCCCGCACCCGCTCGACGACCTGACGCATGTGCTCGGGCGTCGTACCGCAGCAGCCGCCCACCAGCGAGAGGCCGTAGTCGGACACGAACTGCTCCTGCGCGTCGGCGAGCCCCTCGGGACCGAGCGGGAAGTGCGCCCCGTCCTTGGTGAGGACGGGCAGGCCCGCGTTGGGCATGCACAGCAGAGGGATACGGGAGTGACGCGAGAGGTAGCGCAGGTGCTCGCTCATCTCCGCCGGACCCGTCGAGCAGTTCAGGCCGATCATGTCCACGCCGAGCGGTTCGAGCGCGGTGAGCGCGGCGCCGATCTCCGAACCCAGCAGCATCGTGCCGGTCGTCTCGAAGGCCAGCGAGCACAGCAGCGGGAGATCGGCCCCCGTCGCCTCCATGGCACGGCGCGCGCCCAGGATCGCGGCCTTGGTCTGCAGCAGGTCCTGGGTCGTCTCGACGATGAGGGCGTCCACGCCGCCGGCGATCATGCCCTCGGCGTTCTGCTGGAAGCCGTCACGGAGCACCGTGTAGGGGGCGTGTCCCAGGGTGGGCAGCTTGGTGCCCGGGCCCATGGAGCCCAGCACCCACCGCTGCTGCCCGGTGGAGGCGGTGAACTCGTCGGCCACCTCGCGGGCGATCCGGGCGCCCGCCTCGGACAGCTCGTACACCCGCTCGGGGATGTCGTACTCCCCCATCGCCGAGTGGTTCGCGCCGAACGTGTTCGTCTCCACGCAGTCCACGCCGACGGCGTAGTACGCCTCGTGGACGGAGCGGACGATGTCGGGCCGCGTGACGTTGAGGATCTCGTTGCAGCCCTCGAGGTCCTCGAAGTCCTCGAGCGTCGGGTCCTGGGCCTGGAGCATGGTGCCCATCGCCCCGTCGGCCACCACCACCCGGGTGGCGAGCGCCTGGCGCAGGGCGTCGATACGGGTCCGGCTGTCAGCGGAGGGGGTCGGCAACGAGGCCATGGATGTGCTCCCTGGGATGCGACGGCTGTCGGCTTTGCGTCTTCCGGGGAGAAGGCGCACGCAGCCAGCGTAGCCGTGCGGGCCCTCAGGGGGCGGAGGCGTCCCACGAGCCGGACGGGAGCGGGCACAGCGGCTTCTTCACAGGCCTCTCGCGCGAGATACTTCGGTCCGCCGTGACCGAGGTCGACATCGACCGATAGTGTTCAGCATTGTCGAACCGCGTGAAGAAGGGCCGATCCGATGGCGAAGAACATTCAGTCGCTCGAGCGCGCGGCTGCCATGCTGCGGCTGCTCGCGGGCGGTGAGCGCCGGCTGGGCCTGTCGGACATCGCGTCGTCGCTGGATCTCGCCAAGGGTACGGCCCACGGCATCCTGCGCACCCTCCAGGCGGAGGGTTTTGTCGAACAGGACGCCGCCTCCGGCCGCTACCAGCTGGGCGCGGAGCTCCTGCGGCTCGGCAACAGCTACCTCGACGTGCACGAGCTGCGGGCCCGCGCCCTCGTCTGGACCGACGACCTCGCCCGCTCCAGCGGCGAGAGCGTCCATCTCGGCGTGCTGCACCAGCACGGCGTACTGGTCGTGCACCACGTGTTCCGGCCCGACGACAGCCGGCAGGTCCTCGAGGTGGGGGCCATGCAGCCGCTGCACTCCACGGCCCTCGGCAAGGTCCTGGCGGCCTACGACCCCGTGGCGCACACGGAGGCGCTGGAGGTCGAGCACAAGGCCTTCACACCGAAGACGGTCACCGACCCCGAGGGCTTCGAGTCGGTGCTCGACCACACCAGGGCCCGCGGCTGGGCGGCCGATGTGGAGGAGACCTGGGAGGGCGTGGCCGCCGTCGCCGCCCCGATCCACGACCGGCGCCGCATGCCGGTGGGGGCGGTCGCCATCACGGGTGCCGTCGAGCGCGTCTGCAACGACGGAGAGCTGCGTTCCGAACTGGTGGCGGCGGTACGGGACTGCGCCCGCGCGGTTTCCAGGGACCTGGGCGCCGGGCGCTTCTGATCGTTCGGGCGCATCATCGGTAACGATCCGGTTTTCGCCAACCACAACCCTTGACGTCATGTTTACGGAGGACAAAACTGCCGTTCACCGGTCGGCAATGCCGAACACTTAACGGCAATACACGCTAGAGTGTGGCAACGCCTGGCCGGGAGCACGCCCTCTGCTGAGGGCGCGGACCACCGGAGGGACCCGGGGTTCGCCTTCCCCCTGGACGAAGGACAAAGGAGTCGCGGGTGTCCAACTCCGACATCTTCATCGGCGAGATCATCGGTACCGCCGTACTCATCCTGCTCGGTGGTGGCGTCGTCGCCGCCGTCGTGCTCAAGCGCTCGAAGGCGCAGAACGCCGGCTGGCTGGCCATCACCTTCGGGTGGGGCTTCGCGGTCATGACCGCGGTCTACATGACGGGCGCGCTGTCCGGCGCCCACCTCAACCCGGCCGTCACCCTCGGCATCGCGATCAAGGACAACGACTGGGGCAACGTCCCGGTCTACATCGCAGGTCAGCTGCTCGGCGCCATGATCGGCGCGACCCTGGTCTGGATCGCCTACTACGGACAGTTCCGCGCGCACCTCACCGACCCCGAGGTCATCGGCGAGCCGATCGACGAGAAGGCCATCGAGGGCCCGCACGACGAGCCCGCCTCCCAGGCCGGTCCCGTCCTCGGCGTCTTCTCCACCGGACCCGAGATCCGCAACGTCTGGCAGAACCTCGCCACCGAGATCATCGGCACGATCGTGCTGGTCCTGGCAGTGCTCACCCAGGGCCTCAACGAGAGCGGCAAGGGTCTCGGCCCGATCGGCGGACTGATCGTCGCCTTCGTCGTGGTCAGCATCGGTCTCTCGCTCGGCGGCCCCACCGGCTACGCCATCAACCCCGCCCGCGACCTGGGCCCGCGCATCGTGCACGCACTGCTCCCGCTGCCGAACAAGGGCGGCTCCGACTGGAGCTACGCCTGGATCCCTGTCGCCGGTCCGCTGATCGGTGCTGCCATCGCTGCGGGGATCTACAACATCGCGTTCGCCTGAGCCGTATCAGCTGCACGAGCCGTATTCCAAGAGACCTGAGCAGGAGCAGACCGTGACCGACGCACACACCACCGGACCGTTCATCGCGGCCATCGACCAGGGCACCACCTCCAGCCGCTGCATCGTCTTCGACAAGGACGGCCGGATCGTCTCCGTCGACCAGAAGGAGCACGAGCAGATCTTCCCGAAGCCGGGCTGGGTGGAGCACGACGCCGCCGAGATCTGGACCAATGTCCAGGAAGTCGTGGCCGGCGCCATCGAGAAGGCCGGCATCACCTCCGCCGACGTCAAGGCCATCGGCATCACCAACCAGCGCGAGACCACGGTGCTGTGGGACAAGAACACCGGCGAGCCCGTCCACAACGCCATCGTCTGGCAGGACACCCGCACCGACGCCCTGTGCAAGGAGCTCGGCCGCAACGTCGGCCAGGACCGCTACCGCCGTGAGACCGGCCTGCCGCTGGCCTCCTACTTCGCCGGACCGAAGGCCCGCTGGCTGCTCGACAACGTCGAGGGCCTGCGGGAGCGCGCCGAGCGCGGCGAGATCCTCTTCGGCACCATGGACTCCTGGGTCATCTGGAACCTGACCGGCGGAGTCGACGGCGGAGTCCACGTCACCGACGTCACCAACGCCTCGCGCACCATGCTGATGAACCTGCACACCATGGAGTGGGACGACAAGATCCTGCAGTCCATGGAGGTCCCGGCCGCGATCCTGCCGGAGATCCGGTCCTCCGCCGAGGTGTACGGGCTCGCCAAGGGCGGCGCCCTGGACGGCATCCCGGTCGCCTCCGCGCTCGGCGACCAGCAGGCGGCCCTGTTCGGCCAGACCTGTTACTCGAAGGGCGAGGCCAAGTCCACGTACGGCACCGGCACCTTCATGCTGATGAACACCGGTGACGAGCCCGTCAACTCCTACAACGGCCTGCTGACCACCGTCGGCTACCGCATCGGCGACCAGAAGGCGGTGTACGCCCTCGAGGGTTCCATCGCCGTCACCGGCTCGCTGGTGCAGTGGATGCGCGACCAAATGGGCCTGATCAACTCGGCCGCCGAGATCGAGACCCTCGCGTCCTCGGTCGAGGACAACGGCGGCGCCTACTTCGTGCCGGCCTTCTCCGGCCTGTTCGCCCCGTACTGGCGCTCCGACGCCCGCGGTGTGATCGCCGGACTGACCCGGTACGTCACCAAGGCGCACATCGCACGCGCCGTTCTCGAGGCCACCGCCTGGCAGACCCGAGAGATCACCGACGCCATGACGAAGGACTCCGGCGTCGAGCTGACCGCACTCAAGGTCGACGGCGGCATGACCTCCAACAACCTGCTGATGCAGACCCTCTCGGACTTCCTGGACGCACCGGTCGTGCGCCCGATGGTCGCCGAGACGACCTGCCTCGGCGCCGCCTACGCCGCCGGCCTGGCCGTCGGCTTCTGGCCGGACACCGACGCGCTGCGCGCCAACTGGCGCAGGGCCGCCGAGTGGACCCCCCGCATGGACGCTGACAAGCGTGACAGCGAGTACAAGAGCTGGCTCAAGGCCGTGGAGCGGACCATGGGCTGGCTCGACGAGGAAAACTGACGAGGAGCAAGAATGACCACCCTGCAGAGCGTCCCCGCCGCTGGGACGCACCCGGCCTCCGGCTCGGCTGTGTCTTCCCTCAAGGCAGCGGGCCGCGCCGAGACCCGGGAGCAGCTTTCCAAGGCGACGTACGACCTCCTGGTGATCGGCGGCGGCATCCTGGGCATCTCCACCGCCTGGCACGCCGCGCAGTCCGGGCTGCGGGTGGCCCTGGTGGACGCCGGCGACTTCGCCGGCGCCACCTCCTCCGCCTCCTCCAAGCTGCTCCACGGCGGTCTGCGCTACCTGCAGACCGGCGCGGTGAAGCTGGTGGCGGAGAATCACTTCGAGCGGCGCGCGGTCTCCCGGCAGGTGGCCCCGCACCTCGCCAACCCGCTCACCTTCTACCTGCCCGTCTACAAGGGCGGGCCGCACGGCGCGGCCAAGCTCGGCGCGGGCGTCTTCGCCTACTCGGCACTCTCCGCCTTCGGTGACGGCGTCGGTCACGTCATATCGGCGGCGAAGGCGCAACGGGACGTGCCGGAGCTTCGCACCGAGAACCTCAAGGCCGTCGCCGTCTACGGCGACGACCAGATGAACGACTCCCGCATGGCGTTGATGACGGTCCGCGCCGCCGCCCAGTCGGGCGCGACCGTCCTCAACCACGCCGAGGTCACCGGGCTGCGGTTCACCAAGGGCCGGGTCACCGGCGCGGAGCTCAGGGACCGCACCGACGGCACCGAGTTCGGCGTCACCGCCCGCCTGGTGCTCAACGCCACCGGCCCCTGGGTCGACCACCTGCGCAGGATGGAGGACCCGGAGGCAGCCCCGTCGATCCGGTTGTCCAAGGGTGCGCACCTGGTGCTCAAGCGCACCTCGCCGTGGAGGGCCGCGCTCGCGACGCCGATCGACAAGTACCGCATCACGTTCGCCCTGCCGTGGGAGGACATGCTGCTGCTGGGCACGACCGACGAGGAGTTCGAGGGCGACCCGGCGGATGTCGCGGTCAACGACAAGGACGTCACGCAGATCCTGGACGAGGCCGCGTTCTCGATCCGGGACCAGCAGCTGTCCCGCGACCTGATCACGTACTCCTTCGCGGGTCTGCGGGTGCTGCCCGGCGGACCGGGCGACACCTCGAAGGCCAAGCGCGAGACGGTCGTGACCGAGGGCCGCGGCGGGATGCTGTCGGTGGCCGGCGGCAAGTGGACGACATTCCGCCACATCGGCCGTACGGTGATGAACAAGCTGGCGACCCTGCCGGGCCGTCCGCTCGCCGAGGACATGGAGCCGATCGCGCACCTGCCGAAGAAGCTCCCGCTGCCCGGTATCGCCAACCCGAACGCGGTCGCGCACCGTCTGCTGGTCGACGGGGGCACCCCCGGCCCGCGGATGGCGGCCGACACGGCGCGTCACCTCGCCACCCACTACGGTTCGTTGTCGTTCGACATCGCCCGCCTCGCGAACGAGGACCCGGCGCTGGCCGAGCGCATCCACCCGGACGCGCCGGAGATCTGGGCACAGGTCGTGTACGCCCGCGACCACGAGTGGGCCGAGACGGCGGACGACGTGCTGCGCCGCCGTACGACGCTGACGATCCGCGGTCTCGCGACGGACGAGATCCGCGGCCGTGTCGAGGACGTGCTGGGCCGGAAGGCCTGATCCGGTCCATCTCGCGTCACACGAGGGCGGCCCCACCGGGGCCGCCCTCGCTGTACGCTCAGACATCCGATGTCTGTTCCCGAGCGTGATGGGGCGACGCCATGGCAGTGACCGACGAGGCCATCGAGAAGATCAAGGAGATGATCGCCTCCGGCGCGCTGCGCCCCGGCGACCGCCTGCCGAAGGAGAGCGAGCTCGCGGCCGAACTCGGCTTGTCACGCAACTCGCTGCGCGAGGCGGTCCGTGCGCTGTCGCTCATCCGCATCCTCGACGTACGCCAGGGCGACGGCACGTACGTCACCAGCCTGGACCCCCAACTGCTGCTGGCGGCACTGAGCTTCGCCGTCGACTTCCACCGGGACGACACGGCGCTGGAGTTCCTCGCCGTGCGCCGCATCCTGGAGCCGGCGGCCACGGCGATGGCGGCCGGCCGGATCTCCGGTGCCGAACTGGCCTCGCTCGACGCGCGACTCGACGCGCTCGGCACCGAGCCGTCGGTCGAGCAACTCGTCGCGGCGGACCTGGACTTCCACCGGGGCATCGCCCAGGCGTCGGGCAACGCGGTGCTCTGCGCACTGCTGGACGGCCTCTCCGGGCCGACGACCCGCGCCCGCGTCTGGCGCGGCCTCGCCCAGGAGGACGCCGTCAGCCGGACGCTCCACGAACACCGGGCGATCCTGGCGGCGCTGCGCGACGGGGACGGGGAGGCGGCACGGTCGTGGGCGACGGTGCACGTCGCAGGCGCGGAGCGGCGGCTCCGCGCCGCTCTGTAGCGGTCCGGGTCGCAGCCGCCCGGCCTCGGGCCGAGCTCCCCGTGGCCCGGCGGCAGCGCGTCGGTTGCCTCCCTGCTGCCGCCAGGCACCCGTCGACCGGCACGGGGCTGGAACGAGGCCGCTGGGGCACCTTCCCACGGCCGGCCCGGCCGCAGGTGGACCGGCGAAGGCGGCCGTGCGCCCTTGTCGGGGCTCCGCCCCGAACCCCGCGCCTCAAACGCCGACGACGCTGAATTGCTCGGATTAATCCAAGGTTCCAGTGCCCGCCGCTGCGACGTATGTGCGACCGCACCCGAGTTCACCCGGCCGTGCACGGGGGCTGCGGTGCGGGACGGGGAAAGCCGTAAGGTTGGGGCGTACGAAAGGGAACTTCGGAAGGAGGCACTGGGTGATCGAGCTCGAGGGGGTGCCCGAGCTGATCGACCCGGTCATGGTGGCCGCGTTCGAGGGCTGGAACGACGCAGGCGACGCCGCCTCCACCGCGGTCGCACACCTGGACCGGGAATGGAAGGGCGAGGTGTTCGCGGCGCTCGACGCCGAGGACTACTACGACTTCCAGGTCAACCGGCCCACGGTGTGGCTGGACGGCGGAGTACGGAAGATCACCTGGCCCACCACACGGCTCTCCGTGGTCCGGATCGGCGGCGACAAGCCTCGCGACCTCGTACTGGTCCGGGGCATCGAACCATCCATGCGCTGGCGGTCGTTCTGCAACGAGATCCTGGGCTTCGCCCATGAACTCGGCGTCGAGATGGTGGTGATCCTGGGCGCGCTGCTCGGCGACACCCCGCACACCCGCCCGGTCCCGGTCAGCGGGATCACCTCGGATCCGGACCTGGCGAGGACGATGGACCTTGAGGAGACCCGGTACGAGGGACCGACCGGCATCGTCGGCATCCTCCAGGAGGCGTGCACCCATGCCGGCGTGCCGGCCGTGAGCCTGTGGGCGGCCGTGCCGCACTACGTCTCGCAGCCGCCCAACCCCAAGGCGACGCTGGCCCTGCTCAACCGGCTCGAGGACCTTATCGGCGTGCGTATCCCGCTGGGCGAACTCGCGGAGGACGCACGGGCCTGGCAGCTCGGAGTGGACCAACTGGCCGCGGAGGACAGCGAAGTCGCCGAGTACGTCCAGACGCTGGAGGAGGCCCGCGACACCGCGGAGCTGCCCGAGGCGAGCGGTGAGGCCATCGCCCGCGAGTTCGAGCGGTATCTGCGCCGGCGTGACGGCGGAGGGCCCGGCGGTCATGCGACGGACGGCGGTGAGGGCAGCTCGTATCTGCGCGACCCGGCCGGCGGCCGCACCAAGCCCCCGCTGCCGCCGCGGCCGGAGACGGGCACACCCGCGGAATCCGGCGGCGACGCCGAGCAGGAGCAGCAGCCGCCCCGCACCGCCGACAGCGGTGAAGACGGGGACAACCGGGGTGAGCCCGGAGGCCGCGAGGACGACGGCCCTCCCGGACCGTCCGGGAGCTGAGCGGTAAGGAAGTTGGGGGCGGGGGGGGGGGGGGGGGGGGGGGGGGGGGAGGGGCTCCCTCCTTCTTGCGGGGGGAGCACACAAAACCTAGGGGGGAGAGGGGGGGGGGGGGGGGATGAAACCGAGAAGATGGG
>NZ_JBVHTA010000019.1:9809-37954 GCF_055566095.1 Streptomyces sp. NPDC027962
GGAGAAAAAACTTTGGTGTCTTCGAGCATACACAAAGACTCGCCCCCTCCCTGGGGGGGGGGGGGGGGGAGGGGGGGGGGGGGGGGGGGGCCCCCCCCCCCCCCCCCCCCCCCCCCCCCGCTCCCGCTCTCTCAGGGCGCCCACACCAACTGCCGCTGGGCGAAGGAGAAGTGACGGCGGCGCACCCGGCCGGATCCGGCCACAGGCGCAAGGGCCCCACGCGGCACCTCTGGGTGCCGCGCGGGGCCCTGAAGACGAGTTGCAGCGCAGGCGCGTTACAGTGCGACGCCCAGCAGAGCGTCGACCGCCCTGGAGACCATCCCGGGCGCGCCTTCGTCCGTGCCGCCCGTGGACTGCTGGAGCGCGGCCCAGCGGTCCACGGCGGCGAGCGCCGTGGGTGCGTCGAGATCGTTGGAGAGCGCCTCTCGGATCTCCTCGACCAGCGCCTCGGCGGACGGCCCGTCGGGGCGGGAGACGGCCGCGCGCCAGCGCGCGAGACGCTCCACCGCGTCCTGGAGCACCGCGTCGGTCCACTCCCAGTCGGCCCGGTAGTGGTGGGAGAGCAGCGCCAGCCTTATGGCGGCGGGGTCGACGCCGTCGCGCCGGAGCCGGGAGACGAAGACGAGGTTGCCCTTGGACTTGGACATCTTCTCGCCGTGGAGAGCGACCATGCCGGCGTGGACGTACGCCTTGGCGAACGGGTGCTCACCGGTGAGCGCGTGGGCGTGCGAGGCGCCCATCTCGTGGTGCGGGAAGGCGAGATCGGAGCCGCCGCCCTGCACGTCGAAGCCCATGCCGAGGTGATCGAGTGCGATGGCGACGCACTCGATGTGCCAGCCGGGCCGGCCGCGGCCGAGGGTGCCGCCGTCCCAGCTCGGCTCGCCGTCGCGGGCGGCCATCCACAGCATCGGGTCGAGCGGGTTCTTCTTGCCGGGGCGCTCGGGGTCGCCGCCGCGCTCCGCCGAGAGCAGCCGCATGGCTTCGGCGTCGAGGCGGGAGACCTCGCCGAAGTGCGGGTCGGCCCCGACGGAGAAGTAGACGTCGCCGTCGAGTTCGTATGTGGCGCCCGCGTCGCGGAGCCGCTCGACGAGCGGGACGATCCCCGGTATCGCCTCGACCGCGCCGATGTAGTGCTGCGGCGGCAGCATCCGCAGCGCGGTCATGTCCTCGCGGAACAGGGCGGTCTCGCGCTCCGCGAGCTCCGTCCAGTCGTGCCCGTCACGGATCGCGCGTTCGAGCAAGGGGTCGTCCACGTCCGTCACGTTCTGGACGTAGTGAACCTGCCGCTTGGTGTCGAGCCACACGCGCTGCACAAGGTCGAACGCGTTGTAGGTCGCCGCGTGACCCATGTGGGTCGCGTCGTACGGTGTGATGCCGCAGACGTAGATACGGGCGACGGGACCGGGGTCAAGGGTCACCAGACCGTCGGTCGCGGTGTCGTGGATCCGGAGGTCGCGGCCCTTGCCAGGCAGGGCGGGGACCTCAGAAGCGGGCCAGGCATGCATGTCATGAGCCTAACCGGACGCAGCTTCCGCATACGAACCGGATCACTGATCCTGGCCGGTTGGGCCCTCTTGCGCTTTGGCCGGTGTCATGTCTAGACAGGCGGCCAGGGGATCGCCGGCCACTCCCCCGACGGCAACGGGTGCCTGCCGGACGCGAGCAGCGCCGCCACCCGCTTGCGTACGGCATCGACCTCGGCCTCCGTGAGCAGTTCCGCCAGTCGGGTGGCGAAGGGCCCGCCGTCGGCGAGCGCCGCACCGACGGCCGTGAGCGCGGCCGTCGCCTCCGGGGGCAGCGGCTCCCCCGCCCACCCCCACAACAGCGTGCGGAGCTTGTCCTCGACGTTGAAGGTGACCCCGTGGTCGATCGCGTAGAGCGCGCCGTCGGCCGCGGGCAGCAGGTGGCCGCCCTTGCGGTCGCCGTTGTTGATCACCGCGTCGAGCACCGCGAGCCGGCGCAGCCGCATGTCGTCGGCGTGGACGAGCAGCGCGGTGCGGCCCTCGCCGACGTCGGCGAAGCCGACCGCCTTCCAGCCGTCCCCCGGCTCCTCGTCCTCGACGAGCGCCAGGATCGCGGCCTCGGGATCCGCCTCGATCCACAGCTGGACCATGCCCTCGCCGTAGGGGCCGTCGCGCAGGACGGTGGGCGGCACCAGCGCCCAGCCGGTCGCCTCCGACAGTTCGTACGCCGCCACCTCGCGCTGCGCGAGGGTGCCGTCGGGGAAGTCCCACAGCGGGCGCTCGCCGGCGATGGGCTTGTAGACGCAGTGGACTTCCTCGCCCTCGTGGG
Organism: Streptomyces sp. NPDC027962; assembly: GCF_055566095.1. NCBI lineage: Bacteria > Bacillati > Actinomycetota > Actinomycetes > Kitasatosporales > Streptomycetaceae > Streptomyces > Streptomyces sp. NPDC027962. The sequence continues at coordinate 12,102 of NZ_JBVHTA010000019.1, forward strand.
AGGCCGTGCAGTACAGCACCGCGTTCGACGCCTCGCGCACCCGTCCGCGGACCGTCAGCTCGCCCTTCGCGAGGATCGCGAGCACATCGGCCGTGCTCACGCGCCCCGTCGGTATCCGTTCTGCCGCGGGCATACGTGTCCTTCCGGATCCAGAGGCAGGCTGCACAGCGGGCACGGCGGCCGGCCGGCGTTGACCACGTCCAGTGCGCGCTTGGCGAACGCCCTGGCCTGTGCGCCGGTGAGCCGCACGCGAAGCATCGGCGGGCCGTTCTCCTCGTCCTGCAGCAGCCGCTCCTCGGCCTCGGCGAGGTCCTCCTCGGAGTCCGCCTCGAGCTCCACGAGCGCCTGCGCCTCGACGATCATGCGCTGTTCCTCGCCGTCCCACGCCAGCGCCATCGTGCCGACGCGGAATTCCTCCTCGACCGGATTGTCGAGCGGCGCGGTGTCGGAGACGTCGGCGGGCGCGACGGCCGGCACCGGCGCGTTGCCCCCGGTGCGGCGCACCACTTCGTCCAGCAGTTCGTCGATCCGCTCGGCGAGGGCGGCGACCTGTGTCTTCTCCAGAGCGACGCTGGTCACGCGCCCTGCGGCGGAGGCCTGCAGGAAGAACGTACGGCGGCCAGGCAGCCCGACCGTACCGGCCACGAAGCGCTCCGGCGGGTCGTAGAGGAACACCTGACGGGACACGTTCTGTCTCCCTCGGGATCGAAAGGATCGGTCTGTTTCTGCGTCGGGTTCCGCGTCGGTTCGCGGGGCGGTCTCTTCGTCGTGCGGGTACTGGAGCTTTTAGGCCCGTCCACCCTACTGCGCGAAGCGATCACGGTGCGCCCGCACCGCCCCCGACGACCGCGTCGCCACTTTCGCCCTTCTCCTCGGGGCCTTCCGTGCGGGGTGCCAGGAAGCCCAGATCCCCGGTGTCGCCGAGGCGCAGCAGGAACGGCCGGGTGCGGGTGTAGCGGATCGCGGTGACGGAGCACGGCTCGACATGGATGCGCTGGAACAGGTCGAGATGCAGGCCGAGAGCGTCCGCCACCAGGGACTTGATGATGTCCCCGTGCGAGCACATCACAAAGGCGGCGCCCTCGCCGTGCGCCTCGTCGACGCGCGCGTTCCAGTCGCGCACGGCGTCGACCGCCCTGGCCTGCATGGCGCGCATGGACTCACCGCCGGGGAAGGCCGCCGCGGACGGGTGCTGCTGGACGACCTCCATCAGCGGCTCGTCGGCCAGCTCCGCCAGCTTGCGCCCCGACCAGTCCCCGTAGTGGCACTCCCCGATGCGCTCGTCGGTCTCCATGCGGAGCTCCGGCCGGGTTTCCAGCAGCGGGGCGAGGGTCTCCTGGCAGCGCTCCAGCGGGCTGGAGATCACCGCCGCTATCGGCACACCGGCGAGCCGTCCGGGCAGGGCCGCCGCCTGTGCGGCTCCGCGGTCGTCGAGGCGGACACCCGGTGTCCAGCCGGCGAGTACTCCCTCGGTGTTGGCGGTGGAACGTCCGTGGCGTACGAGGATCAGCGTGGCCATGGGGGCCAGCCTACGGTCCCCGACGGGCGGGCCGGGGGTGTGCCCGGGGCACAGGCGGGGAAGAATGCGCGCCGTGATCGTGGACTGTGCCATTTATCGTGACGGACGCCGCACCGAGGGCCCGTCTGATTTTTCGGATGCCCTGGACGAGGCACGGGCCACCGGTGACGCCTTCCTGTGGATAGGGCTGCACGAGCCGACGGCGGACGAGTTCGATCATGTCGCCGACGAGTTCGTGCTGCACCCGCTCGCCGTCGAGGACGCGCTCAAGGCACATCAGCGGCCCAAGCTCGAGGTGTACGACGACTCGCTGTTCGTCGTCCTCAAACCCGTGGTGTACGAGCCGGACAGCGACTCCGTCACCACGGGCGAACTGATGGTCTTCGTAGGCGACTCGTTCGTGGTGACTGTCCGGCACGGCGAGGGCGCCCCGCTGCACGACGTGCGCGAACGGCTGGAGGCCGAGCCCGCCGTGCTGCGGCACGGGCCGACGGCGGTGCTGTACGCGATCAGTGACGCGGTCGTCGACCACTACATCGACGTCGCCGCCGAGCTCCAGGTGGACCTCGAGGAACTGGAGACCGAGGTCTTCGAACCGGCTCGCCGGGACTCGAAGAACACGGCGGCGCGGATCTACACCTTCAAGCGGCAGGTGCTCGAGTTCCGCCGGGCGGCCGGGCCGTTGGCGGCGCCGATGGCGCGGCTGGCGGGCGCGGGTGTGCCGTTCGTCCATGAGCACGCGCAACCGTTCTTCCGCGATGTGAGCGACCACCTGACGCGGGCGAACGAGCAGGTGGAAGGGCTGGACCGGCTGCTGTCGGACATTCTGTCCGCCCATCTCGCGCAGATGGGCGTCCGGCAGAACGACGACATGCGCAAGATCTCGGCGTGGGCGGCCATGGCGGCCGTGCCGACGATGGTCGCGGGGATCTACGGCATGAACTTCGAGTACATGTGGGAACTGAAGCAGCCGTGGGCGTATCCGGCGACGGCGGTGCTCATGGCAGGCGCGGTCGTCGGGCTGTACCGGCTGTTCAAACGGCGCGGCTGGCTCTGACACGGCCGAGCCCCGGTCCGGGCCTGGGCGGCGGCTGCCGGAGCCGCGCTGGTGGCCGGGGCGGCGGCTGCCGGAGCCACGCTCGCCTCGCTCGTCGCGGTGGTCGCCGGGCCCAGGTAGGCGCTCAGTACTGGACGGGCAGGCAGACCGGGGAGGCTGAGGCGGCGCCAGCCGCGGGCGAACGCCGGCGGCCGGGCCTGCCCCTCCACCACGTAGGCGACCGGCCGCTCGTCCGCGAGTGCGGCGAGGCCCGCCCGGGTGATGCTGCCGTCGTGGCCGCCGGCCTGGCGAGAGGCGCAGCCGGTGCGGAAGGCGACCCGCGGCGCCTCCGTCCCGCTGATCACACAGGGCGCGCGGACGCCTTGCCGGTGCAGCTCGGCGGCGATCCGGTCGAATGCCTTCCGGTTCTCCCGGCTGCGGTCCACCGCGCCGTGCAGCACGGAGTACTGGACCGCCAGGTGGCCGGCCAGCCCCACGGCGAGGACCGTCACCACCAGCGCACGCGGCCGCACCGCCTGGGCGATCCAGCCGAGGCACACCGCGACCGGCAGCGCGAGCAGCGCGTAGGCGGGCAGCAGGAAGCGGGGCGCGGCGTACCCGATCAGCAGCAGATACGGCACGGCCAGCGACAGTCCCGCCAGCGTCGGTACCAGGACGGCCGAGGGGCGGATCACGGAGGGGCCGGCCAGCGGATCGCGCCGGATGCGTGCCACCACCAGGGCACCCCCGGCGACCAGCAGCGGAAGGGCGAACCACCACAGGGCGGTGACCGGCCGCCGCCATGCAACGTCGCAGGGCCGGCACAGCGTCCTGCCGTCCAGCGCACGGATCTGGTCGTCGACGGCCAGGTTCAGTCCCAGGTGGCCCTGGATCTCACTGGCGCGGCTCAGGCGGGCGAGGAGCCCGCCGTATCCGGCGTAGGCCTCGATGATCCATGGGGCGCAACCGACGGCAGCTCCCACCGCGAGCGCCGCCGGCAGCGCGGGCCGCCGGCCCGTCCACGACAACGCGGCGACGACGGCGAGCGGGGCGATGAGCCAGAAGGCGTCCGTCGGCCGCATGAGCGCGACGAACGCAACGCCTGCACTGGCGCCCAGCAGGCAGGCGCGGTCGGACCGGTCGCGCGCGGCCCGCAGGAAGCAGCCGACGGTGAACAGCGCCCCGAGTGCGACCCACAGGTTCGGCATGACCTGCGGACCGTAGAACACGGTGACCCAGAGTCCGGCGAACAGCCCTCCGGCGAGGGCGACCACACGCGCGGGCAGCAGCCTTCGCCACACCGCGAGCGCCAGGAACAGTCCGGCGCCCGACAGCAGCGAGAGGTACACGCGGAGCGCTTCGACGGACGAGGTCAGGGCCGTGAGCGGCGCGACGAGGAAGGTGATGCCGCGGGCGCGCGGCGCGCTGAAGAAGGCCGCTTCGGAGCCGGGACTGACCTGACTGACGTAGACGGTCTCGTCCCAGCCGAGACTCGTTCCGGGGACGGCCAGGGCCAGCTGGACGAGGGTGTACGCGACGACCACGGCGGCGATCCACCGCAGGCCGCCCGCGGCAACGGCCTCCCTGCCTGGCCCGAGGCCGCTGCGCGGGCCTCGCGGGACCGGCGCGAGGGCCGGGACATGTGCCACCTCAGACGACGGTTGCCGTGGCGGCCGGACCGTCGAGTGCCCCGCGGCGCTCCGGCATCCTGAGGTCGACCATGCGACGCCAGCCACCGAGCCGCTCGTACACGTACATCGCGTAAATACCGGCCGCCAGCACGGCCGATCTGGCCTTCGACCAGTGCAGCAGCCGGCCCATGTGCGCCATGACGGCGAAGCTCACATCGCGGTGGACCCGGATCTCGGCGCGTGCGACCTCACGCAGCACACGCCGGATGGTGGGTCCGTGTCCGGCGGCAGCGAGGCTGAGCAACTCCTCGTGGCAGTAAACCAGGTGGCTGTCCTCCTCGTCGCAGATCATACGGATGGCCCTGCCGAGTTCCGAATGGTCCCCGAAGTACCGAACCAGCAGCTCCATCTGGTCGGCTGCCCGCTGCTCCGTCACCCGGCTGTGCGCGAGGTAGACCACGATGTCCTGCTCGGTCAGCGGTTCGTCGCGGCGCAGCTTCTCGTGGGCAAGGCCGATACCCCGCTGCTCCAGCAGCATCGTGTAGTCGGTCTCACGCGGCACGGGCACCGGGTCCAACCGCCGTTTCTTGAGCAGCGCGTTGAACAGGCGGCCGTGCTTGTCCTCGTCGGCGCCGTGCCTGGTGATCTTCGGGGCGAGCTCACGCATGCTCTCGGGAACGAGGGCGGCGATACGGCCGTTCTCCCAACCTCCCTGGGCCTCACCGCCGGCGGCGATCGAGCAGAAGAGCTGGAACGATTTGTCGCAGTCGACGATCTCCTGGAAGAGACTCCGGGCCGAGAACATGTCTGCCGCCTCCGTCTGGGCCTTGGGGACATCCGCAAAGAACGAGTCAAATGCGAGACGCCCGGGCGGGCAACAGGTGACCGGAACGGCTGCGCCGAACGGATGAGAGGGCCGGCGGCACACGGCAGTAACCGCCGGGGCCGTCGCGCGTTGTACCGCGTGACGGCCGTGGCGGGGAAGACCCCCGAGCCCCCACCACGGCCGCAGACTTCTTGAGGACTCTCAGGCGAGGCCCGCGCGCTCCAGCGCGTCGGTGCCGGCCCGCAGCGCGGTGATCCGCTCTTCGAGCGTGAAGCCGGCCGGTGCGAGGGTGAGCGTGGTGACACCGGAAGCGGCGTAGGCCTGCATCCGGTCGGCGATGCGCTCCACGGGCCCGAGCAGCGCGGTCTGGTCGATCAGCTGGTGCGGGACAGCGGCCGCCGCGCCGGCCTTGTCGCCGTCGAGGTACTTGTCCTGGATCTCGACGGCCTCCTTCTCGTAACCCATGCGCTGCGCGAGCTGGTTGTAGAAGTTCTGCTTGCGGCTGCCCATGCCACCGACGTACAGCGCGGTGTACGGCCGGAACATGTCCGCCAGGCCGTTCACGTCGTCGCCGACCGCGAGGGGCAGGGTCGGACATACGTCGAACCCGTCCATCGTCTTTCCGGCCTTCTCGCGGCCCGTACGGATGTGCCGGAGCGCGGTGTCCTCGATGTGCTCGGGCGAGGGGAAGATCAGCAGGGCGCCGTCGGCGATCTCACCGGTCTGCTCCAGGTTCTTGGGGCCGATCGCCGCGATGTAGAGCGGGATGTGCTCGCGCTGCGGGTGGACCGTGAGCTTGATGGGCTTGCCGGGGCCGTCGGGCAGCGGCAGCGTCCAGTGCTCGCCCTCGTAGGACAGGCGTTCGCGTGACATGGCCTTGCGCACGATCTCGACGTACTCGCGCGTGCGGGAGAGCGGCTTGTCGAACTTGACGCCGTACCAGCCCTCGGAGACCTGCGGTCCCGAGACGCCGAGGCCGAGGCGGAAGCGGCCGCCGGACAGCGAGTCGAGCGTGGCCGCGGTCATCGCGGTCATCGCGGGCTGGCGGGCCGGGATCTGCAGGATCGCGGAGCCGACGTCGATGCGCTCGGTCTGGGCGGCGACCCAGCTGAGCACCGTGGGGGCGTCGGAGCCGTACGCCTCCGCGGCCCAGCAGACGTCGTAGCCGAGCCTGTCGGCCTCCTTCGCGACGGCGAGGTTGTCGCCGTCCATGCCCGCGCCCCAGTAGCCGAGGTTGATGCCGAGCCGCATAAACCGCTCCCTCTTACTGATCAGTAACGTGCCTGTGCCGGGGACTCTAGCGCGGGCGAGGGCGATCCGGCAGGGGGAGGTTGTCCACAGGGGTCTCTCCGCGTGCGGCCCTGGCCAGTAATCTCAGCGCCCATGGAGCAGAGGCATCTCGGCCGTACCGGCCTGCGCGTGTCCCGGATCGGACTCGGCACCCTGACCTGGGGCCGGGACACCGACGAGCACGACGCCGCCGACCAGTTGAAGCTCTTCTGGGAGGCGGGCGGCACGCTGGTCGACACGGCGGATGTGTACGGCGGCGGGGAAGCGGAGTATCTGCTCGGGCAGCTGGTGGAGCGGTTGGTGCCGCGCAGCGACCTGGTCATGGCCACGAAAGCCGGCAGCGTGCCGGACCCGGACCGGCGCTTCGACGGCTCGCGTGGTCATCTGCTCGCCGCACTGGACGCGTCGCTGGCGCGGCTCGGGACGGACTACGTGGACCTGTGGCAGGTCCACGCCTTCGACCCGGACACCCCGCTCGACGAGACGCTGCAGGCCCTGGACATCGCGGTCAGCAGCGGGCGCGCACGGTACGCCGGCGTGTCGAACTTCTGCGGATGGCAGCTGGCCAAGGCGGCGACCTGGCAGCTGGCCGCTCCGGGGGTGCGGACACGGCTCGCGAGCACGCAGATGGAGTACTCGCTGTTGCAGCGGGGTGTGGAGCGGGAGGTGCTGCCCGCAGCACTCGACCTCGGCGTGGGGCTGCTGCCTTCGTCGCCGCTGGGGCGGGGGGTGCTCACCGGGAAGTACCGGGCGGGAACGCCCGCCGACTCCCGCGGCGCGTCGGAACAGATGGCGCCGTTCGTCGAGCCGTACCTGGACGAGGCCGCGAGCCGCATCGTGGACGCGGTCGTCACAGCGGCGGACGGCCTCGCGGCAACGCCGCTGGAGGTGGCGCTGGCGTGGGTACGCGACCGGCCGGGAGTGGCCGCCCCCATCGTCGGAGCGCGCAACGCACAGCAACTCGCGGCCGCGTTGTCAGTGGAGGCGCTTAGTCTTCCTGACGAGATCTGCCGGGCGCTCGACGATGTGTCGGCGCCGGTGCACCACTATCCGGACCAGGACTGGAGCACGCTGTGACCGCGTCTTCCCGGGGCACGCCCCCCGGCCCCCCGGCCGAGCCCGACCCCGTCGGCCCCACCCCTCCCCCGCCCGCCCACCCGGCCGCGGCTGGGGCGGAGGACGGGCGCGGCGCGACAGCGGACGGGCTTGGCGCGAAGGACGCGACGGAGGATGCGGAGGTGCACGGCCCGGCGACCGACGACGCAGAGGCCGCAGGCGGGCGCCACGAACACGCCACCGGTGCCGAAGGCGGCGACGGCCCGGCCAACGGGGCCGACGACAGCCCGGCGACCGACGGCACGGACGCCGCGGACGGGGGCCATGAACGGGCGACCGGTGCCGAAGGCGCGGAGGTTGGTGAGCTTGAGGCTGAGATTGCCGCGCAGAAGGCGTTGAGGGCACGAATCGAGCAGCGGAAGGCCGAGAGGGGCGGGCCTCTGCCCAGCGGGGCGAAGCTGAGCGGCAAGGCCGCGGATCTGCTCGCCGCCGTGCGGGCCGTGGAGAGCGGCGAGAAGGCGGGCGCGGCGTACTTCGGGTCGCCCGCTCCGGAGCCCCGGCGCCCCGCTCCTGTCGCCACGCCGCCGATCCGGGTCGCCAAGGCGGCCGAGCCGGCAGCTGTCGCGGTGGCTCCGGAGAGCGTTGCCGCGGTGCGGGCGGTGCTCGCGAAGGGCGGGGCGCCCGAGGCCCTCGCGGGGCAGGTCGCGGAGGTCCTCGGCGAGACGGCCGCGGACGTGCTCGCCGAGGACCCCTGGCAGCTGCTGTCCGTGCCGGGGGTACGCCCCGAGCAGGCGGACGGCTTCGCCCGCGCGCTGCTCGGCGGGAACGCCGGCCCCGGCGACGAGCGGCGGACGTCGGCGCTCGTGCTCTGGCTGCTGGAGCGCGCCGCGCTCCAGGGGCACACGGCCCTCGAGGCCCCGGCCGTACGCTCCGCGCTCGCGGAGCGGTCCGTGCCGGACCCGGACGAGGCCGTTCAGCAGGCCGTCGCCGACGGTGCCGTCCTGGTGTTCCAGGACGGCTTGGAGGAGGACGAGGAGGGCGAAGGGGCCGCGGAGGCCGCACGGGTCCTGCTCGGGCTCGACCGGTACGCGATGGCGGAGGAGAGCCTCGCGGACGGGCTGGCCCGGCTGGTCAGGACCGGCCCGGCCGATGCCTGGGACGGGCCCGACCTCGTCCGGGCAGCCGGGGGGCACGGGCTGGTCGTGCACACCGGCGGCGAGGCGGCGCGGGCCGAGCCGGTCGCCCTCGTGGAGACGGCCCGACGCCTGGGCCTTCGGGCCGCCGTGGCGGTGCACGGGGAGAACTGCCGCCGCAGGCTGGGCCCGGACGTCGACGCCGTGACCGTCGCCGCGCTGCTGGCCGGCACCGCGGGCCCCGGCCGGGACGAGGACGGCGCGTTCGGACTGGACCTGCTGGTCGTGCTTGACGCGCCGCAGCTCGACGTCGAGACCGGGGCGATGCTGGTGGAGTCGATGCCGGACGGCAGCCGGCTGGTGCTCAGCGGCGACCCCGGAGTGCTGGGCGGCCCCGGCGCTGGCTGGGTGTTCGCGGATGTGCTGGCTGCCCGGGTGTGCCCGCAGATCGCGTCGCGCACGCCCGATCCCGGGCCGATCGGCGAGCTGGTGTCGGGCGTCGGCATCGGAGAGCTGAACCAGGTGGCCGCCCCCGGCAAGGAGGTCGTGATCGTCCCGGTGCGGGACGCCGGCGAGGCCGTGCACCGTGCGGTCCAGCTGGTCGCCGACTCGGTGCCGCGGGCCATCGGGGTGCCGGCCGAGCAGACCCAGGTGATCACCGTGGGCCACGGTGGCGCCGCAGGCACCCGAGCGCTCAACGCGGCGCTGAAGCAGCGCCTCAACCCGGGCGACGGCCGCTTCGCCGGCTTCGACCCGGGCGACCGGGTCGCCTGTACGCAGGCCCTCGGCCGGACGCTTACCGGGACGGTAGTCTCCGCGGACGCGAGCGGCCTGCATCTCGACTGCGACGGCATCAAGACCTTGGTGACCAAGGACCGCGTGGAATCGGTGCTGCGCCACGGCTGGGCGATGACCGCACATCAGGCGGCGGGCATGCGGTGGCCGGCGGTGGTCGTCGTACTGCCGGGGGACGCCGCTCAGGGGCTGAGCAGGCCCTGGGTGTACACCGCGTTCGGCCGCGCCGAGCGGCATCTGTCCGTGGTGCACGGCGTGGACCAGGCGTTGCCGCGCGCCGTGGCGGAGGTGCCGGCCGCCCCGCGCACCACGCGGCTGGGGACGCTGCTGGAGGGCCTGCTGGCCGAGCCCGCACCTCAGACGCGGCAGCCGCCGACGGAGGCGCCGTAGCGGCCCCGGCCCGGGACGACCGCCGAGGGTCGTCCCGGGCCGGGGGCCGGGTCGTGCGCACATTGGCCTGATCCGCACGGAATCCGCCGGCGCTCTGGCGCGATCCTTCGGTTCCGCACAGCCGAATCAGGAGTCGTCTTCGAGATCCACCCGCTCCTCGCGCAGTTCGTCCTCGTCGAAGACCGAGCTGACGTCGAAGCGGCACACGACCCGCTCCGGGTCCGCCTGGTCGAAGGGGACGCTCAGCCATTCCCCGGGCTCGGGAAGTTCGTCGGCCGCGGACACCCACAGCGTGGAGTCGCCCTCCTCGAGGCCGAACTCCTTGTGCCGTGAAGCGATCTCGTCGGGTTCGTACTCCCCGAAGAGCACCCCCAGAGCCGAGTGCACGCTCGTGCCGACGACCGGGACGTTCGCCGCCGGCTCGTCGTCCTGCTCGATGTCGGCGATGCGCTGCGCCTGCGCGAGCAGCCGCTGCGGCTCCACCACCGCGTAGTCCCGGCGGATCAGCACACTCAGCGCGTTCGGCTCCTCCGGCCCCGCATACGGTGGCAGCGAATCGTCCGCGCCCGGGATCTCGAAGGGTGTGACCTCGTCGTACCGGTCGTAGAGCCGCTCGTCGTACGCCTCGGCCGCCGCGGCGAGCGCGTTGAACGCGTCGTAGACGGCCGGGTCGTCGTCGCCCGTGCGGTTCTCGACCGCCTCGAGGTGACGGTCCAGTGCGGCTTTGACCGCCTCGGCGGCGGCACGTACCTCGGCAGCGGTGGGCTGCGCAGCATCAGACATAGTGCAGACGCTATCCGTACCGGGGCGCTGCCCGCACAATAGATGCGATGCCGGAATACGAATTTGTCGACGTTTACGTGCCGCGCGGGGTTTCCCGCAAGGAAGCGACCCGTCTGCTGACCGACCATGCCGAGTACGGACACTGGGAGTTGGACCGATTGACCCTGCACCGGGACGGCAGCCGCAGGGTGCGGCTGCGCCGGCGCATCATCCGCCAGGTGCGGGCCACCTGGTGACCCTGAGTACGGGCAGATGAAGGAGCGGGCCCCCGCGACCGCGGGGACCCGCTCCTTCGAATACCGCTGAGCCAGGGCCCCGACCAGGGCCCCGGCACGCATGCCTACGCAGCCGCGCGGGCCCGCCGGTACAGCACCGTTCCGGCCAGCAGCAGGCCCACGCCCGCCGGGGCCAGCAGGTCGAGCGTGTCCATTCCGGTCTCCGCGAGCTGGTCCCCGCCGTCACCGGGCGTGCCGGTACGCGTGTCGGGGGTGTTCGGCTCGTCCGGGGTCTCCGGGGTCTCCGGGGTCTCCGGGGTCTCCGGGGTCTGCGGAGTCTGCGGGGTTTGCGGAGTCTGCGGAGTCTGCGGGGTTTGCGGAGTCTGCGGCGTGGAGGGCTCCTCCGGCGTGCCGGGCTCCTCCGGCGTGGAGGGCTCTTCCGGATTGCCGGGCTCCTCCGGGTTACCGGGCTCCTCCGGGTTACCGGGCTCCTCCGGGCCGCCGGGCTGCTCCGTGCCGCCGCCCGCGTCGTGCGCGCACTCGTTGCCGAACGCCGGGTTGAGCAGCCCGACGACGTCCACGGTGTTGCCGCAGACGTTGACCGGTACGTGGACCGGCGCCTGGACCTGGTTGCCCGACAGAACGCCGGGCGAGTTGCTCGCCTGGCCCTCGGCTCCGGAACCGCCGCCGCCGTTCTGGTCCGAGCCGGACGCATTGACGCACGTGTTGCCGAACGCCGGGTTGAGCAGCCCGACGACGTTGACGGTGTTGCCGCAGACGTTCATCGGAACGTGCACGGGCACCTGGACGGAGTTCCCGGACAGCACGCCGGGCGAGTGCGATGTCTCCCCGACCGCTCCGGCGTCCGCCTGTGCGTAGCCGCCGCCGAGGGCGAGTACCCCACCCGCGGCCGCCACGGTGATCAGGCCTTTGCGCGTGACCTGTCGCATGTCTTGTTGCCTGCCTTCCAGCTTCACGAATACCCCTGGGCACATGCCGAGGGGTCGAAGAAGCGGGCGACTCCGGAGTGCATGGCGCACACTCCGGAGCCGCCCGGATTCAAGCCCTGTCCGGTGGGACCGGCTCACAACGTCACACGTTGGCGCACTCGTTGCCGAAGGCGGGGTTCAGCAGGCCGACGACGTCGACCGTGTTGCCGCACAGGTTCACGGGCACGTGGACCGGCAGCTGAACCAGGTTGCCCGACAGGACGCCGGGAGAGTTCACGGCGGCACCGCTGGCACCGGAGTCGGCCATGGCCATGCCCGCACCGGCGAGCAGCAGACCACTGGTGGCAGCCGCAGTCGCGACGACCTTCTTGATCATTGTTCCTCCTGTTGGCAAATGCGATCCCAGCCGCGGACCGCATCACCTGTAACGAGGAGGGAGCAGCGGGGCTACGAGCCGTCACGCCCATTCACTCTTTCAAGTCACTTGCGTACGCGCGGACGATAATCGGAGCGTCATCCGAGCAGCCCGGCGCGGCGCACCCGTGGACCGTTTCAGCACTGGTCGATGAACCGGTCGAGGACCCGCACGCCGAACTTCAGTCCGTCCACCGGCACCCGCTCGTCCACGCCGTGGAACATGCCGGCGAAGTCCAGCTCCGGCGGCAGCTTGAGCGGCGCGAAGCCGAAGCAGCGGATGCCGAGGTCGTCGAAGGACTTGGCGTCGGTGCCGCCGGAGAGCATGTACGGCACGGCCCGGGCGATCGGGTCCTCGGCCTTGAGCGCGACCTGCATCGCGTCGACGAGCGCGCCGTCGAAGCTGGTCTCCAGCGCCTTGTCGCCGTGCACGTCCTCACGCTTGACGCGGGGACCGAGCAGCCGGTCAAGGTCGGCGAGGAACTCCTCCTCGTAGCCCGGCAGGAAGCGTCCGTCGACATGGGCGGTGGCCTGCCCGGGGATGACGTTCACCTTGTAACCGGCGCCGAGCATGGTGGGGGCCGCGGAGTTGCGCAGGGTCGCGCCGACCATCTTGGCGATGCCGCCGAGCTTGGCGAGGGTGGCGTCCATGTCCTCCGGGTCGAGCGGGGTGCCGAGCGCGTCGGAGAGCTCGTCGAGGAAGGACCGCACGGTCTTGGTGGCCCTGACCGGCCAGGTGTGGCGGCCGAGCCGGCCGACGGCCTCGCACAGCTCGGTGATGGCGTTGTCGTTGTTGGTCATCGACCCGTGGCCCGCGGTGCCTTCCACGGTCAGGCGCATCCAGTGCATGCCCTTCTGCGCCGTCTCCACGAGGTAGAGCCGCAGGTTCTCGTTGACGGTGAAGGAGAAGCCGCCGACCTCTCCGATGGCCTCCGTAACGCCCTCGAACAGTCCCGGGTGCTTGTCGACGAGATACCGGGCGCCGTAGGTGCCGCCCGCCTCCTCGTCGGCGAGGAAGGCCAGGACGATGTCGCGCGGGGGCTTCCGGCCGCTGCGCAGCCGGTCCCGTACGACCGCGAGGGTCATGGCGTCCATGTCCTTCATGTCCACCGCGCCGCGGCCCCAGACGCAGTCGTCCGCGACCTCGCCGGAGAACGGGTGGTGGGTCCAGTCGTCCGCGTTCGCGGGCACCACGTCGAGATGGCCGTGGATGAGCAGCGCAGGCTTGGACGGGTCCTCGCCCTCGATGCGGGCGACGGTGGAGGCGCGGCCCTTGTGCGACTCGAGGATCTGCGGCTCGAGGCCGACCTCGGCGAGCTTCTCCGCGACGTACTCGGCCGCCACGCGCTCTCCGGGGCCGGAATGGTCGCCGTAGTTGCTGGTGTCGATCCTGATCAGCTCACGGCAGAGATCGACGACCTCGTCCTCGCCCGTTACCGCCCGGGCCGTGTTCGACTCGCTCACGCTGATTCCTCCCGCTGTCGCTGCTGGTGGTCGGCCCATCCTCTCGCCATCGTGCCTCTCGGCCCAAGGGCGGCGCCCGGCCCATGGCGGCGGAGGCGTGCCGAGGGGGTGATCGAGGGGGGTCGAATGTTTGCTATGGTTTTCCACGTCGGAACGGCCCAGGGCCGCGAGACAGACACCTTGTCCGGGTGGCGGAATGGCAGACGCGCTAGCTTGAGGTGCTAGTGCCCTTTATCGGGCGTGGGGGTTCAAGTCCCCCCTCGGACACCAGCAAGATCCCCACGGATTTCCGTGGGGATCTTTGTGTTTGCCGACTTTCCTTCCCGACCCGAAGGTGGAGCCCATGGGATTCGTTCTGGTGGTGGGCGCCATCATCTCCGAGGTGATCGGCACGTTGGCGCTCCGGGCGTCGTACGGGCTGAGCCGTCTCGGACCGAGCGTGCTGGTCGTGGTCGGTTACGCGGCGGCGTTCGTCATGCTGGCGCAGGCCCTCAAGACGCTGAACGTGGGGCCCGTCTACGCGATCTGGTCCGGGGTGGGCACGGTGGGGGCGTTCGTGGGCGGGGTGCTGCTCTTCGACGAGCCCGTGAAGCCCGCGACGCTGATCGGTATCGCACTGGTGGTCGCCGGAGTGGCCGTGATGTATCTCGGCGGCATGAAGCACTGAAGGCCGCAAACAGGCTCGCTGAAGGCCGCATACAGTCTTGTCGGTGAGACGCAGAAACAGGGCGGTGCCGATCGCCCCGCTCCCCCAGCGCGACGGTGTGGACCCGGTGCGGCTGCGGCTTCCGGAGGACCCGGACGGCGCCTGGCCCACGGTGCGGGACCATCTGCTGGCGCGGTACGGGGGCGCGGTCGGCCCCGGGCGCCTCGAGGCGATGCTGCAGGACGGGCGTTTCGCCGGCGAGGACGGACCGGTGGCCGGGGACGAGCCGTACGAGGCCGGCCGGTATCTCTGGTTCCACCGGGACTTCCCCGTCGAAGAACGGGTGCCGTTCGAGATCGGGATCGTGCACCGTGACGAGCGCATCGTGATCGCCGACAAGCCGCACTTCCTGGCGACCGTGCCGCGCGGCAGCCATGTGAAGGAGACGGCGCTGGCGCGGCTGCGCCGCGATCTGGATCTGCCCGCCCTCCAGCCCGCGCACCGGCTGGACCGGCTCACTGCGGGTCTGGTGCTCTTCGTCGTACGGCCCGGGGACCGGGGCGCGTACCAGACGCTGTTCCGTGACCGGCAGGTGCGCAAGGAGTACGAGGCGATCGCGCCGTACGACCCGGCGGTGGTGCTGCCGCGCACCGTGCGCAGCCGGATCGTCAAGCAGCGGGGCGTGCTCGCGGCCGGCGAGGAGCCGGGCGAGCCGAACAGCGAGACCCGGGTGGGGCTGCTCGCCGAACGCGGCGGGCTCGGCCGGTACCGGCTGCTGCCGGCCACCGGCCGTACCCATCAGCTGCGGGTCCATATGAACGGTCTGGGGTTGCCGATCCTGAACGACCCGCTGTTTCCCGTCGTGCTGCCCGAGGCGCCGGAGGACTTCTCGCATCCGCTGCAGTTGCTGGCGCGGGCGCTGGAGTTCACCGACCCGGTCACGAAGGAGCACCGCCGCTTCGAGAGCCGGCTGACGCTCGCTCAGTGGCCCCGGTCGACCCATTCCTGAAGGTGGGGCGCCTCGGCCCCGATGGTGGTCGTGTCGCCGTGACCGGTACGGACGACCGTCTCGGGCGGCAGCGTGAACACCCGGTCGCGGATCGAGTCGATGATCGTCGGGAAGTGGGAGAAGGACCGGCCCGTCGCGCCGGGCCCGCCCTGGAAGAGGGTGTCTCCGGTGAAAACGCTGGTGAGGCCGGGGGCGTGGAGGCAGACCGCCCCGGGAGCGTGCCCCGGGGTGTGCAGGACGGTCAGTTCGGTGCCCGCGACGGCGATCACTTCTCCGTCGGCGAGCTCAGCGTCGGGGGCGCGCTCTGGGTGGGTCTGCTTCCACAGGGGCAGGTCGTCCGGGTGGAGCAGGACGGGCGCGCCGGTGGCCGCGGCGAGCGCCGGGGCGGCGTCGATGTGGTCGTTGTGCGCGTGTGTACAGACGATGGCGCGCAGGGTACGGCCGCCGAGCGCGGCGAGGATCGCGTCGGCGTCGTGGGCGGCGTCGATGACGATCGCCTCCGTGTCGTCACCGACGATCCAGACGTTGTTGTCGACGTCCCAGGTGCCGCCGTCGAGCGAGAAAGTACCGGAGGTGACCAGGTGGTCGATACGGGCGGCCATCAGAAGACCACCACCGATCGCAGTACATCGCCCTCGTGCATGCGGGCGAAGGCCTTCTCCACGTCGCCGAGCCCGATGGTCTCCGTCACGAAGGCGCCGAGGTCGATCCGGCCCTGCTGGTGCAGGTCGATGAGCATCGGGAAGTCGCGCGAGGGCAGGCAGTCGCCGTACCAGGACGACTTGAGGGCGCCGCCGCGGCCGAAGACGTCCAGCAGTGGCAGCTCGAGCTTCATGTCGGGGGTGGGGACACCGACGAGAACAACGGTGCCGGCGAGGTCCCTGGCGTAGAAGGCCTGCTTGTACGTCTCCGGGCGGCCGACGGCTTCGATCACGACGTCCGCGCCGAAGCCGCCCGTCAGCTCGCGGATGGCCTCGACGGGGTCGGTGCTGCGCGAGTTGACGGTGTGGGTGGCGCCCATCTTCTTCGCGGTGGCGAGCTTGCGGTCGTCGATGTCGACGGCGATGATCCTGGCCGCTCCGGCGAGCCGTGCGCCGACGACGGCGGCGTCGCCGACGCCGCCGCAGCCGATGACGGCCACGCTGTCGCCGCGACCGACCTGGCCGGTGTTGACGGCGGCGCCGATGCCGGCCATCACGCCGCAGCCCAGCAGGCCCGCGACGGCCGGGGAGACCTCGGGGTCGACCTTGGTGCACTGGCCGGCGGCGACCAGGGTCTTCTCCGCGAAGGCGCCGATGCCCAGTGCCGCCGACAGCTCGGTGCCGTCCGCGAGGGTCATCTTCTGTCGCGCGTTGTGGGTGTCGAAGCAGTACCAGGGCCGTCCGCGCTCGCAGGCGCGGCAGCGGCCGCACACGGCGCGCCAGTTGAGGATCACGAAGTCGCCGGGCCGGACGTCGGTGACGCCGTCGCCGACCGACTCGACGACGCCGGCCGCCTCGTGGCCCAGCAGGAACGGGAAGTCGTCGTTGATCCCGCCCTGCTTGTAGTGCAGATCGGTGTGGCAGACCCCGCAGGCCCGCACCTGAACCACGGCCTCGCCCGGACCCGGGTCGGGGACGGTGATCGTCTCCACCCGTACCGGCTCGTTCCTCCCGGGTGCGATCACACCGTGCACCTGCTGCGGCATCGCAGAACCTGCCCTTCCTCGCGCAGTGGACGTCACCCCCCACTATGGCCCGTGCGGGAGGTCGCCGAGGCCCTGATCGGCGGGACGGGCGGCGCGTGCCACCTCGGCGGGCAACGCCCAGCTCGGCATCGCCGTCATCGTCCTGCTCGTCACCAAGTTCAAGCTGCACGCCTTCCCGGCGCTGACCATCGGGGCGCTCGCGCTGGGCGCGTTCGCCGGTGCGCCCCTGGACAAGACGATCACCTCGTTCACGCCCGGCCTCGGCTCCACCGTGGCGGGCGTCGGCGTGCTGATCGCGCTGGGCGCGATCCTGGGCAAGCTCCTCGCCGACTCCGGCGGGGCGGACCAGATCGTCGACACGATCCTCGCCAAGGCGGAGCAGCGCGATCAGCGGCGATCCGATGACGTCGGTGACCCGCTGCACCGGGTGCTCCGGGTCGTCCACGAGAACACCACTTCGCGTGGCGTCCGCCGCGCAGCCCTCACCACTTCGCGTGACGGTCGCGCGACCACTGGCGCTCGACCGACCCGGTACGCATGCCACGGCGTGCCTCCGGGTCGGCGAGCGCCATCGCGATGTG
Organism: Streptomyces sp. NPDC027962; assembly: GCF_055566095.1. NCBI lineage: Bacteria > Bacillati > Actinomycetota > Actinomycetes > Kitasatosporales > Streptomycetaceae > Streptomyces > Streptomyces sp. NPDC027962. Next base: position 29,527 of record NZ_JBVHTA010000019.1, read on the forward strand.
TCCGGCGACGACGACCCCGATGGCGAGCGCGAGCCAGTCGTGGACGAAGGTGGCGCTCGTACGCCACACCAGCGGGGCGAGGCCGGTGAACCACATCAGCAGCCCCGTGCCGAGCATGACGAGGACGGCGCCCGCGATCCAGGCCGCGTAGATCTTCTGCCCGGCGTTGAACTTGCCCGCCGGCCGGGCGGAGGCCCGGCGGTCCCGGCGGCGAACGGCACGCAGCCACTCGCGGTCGTACGGAGCGAAGCGGTTCAGACGGCGCAGATCGGCCCGGAAGGCGCGGGAGCCGAGGCCCAGCAGGAACGGCACGGGCAGCAGCAGCCCCGACCACTCGTGGACGGTGACCACGAGGTGGCGGCGGCCGACGAGTTCGGCGAGCTGGGGGACGTAGAGCGCCGCGGCGGTCGCGATACAGAGCAGCATCAGGGCGGCTGTCGTGCGGTGCACCCAGCGCTCGGCGGGGCTGAATCTCGCTCTGCGGGTAGGGACCTCAGACGGTGGGGGTGTCGGTGCGGCCGTTGGACCTGCCGACCCATGCGTCGACGTCATAGCCCCGCTCCTCCCAGTAGCCGGGGACGACGCCCGACGTGACGGTGATCCCTGACAGCCACTTCGCCGACTTGTAGAAGTACATCGGCGCCACATAGAGACGGACCGGGCCGCCGTGCGAGTGGCTGACCGGCTTGTCCTGCATCTGCAGTGCGACGAGGACGTCGTCGCGGCGGGCCTGCGAGAGGGTCAGGCTCTCGCTGTAGGTGCCGTCGAAGCAGGTGAAACGGATGGCCCGTGCCTCTGGGCGCACGCCGGCGGCGTCCAGGAGATGGGAGAGCTTCACACCTTCGAAGGGTGTGTCCGGCACCCGCCACCCGGTGACGCACTGCACGTCCCGTACGACCCGCGTCTGCGGAAGGGACCGCAGGTCGGCGAGGCTGTAGGTGGCGGGGCTCCGGACCAGGCCGTCGACCGTGAGGCGGTAGTTCCGGGCGTCCTTGCGGGGAACGGAGGTGGCGACGGAGTAGTAGCGGAAGCCGCCTCCGTTGGGCAGGAGCCCGGTGAGCCCGGTCGGGTCCTTGTCGGCCGCCGCCCCCAGGAACGCCTCCATGCCGCGCTGCACGTACGGCGCGGTGGCGACGCCGGCGGCGCCCAGCCCCAGCATGCCGAGCACAAGCCGTCGGCCGACGGGGGTACCGCGCTCTTCGCCTGAACCGCCAGGAGCAGGGCCGGGGTCGGGCTCAGGGCCGGGGTCGTGAGTGGTCACGCTTCGATTCGAGCACTTGGGCGGGCGAAGGGCCAGGGGTGGGGGCAGGACGTCAGAGTTTCGTCACCTGTCGCACTGCGCGCGGTCTTCGCGGGCGGCGCCCCGCTACGCCACCGCAGCCCCCGCCGCCCGCCCCGCCGCGCGTCCCGAGAAGATGCAGCCGCCGAGGAATGTGCCCTCCAGCGAGCGGTAGCCGTGCACGCCGCCGCCGCCGAAGCCCGACACCTCGCCCGCCGCGTACAGGCCCGGCAGCGGAGCGCCGTCCTCCCCGAGCACCCGGGACGACAGGTCGGTCTCCAGGCCGCCCAGCGACTTGCGGGTCAGGATGTTGAGGCGGACGGCGATCAGCGGACCGGACTTCGGGTCGAGGATGCGGTGCGGCGTGGCCGTGCGGATCAGCTTGTCACCGAGGTACTTCCGGGCGCCGCGCACGGCCATGACCTGGAGGTCCTTCGTGAACGGGTTAATGACCTCCCGGTCGCGCGCCGTGATCTCGCGGCGCAGCTCCGTCTCGTCGATCAGCCCGTCCCCGGTGAGCTCGTTCATGCCGCGCACCAGCGCGCTCAGGTCCTTCTCCACGACGAAGTCCACGCCGTTGTCCATGAACGCCTTGACCGGCGCCGGCACATCCGCCCTCGCCCGTACGAACACATCACGGATCGACTTGCCCGTCAGATCCGGGTTCTGCTCGGAGCCCGAGAGTGCGAACTCCTTGCCGATGATCTTCTGGTCGAGCACGAACCATGTGTAGTCGTGGCCCGACCGCGTGATGTGCTCGAGCGTGCCGAGGGTGTCGAAGCCGGGGAACAGCGGCACCGGCAGTCGCCTGCCACGTGCGTCCAGCCAGAGCGACGACGGTCCGGGCAGAATGCGGATGCCGTGCTTCGCCCAGATCGGGTTCCAGTTCTCGATGCCCTCGGTGTAGTGCCACATCCGGTCACGGTTGATGTGGCTGGCGCCGGCGCGCTCCGCGACGCCGAGCATCAGGCCGTCGACGTGGGCGGGGACGCCGGAGAGCAGCTTCTTCGGAGGGGTGCCGAGTCGCTTCGGCCACTGGGCGCGGACGAGGTCGTGGTTGCCGCCGATCCCGCCGGAGGTGACGATTACGGCCTGCGCTTTGAACTCGAAGGCACCGACGGCCTCCCGGCCGCTCGCGGCGCCGCGGTCGGCGTCCGACGGCTCGAGGATCTCGCCGCTCACCGTGTCCAGGCTGCCCGCGCTGCTGCCCAGGCCGGTGACCCGGTGCCGGAACTTCAGCTGCGCCAGCCCGTGTGCGGCTCCCTCCCGCACCCGCCGCTCGAAGGGGGCGACGATGCCGGGTCCGGTGCCCCAGGTGATGTGGAAGCGGGGTACGGAGTTGCCGTGGCCGTTCGCGTCGTAGCCGCCGCGCTCGGCCCAGCCCACGACGGGGAAGAACCGCACACCCTGGGCGTGCAGCCAGGACCGCTTCTCCCCCGCGGCGAAGTCGACGTACGCCTCCGCCCACTTGCGCGGCCAGCGGTCCTGGTCGCGGTCGAAGCCCGCCGTGCCCAGCCAGTCCTGGAGTGCGAGTGCGTGGCTGTCCTTGATCCGCATCCGGCGCTGCTCGGGCGAGTCGACGAGGAACAGGCCGCCGAAGGACCAGTGGGCCTGCCCGCCGATGGACTGCTCCGGCTCCTGGTCCAGAAGGATGACCTTCCGTCCGGCGTCGACGAGTTCGGCGGTGGCCACGAGGCCCGCGAGGCCGGCCCCGATCACGATCACATCAGCGTCGTACGCCATGGGCTTCCATCCTTCGCCGGGCCGGATGCCCCCGATCTTCGGTACCAGCCGGTAACGAGTCAATCCCTGTGCATGCCGGTGCTTGGATGAGCCGCATGAGCGCTGAAGAGATTCTCGACATCGTCGACGAGCACGACCGTGTCGTCGGCCGGGCGCCGCGCGGTGAGGCGTACGCCGGGGGGCTGCGGCACCGGTGCGTGTTCATCCTGGCCAGGGACACGGCGGGGCGGATCTTCGTGCACCGGCGCACCCCGACGAAGCTGGTCTTCCCGTCCCGGTACGACATGTTCGTCGGCGGGGTCGTGGGGGCGGGCGAGCGTTACGACGAGGCGGCGCTGCGCGAGGCGGAGGAGGAGCTGGGGGTGCGTGGACTGCCCAGCCCCGTACCGCTGTTCAAGTTCCTCTACGACGGCGGCGGCGACCCGGCGCAGACGTGGTGGTCGTACGTGTACGAGGTCCGCTGCGCGCTCCCGGTGGATCCACAGGCGGAGGAAGTCGCCTGGCACGCGTTCCTCACCGACGCGGAGCTCGAGGCGCGGCTCGGCGAGTGGGACTGGGTGCCGGACGGACTGGCCGCCTATGAGCGGCTCAAAGCACACCGGGCGGGCGGAGGTCAATGGTGAGGGAGGTGACCGGGCCGCACGTGCGGAGCCGCAGGTAGTGTGCGCTGCGTGAGCGACTTCGTACAGAGCCTGCGGCTGTGGTTCGCGCCCCGGCGGATCGAGGAGGAGGGCGAGACCCCCGACTACCGGTTCTCGCTCGCGAACGAGCGGACCTTCCTCGCCTGGCTCCGCACCGCGCTCGCGCTCATCGGCGGCGGCTTCGCGGTCGATCAGTTCCTGCCGGATCTGCGCTGGGGCGTGCGCGCCGGGCTGGCGCTCGCGCTGATCGGGGCCGGCGCGGCGTGCGCCGTGCGGGCCGTGAACCACTGGGTGCGCTGCGAGCGGGCGATGCGCCGCGGCGAGGACCTGCCGACGTCCCGGTTCCCGGCGCTGCTGGCGGTGGTGATCGCCGTCGTGGCGATCACGATGGTGCTGGTGGTCGTGGCGCGGGGCGACGTATGACGGCTCCCGAGCGCGATCCGGGGCTGCAGCCGGAGCGGACCCGGCTGGCGTGGCGCCGCACCACGCTGACCTGCACGGTGGTGGCAGTCCTGGCGTCCAGACAGGCGGCTCAGGAGGCGGTGCTCGCGGTCGGACTGAGCCTCGTCGCCTGGCTGGGATTTCTGGCCGTCGCCCACCGTCGCATCGCCGCGATGGACGCGGCCCGGCCGGTGGCCATGCCGACGCGGGGGGCGATCGCGGCCGTGGTGTGCGTGCTGGCACTGGCGGCGTTCGCGGTGGCGATCGTGGTGTGACGCGCGGGCTGACGCCGTGAGCGCGGACGTCTCCCCGATGGTGCCGACTAGCCTGGAACCAGACAGTTCGGCATGAACCACACAAGAGGTAGGCGCCATGACCGTCCACCACGAGCACACCGCCCACGCGCACACCCACGGCCCGTCCTGCGGCCACACGGAGATCCCGCACGGCGACCACATCGACTACGCCCACGACGGGCATCTCCACAAGGAGCACTCCGGCCACTGGGACGAGTGCGAGCCGGGCGAGCATGTGTCGCACAGCGGGCACGTCCATGAACACGGCGCCGGCTGCGGCCACCCCGCGGTGGTGCACGGCGACCATGTCGACTACGTCCACGACGGGCACCGGCACGCCCAGCACGACGGGCACTGGGACGACCACTGAGGCGCCGGCCGGCCACCCGCCCCGCCTTCTCGGCCCCGCCGGTTCCCCCACCCGAGGCCAACCGGCAGGCTCGGGGTGCCACTTCGACCTCGACCCGACCCAGGGGAGCCCAGTTGCCCGCCACCGAGCCCTACACCATCCAGCTCGCACCCGACGTGCACGCCTATGTCCAGCCCGACGGCGGCTGGTGCCTGAACAACGCGGGATTCGTCAGTGACGGGGAGTCGACGCTCCTCGTCGACACCGCCGCCACAGAGAGGCGGGCCAGGGCGCTGCGCGAGGCGCTGCTGGCGACCGGCGCCCCGCTCCCCCGCACGCTTGTCAACACCCACCACCACGGCGACCACACCTACGGCAATGGGGTCTTCCTCCCGGAAGCGACCGTCGTCGGCCACGACTCCTGCCGGAGCGAGTTGCTCGCGGCGGGCCACCAGCTCCACCTGATCTGGCCGCAGACCGACTTCGGCGACATCCGCATCACCGCGCCGACGCTGACGTACAACGACCGGCTGACGCTCCGCGTCGGGGACGTCGAGGTCCGGCTCATCCACCCCGGTGGAGTCGCCCACACCACCGGTGACACGGTGGTGCACCTGCCGCGGCAGGGGATCGTGTTCACCGGCGATCTGATCTTCAACGGCGGTACGCCGTTCGTGCCGATGGGCTCCTTGAGCGGCTCGCTGCGGGCCCTCGACGTGCTGCGCTCGCTCGGAGCGGAGCACGTCGTGCCCGGCCACGGGCCGATCACCGATCCGTCTGCGTACGACGCGACCGAACGCTATCTGCGGTTCGTCGCCGAACTGGCGGAGGCCGGGCACGCCAAGGGGCTCACGCCGCTTCAGGCGGCGCGCGGGGCGGACCTCGGGGTCTTCACCGCCCTCCGGGAGAGCGAACGGCTGGTCGCGAACCTGCACCGGGCCTACGCGGAGCTGGACGGACAGGCGGAAGGCTCTCCGCTCGACCCGGTGGCGGTGTTCGCGGACATGGCCGCGATGAACGGCGGGATTCCGGTGGCCTGCCACGCCTGAGCGACCCCCGGTGACCGGCCGGGTCAGCCGTCCGCCGATGTGAAGCAGATGTGATCCAGGCATCGGTTCGACCGGCCCACTGGACGACATACCGACTGGTCGGTCATCATGAACGCGTTCCCCAGGACCGCCCCCCGGAGGTGCGCACCATGAGCTCAGTCCCGCCAGGTCTCGATCCCGACCAACTGCGCGGCCATCTCGACCGCGAGCGGCCAGGACTGGTGGACGGACCGCTCAGCGCCCGGCTCATCCAGGGCGGCCGTTCCAACCTCACCTACGCCGTCACCGACGGCACCTCCCGCTGGGTCGTGCGCAGACCACCGCTCGGCCATGTGCTCGCGACCGCGCACGACATGAAGCGCGAGCACCGGGTGATCAGCGCGCTTGCCCCGACCGCCGTGCCCGTGCCGCAGCCGGTGCTGCTGTGCGAGGACGAGTCGGTCATCGGATCGCCCTTCTACGTCATGGAGTACGTGGACGGCACCCCCTACCGCACCGCCGAACAGCTCGCCCCGCTCGGACCCGAGCGCACCCGCGCGGCCGTGCTCTCCCTCGTCGACACCCTCGTCGACCTGCACGCCGTCGACCCCGAGGCTGTCGGTCTCGGTGACTTCGGACGGCCCGAGGGCTTCCTCGACCGGCAGCTGCGCCGCTGGGGCAAGCAGCTGGCTGCCTCACGGGGGCGCGAACTCGCCGGCATCGACGAGCTGCACGCCTCCCTCGGGCGCGAACTGCCCGTCTCCCCGGCTGCCGCGGTGGTCCACGGCGACTACCGCCTCGACAACGTCCTCATCGGCGACGACGACCGGATCAAGGCCGTCCTCGACTGGGAGATGTCCACCCTCGGAGACCCGCTGACCGACCTCGGCCTGCTGGTGATGTACAGCAAGCGGCTGGAACTGCCCGACTCGCCCGTCAGCACCACCGCGGGCGCCGCGGGGCACCCGTCGCCCGCGGAACTGATCGAGCGGTACGCCGAGCGCTCCGGCCGCGACACATCCGCCATCTCCTGGTACACGGCGTTCGCCTGGTTCAAGCTCGCCGTGATCCTCGAGGGCATCCACTACCGCTACACCCTCGGCCAGACCGTCGGCGCCGGCTTCGACCGGATCGGCGATCTCGTCCCCGTCTTCATCGAGCACGGCCTCACCACCCTCCAGGAAGGCTGAGTACCTCATGGACTTCGCATTCGACGCGCGCACCGAAGAGCTCCGGTCCGAACTTCTCGCCTTCATGGACGAGCACGTCTACCCGGCGGAAGAGATCGCGGAGGAGCAGCGCGCCGCGCTGGCCTCCCCGTGGGACACCCCCGCGATCGTGGAGGAGCTCAAGGCGGAGGCCCGCAAGCGGGGCCTGTGGAACCTCTTCCTGCCCGATGCCGAGCACGGCGCGGGCCTGACCAATCTGCAGTACGCGCCGCTCGCCGAGATCACCGGCCGCAGCCCGCACCTCGCGCCGACAGCGCTGAACTGCGCGGCCCCGGACACCGGAAACATGGAGGTGCTCGCGCAGTTCGGCAACGACGAGCAGAAGAAGCAGTGGCTGGAGCCGCTGCTCGCCGGTGAGATCCGTTCCGCCTTCGCGATGACCGAGCCGGAGGTCGCCTCGTCCGACGCGACGAACATCCGGACCCGGATCGAGCGGGACGGCGACGATTACGTCATCAACGGCCGCAAGTGGTACATCTCCGGGGCGATGAACCCCGACTGCAAGATCTTCATCGTCATGGGCAAGACCGACCCCGACGGAGAGGACGTCCGCCGCCAGCAGTCGATGATCCTGGTGCCGCACGACACCCCCGGTGTCGAGGTCCGCCGGGCCATGCAGGTCTACGGCTACGAGGACCACTCCCACGGCGGTCACGCCGAGGTCGTCTTCACCGACGCGCGGGTGCCCGCGTCGAACCTGATCGGCGAGGAGGGCGGCGGCTTCGCGATCGCCCAGGGGCGGCTCGGGCCGGGCCGCATCCACCACTGCATGCGGCTGATCGGCATGGCGGAGCGGGCGATCGAGCTCATGTGCCGACGGGCCGTGTCCCGTGAGGCGTTCGGCAAGGCGATCGCCCAGCAGGGCGTCGTACAGAACTGGATCGCGGACGCGCGGGTGACGGTGGAGCAGCTGCGGCTGCTGGTGCTGAAGACGGCCTGGCTCATGGACACGGTCGGCAATCGCGGGGCGCACACGGAGATCCAGGCAATCAAGATCGCGACGCCGAGGGCGGTCGTCGACATCCTCGACAAGGCGGTGCAGGTGCACGGCGCGGGCGGGGTCAGCCAGGACTTCCCGCTGGCGGAGCTGTGGGCGGCGGCACGGACGCTGAAGCTGGCGGACGGGCCGGACGAGGTGCATCAGCGGTCGCTGGCGCGGCGGGAGCTGAAGAAGTACGTGTGAGGTGGGCGGGGCGGGGGCTGCTCGGGAGCGTGTGGCGCCTGCGGCGGGCCTGTTCCCCTACCCGCCCCTTCCCGAAACCGGGGCAGGCCCCGGACCCCCTACCGCGCTCCGCGCGGTGTCCTCGAACGCCGGGCGGGGGGGGGGGGGGGGGGGGGAGGGTGGGGGGGGGGGGGGGAGACCCACCCCCCCAAGGGAAAGCCCGTTTGGGAAAGAGGAAAAGGGAGGGGTGGGGGGGGGAG
>NZ_JBVHTA010000019.1:37960-144355 GCF_055566095.1 Streptomyces sp. NPDC027962
CGTATCCCCCCCCCCCCCCCCCCCCCCCCCCCCCCCCCCCCCCCCCCCCCCCCCCCCCTCCCCCCCCCCCCCCCCCCCCCCCCCCCCCCCCCCCCCCCCCCGGCGGCATGCCCGGCCCCGCCGGCCAGAGGCACATCTCGTCGGCATCCAAAACGCAGGGCCGGGAACGGAGCCCCGACAGCCGGCACGCCCGGCACGCGGGCCGGGGGCACATCCAGCCTCGTCTGCACCTGAGGCGCAGCCCCGACGGGCGGACACGTTCCTGCCCCGCGGGCCAGGGGCACATCCAGCGCCGACCTCCGGGGCGCGGCTCGGGACGGAGCTCCGACGTGCAAGGTCGGACGCTTCGCGTCAGGGGCGGAGGGAGCGGAGGAGGAGGTCCGCCAGGTGGTCCGCGACCTGTTGCTTCGTGAGGGGGCCGTCGGGGCGGTACCACGTCGACAGGTGGTGGACCGAGCCGAAGTGGTAGTCGACCACCAGGTCCGCAGGGGTCGCGGTCGAGAACACGCCGCTCTCCTGGCCCTCCTCCACCAGCGCGCGGAACCGCTCGTGGTAGCGGCGGCGTTCGGCACGGACCTGCTTGTGCTTCTCTGGGCTCAGGTGGTGCATGGAGCGGAAGAAGATGTCCGCGTCATCGAGGTTCTCAATGGTGGTGACGACTACGTCCGCCGCCGCGTCGCGCAGCCGCTTCTCCACCGGCGCGTCGGCGTCCGCGTACGCGTCGAGCCGTTGCTGCTGGACGCGGAGCACCCGGGCGTAGACCTCTTGGAGGAGGTCCTCCTTGGAGCCGAAGTAGTGGTACAGCGCCCCCTTGGTGACACCGGCCGCCTCGACGATCTCCTGCACCGACGTGCGGTCGTAGCCGCGCTCGGCGAAGAGGCGGGTGGCGGCGGCAAGCAGCCTCTGCGGGACGGGGGTGCCGTCCCCGTCCGTCGTCCTGGCCATTGCCGCCACCCGCCTTTCTTTTTCGTTCGACGTGCTGTGTGGTGCGTCTGTTACGCAGGGGAACGCAGTTCCCGCCTGAGGATCTTCCCACTTGTCGTCTTGGGGAGCTCCGGCAGGATCTCGACTTCTCTCGGGTACTTGTAGGCCGCCAGCCGCTCGGCACAGTACGCGGAGATCTCGCCGGGCTCGGCCGCGGACCCGGGCCGTAGGCTGACGTAGGCCTTCACGGTCTCGCCGCGGTAGGAGTCGGGGACGCCCACGACGGCCGCCTCGCGTACGGCGGGGTGAGTGTAGAGGACGTCCTCGACCTCGCGGGGCCAGACCTTGAAGCCGGAGGCGTTGATCATGTCCTTCTTGCGGTCGACGACGTAGAGCCAGCCGTCGGTGTCCATGAAGCCGACGTCGCCGGTACGCAGTTCGCCGTCCGGGAAGGCAGTCGCGGTGGCCTCCGGGAGCCGCCAGTAGCCGGGCACGACCTGGGGTCCGCGGACCGCGATCTCACCCTGTTCGCCGAGGGGCACGTCCTCGCCCGTGTCGTCGACGATCCGGACGACCGTGTCGGGGCCGGGGAGGCCGACGGACAGGGTGCCGGAGGCAGGGTCGACGGGCGCTTCGTGCTCCGGGGGCACCGAGGCGCACGGCGCGGTGCACTCGGTGAGCCCGTAGCCGTTGCGGATGTAGGGGCCGAATCCGGCGCGGAACTTCTCGACGAGGGCCGGCGGCACCGGGGCCCCGCCCGAGGAGATCACTTCGAAGGAGTCGAAGTGCTCGCGGGTGGCGGAGGGGTGGGCGCCGAGCGCCATGAAGGCTGTGGAGGGGCCGACGGTATAGGCGGGGCGGTGCTCGAGGAACGCGTCGAGCACGACGCCCGCCTCGAAGCGGTACACCAGCGCCAGGGTGCCCGCGTTGGCGAGGCAGACGGCCAGCTGGCAGACCATGCCGGTGATGTGGAACAGCGGCGCGAGCGCGAAGTAGCAGGCGCCCTCGGGTATCGGGTGGCCGGTGCGCTGGCGTTCGGCGTTGTAGGTGATGCCGCCGTGCAGGTTCATGGCGCCCTTGGGGGTGCCGCTGGTGCCGGAGGTGTAGCTGATCAACGCCACGTCGTCCGCGCCGAGTTCGCGGTCCTTGGGGGCGGGCAGACCCTGGCGGGCGACGGCCAGCAGGTCGTCGGCGTCCTCGGCGGGCGCCGTGCGCTCGAAGCCGAGGACGCGTGTGTCGCCCCGCGTCTGGAGGTCGAGCTCGCAGGCGGTGAGGGCGATCCGTACGGGCGAGGCGGCGACGCAGTCGCGCAGGTAGCCGTCCCAGGCGCGGTCCGAGCAGATCAGCGCGGTGACCTCGGCGTCGGCGAAGACGTGGGAGACCTCGCCCGACTTGTACATCGGGTTGAGCGGGACGACGGTGGCGCCGGCCTTCCATGCGCCCAGCAGGGCGATCACGAAGTGCGGGGTGTTCTGGAGCATGATCGCGACCCGGTCGCCGCGGGCGACGCCCCGTGCGGCGAGATGGCCGGCGACGGAGTCGGACAGCTCGTCGGTCTCGCGGTAGCTGATCCGTCCGTCGAAGTACGCGAGGGCGGTGTGCTCGGGGGCGCGGGCGACGGCGGAGCAGAAGGCGTGCACCACGGTCGCGGGAGGGTCGACGGGGGCACGCTGTACGTCGGTGAGCCGGCCGAGCCAGGGCTTCGCGGCGTATGTCGACTTCATCGGCCGGTCTCCTCCCACTTCTGCTGGATGTGGTTCATGCCGTCCAGCCAGCGGTCGTTCTGGGTGGCGCGGGCGGCGTAGTAGTCGGCGACCTCGGGGTGCGGCAGGACGAGGAAGCGGTCCGCGTCCATGGCGTCGAAGAGGGCGTCGGCCACGTCCTCCGGCTCGATCGCGGTCGGCTGGAGCACGAGCTCGCCCGCCGTGCCGCTGGCGGTGAGCATGTCGGTGCGTACGCCCTGCGGGCAGATCGCGTGCACCTTGAGGCCGCGGTGGCGGTAGGTGAGGGAGAGCCACTCGGCGTAGGCCAGGGCGCCGTGCTTGGTGACGCTGTACGGCGCCGCGCCGATCATCGTGAGCAGGCCGGCGGCGGAGACGGTGGAGACGAAGCGTCCGCTGCCGCGCTCGAGCCAGTCGGGCAGCAGCGCCCGGCTCGCCCGTACGTGCGCCATGACGTTGACGTCCCAGGCCGCGGCCCAGACGCCCTCGTCGGCGAAGGCGTCGCCGCCGGAGCCGAGTCCGGCGTTCGCGCAGTAGATGTCGACGACCCCGCCGAGGGCGTCGCGAGCCTCGTCCACGATCTTCGAGGCATCGCCGGGGACGGCGGTGGCGCCGATCTCGTCGGCCACGGTCTTCGCCTTGCCGGCCTCGATGTCGTTGACCACGACCCGGGCACCTTCAGCGGCGAATCTGCGCGCCAGTGCGGCTCCGATCCCGCCGCCCGCGCCCGTGACCACAACCCCAGCGCCCTGCACCGCACTCATCCGCTCCGCCTCTCGTGTCAGGTCGTCCCGGCAGACTAACCAGTCGGTATGTCCCTGGGGAAGAGGGAGGCGCGACGAGCCACAACGACGTTGCCGGGGTCGTTCCACAGCGCGGACATGAGCGCTAGCGTGCAGTGGTCATGACAGAAGGCGATCGCGGAGGTAGCTCTATGAGCCTGTCCAGACGGGGTTTGCTTGCTGCGGGCGGCGCGGCGGGGGCACTGGCCGCCGCTCCCTCGCCCGCCACGGCCCACTCCGGCCGCGGCCGGGTTCGCACCGGCTTCGAGTGCCTGGCCGCCGACGGATACGCGGCGCTGTCCGGCCGGCGCGTCGGCGTGGTCACCAACCCGACGGGCATCACCCGGGACGTACACCACATCGTGGACGTCATGCACGCCGACGACCGGATGGACCTCGTCGCGGTCTTCGGACCCGAGCACGGCTTCCGCGGCACCGCGCAGGCCGGCGGCTCCGAGGGCCGCTACGACGACCCGGCGACCGGACTGCCCGTCTACGACACGTACCTCAAGAGCGGTCAGCCGCTGGCGGACATCTTCACGGCCTCGGGCGTGGACACCGTCGTCTTCGACATCCAGGACGCAGGCGCCCGCTTCTACACGTACATCTGGACGATGTACGACTGCATGCAGGCGGCCGCCCTCGCCGGCAAGCGCTTCGTCGTCCTCGACCGGCCGAACCCGGTGACCGGGAGGGGGGCCCTCGGGCCGGTCCTCGACAAGGCGTTCGCGACCTTCGTGGGGCGCGAGCCCATCGCGCAGGCGCACGGCATGACGGTCGCCGAACTGGCGCTGCTGTTCAACGGAGAATTCCTGACCCGGCCCGTCGAGCTCGACATCGTCCGGATGTCGGGCTGGCGACGGGGAGACTTCTTCGACGAGACCGGCCTGCCGTGGGTCCCGCCGAGCCCCAACATGCCCACCCCTCAGACCGCGCTGGTGTACTCGGGCACCTGTCTGTTCGAGGGCACGAATCTCTCGGAGGGGCGTGGCACCACCCGCCCGTTCGAGCTGCTGGGCGCGGAGGGAATCGGCCCGGCCTGGGCCCACGCGGCGAACGAACTCGGCCTGCCGGGCGTCCGCTTCCGCGAGGCGTACTTCGCGCCGACGTTCTCCAAGTTCCAGGGCAGGACGGTCGGCGGCGTCCAGCTCCACGTCCACGACCGCAAGGGCTACGACCCGGTCCGCACCGGCATCGGCCTGCTGGTGACGGCGAAGCGGACCTGGAGCGGTTTCGCCTGGCGCCCCGACAACTGGATCGACAAGCTGACCGGCTCCACGAAGGTGCGCACCCTGATCGACGCGGGCGCGGACACGGACGAAGTCGTGGGCGCCTGGCGTGACGAACTGGCCGCGTTCACCGCCGCACGGAAGCGGTACCTGCGCTACTGAGCGGGGCGTGGGGTGATCCCCCTCCCCTGTACGGGGTGGGGTAACCCCCGCCCCGTACAGGGGAGCCGGCCCGATGGAGCAGTATCCGAAGGTCCGGGGCACGCTCCTGCGGGACATGGTCGGCGACGGCTACGTCAGCGTCGGATCCGCCTTCGGCCGGGGCTCGTTCAGCGCGCTGCACCGACCCCGCGGAACCGCTGCGGACCTTCTCGGTGGGCAGGCCGGCGCCCGGCAGCAACGAGCACACGCTGGAGCGCGCGGCGGCCCCACGGCCACTACCTGGATCTGCGCACCGCTCCCCCGGCCGCCCGCGCGTGGCCGGCAGGCACCCGTCCCTCGCGGGACATCGGCAACGCCTGGCCGGCCGAGCCCGAGCCTCTGCGGCCGGCCGCGTCGTACGACGTCCTGATCCATCTGCACCGCGTCAGCGCCGCCGAGCGGCTCTGACCCCTCGCGGTGTATGGCCGTTTCTCCTCTTGCGCAGGATGCTGTGTCAGCAGCGGAACGCAAGGGGAGGGGCGTGCCATGGCGGGGATGAGTATGTATCCGTACCGGGAGATCTGCTTCGACGCGGACGGCGACCCGGACGGCGGTCCGTACGACGTATCGGCCGGGCTGGACGTCACGGACCTCCTGGTCTTCGCACATGGCTGGAACAACTCCCCCGCCATCGCCCGCAGACTGCACTCGTCGTTCTTCGCCCCCTTCCCCAAACTGCTCGCCGGACTGCCGGGCGTGCACGTCGGGTACGCCGGTGTGCTGTGGCCCTCGATGAGGTTCCCGGACGAGCCGTTCCCGGACGCCGAGCTGCCCGAGGGAGCGCCGGCGTCCGGCCCGGGCCTGGACGGGGCGACGCGGGACCTGCTCTCGTACCTGTTCGCCGGGCACAGGACGACGGTGGAGCGCCTTGCGTGGCTGCTCGAGGAAGAGCCCGCGTCGCGGGCGGCGTTCGCCGAGTTCGGCATGCTCGCCCGGCAGTTGACGGCCGTTCCGCCCGGGGGCCTCGAGGCGCCGTTCGCCGAGGACCTCCCGCGGGACGAGCAGAGCCCGACGGCGGTGCTCTACGAGGACACCCTGACGCTGTGCCTGCGGCTGGCCGCGGCGCTCCACCGCGAGCGAGGCGTCCCTGGAGCCGGCACCGGCCCCGGGGCGGCGTGGCGGGGCGCGAAGGAGCTGCTGCGGCAGACGACGTACTACGCGATGAAACGGCGGGCGGGGACGGTGGGCGAGCTGGGCCTCGGCCCGCTACTGGGACGGCTGTCCCGGTCCGCGCCCGGAGTGCGGGTGCATCTCGTCGGCCACAGCCAGGGCGCACGGCTGGCCGCGTTCGCGCTGCGCGGACTGCCGGAGGGCGCGCGGAACGTGAAGTCGGTGACGCTGCTTCAAGCTTCCTTCTCGCACTACGCGTTCGCCGACAGCCTCCCCCACGCCCCGCACCGCTGCGGTGTGCTGGCCGGGCTCCAGCACCGGGTCGACGGGCCGGTGGTGGCCTGCCATTCGCGCCACGACACCGCGCTCGGGGTGTTCTACCCGCTGGTGTCGGGCCTCGCGGGCGATTCGGCCGCGGCGGGGACCGACCGGCGTTGGCGGGCGATGGGCCACGACGGCATCCAGGCCGTCGCGAACACGCCCCGGCAGACGCTCGAGGAGGCGCTGCGGACCGGGCTGCCGGCGTCGGGCTGCGTCAGCGTCGACGCCTCGCGTGTGGTGCGCAAAGGAGGGCCGCCGACGGGCGCGCACGGAGACATCTGCCACGAGGAACTCGCCCGGATGGTTCTTACGGCGGCCCGGATCGGGGAAACCGGGCCAGGGGCGTGATCCGGCCGAAGGGGCGCGTCCGTATTTTCGATGGAGCCGAATCGGGCACTCCTACGTCCATTCTTCAACGCCGATGTACCAGCGACGGAGGTGGCAGTGCTATGGCCGGTTTCCGGAGTCTCGCGAGACAGGTGCGCGACCCGCGGTGTGATCTGGCGCTACGGCGCTATTCGCTGCGCAAGTGCCTGGAGCGGTTCGCCCCGTACGGGCACCGGGCCACCTGGGACCACCTGTGCGGAAGGCACCGTATCGATCCCGAGGACAGGGCCCCGGATCCGGCGCGGCTGATGGCCGCGCTCGACGAACTGGAAGAGGCACGGGCCGTCTGGCTCGCCTACGAGGACAACTTCGCGGACCGCCGCAAACGGGAGAAGCACGAGGGGCTTCGGCGGCCCGGACACATCGACGACTGGCACCGGAGGACCTGGGGCGGGAACGGGGTGGCCCGCTGTGACACACCGGCGGAGCACCCGTCGGCACCGCTCGGCGAGGTGCTGCGCCGGCTGATCGGCGCGCTGGAGGCGGACCCTGGGGAGGCCTGCCCGGTGTGCGGGGGAACGCACATCGTCTGGCGTCAGGACCTGGAGCACGAGCCGTGGGTCGGACCGGTCTGCACCGGCTGCGGCATCGTCGTGCCGCAGCCGGTGCTGACGCCGGACGTGGTGGCGGCGGCGAAGCGGGCAGGACGCCGGGAGCTCGCCTCCGTCGCATGACGGGGCACGGGGTTCCGGGGCGGGGGGCCCGGAACCCGTCCGGGTCAGGCTCCTGCGCCGTGGCACGGTGGCGACCGGGCGTCCGGCCTGCGTCGCGTCGCACACCCCGCGGCGACGCTACCAGCACAAAAACCCGATGGGCCAACGGTATTGCGGGACGCCACAGTTGGGGGCGATGCGGAACACCACCGAGGAGCCCTGACATGTCGACGCTGCGCGTCACCGCCGAATTCCTGACCGTGCACGAGCACCCGGACGCCGATGCCCTGGAGCTGGCGCAGGTGGGTCTGTACCGTGCCGTCGTCGCCAAGGGCGTCTACCGCACCGGCGATGTGGCGCTCTACATCCCCGAGCAGGCCGTGCTCCCGGCGGCGCTCGTCGAGGAGCTGGGTCTCACCGGACGGCTTGCGGGCGGGGACGCCAACAGGGTCAAGGCCGTGCGGCTGCGCGGCGAGCTGTCGCAGGGGATCGTGTGCCGGCCCAGGGCGCTGGCGGACGTCGACCTGGCCCAGGCCGCGTCCGACGGCACGGACTTCGCCGAGCGGCTCTCGATCACCAAGTGGTCGCCGCCGACCCCGACCCGGATGAGCGGCGACGTCGAAGCCGCGCCGGACCTGCTTCCGTGGGTGGACATCGAGAACCTGCAGCGCTATCCGGGCATCTTCGGGCCCGGCGAGGCGGTCGTGATCACCGAGAAGCTGCACGGCACCGCCTGTCTGATGACCTACGCCACGGAGGGCGGGGGCCGCGTGCAGGTCTCGTCCAAGGGTTTCGGCGCCAAGGGGCTGGCCATCAAGGAGGACCGGGCCAACCTGTACTGGCGCGCGGCCCTCGGGAACGGTGTGCCCGAGATCGCGGCTCGCCTCGCCGAGCGGCTCGGTGCGAGCCGGGTGGGGGTGTTCGCCGAGGTGTACGGGGCCGGCGTCCAGGACCTCGGCTACGGCAAGGACGCCCGGGCGCAGGACGGTCTCGGTTACGCCGTGTTCGACATCTCGGCGGAGATCGACGGCCAGGTCCGCTGGCTGGACCCGGCGGCGGTGCTGTGCGGTGAACTGCCGGTCGTACCACGGCTGTTCACGGGTCCGTACGACCCGGACAAGGTGCTGGAGCTGGCGAGCGGCCGCGAGACGGTCTCGGGCCGGCGACTGCATCTGCGGGAGGGCGTGGTCGTCCGCCCTGCGGTGGAGCGGTACAGCCCGGTCACCGGCGGCCGCGCGATCGCGAAGGCGGTGAGCCCGGCGTACCTGACCCGTAAGGGCGGCACGGAGTACGAGTAGGACCACGCGCACGAGGGCGGGCCCGCGACGGGGGTGCGGGCCCGCCCTCGTCCGTGTCAGTCCGCGTCGGAGCCGGTGCGCCGGCTCTCCGGCAGCAGCCGCGAGCCCGTGAGCCGCTCGCCGAAGACGTCGTCCGGGTTGGACAGGACGCACGTCTTCAGGGAGAGGCAACCGCAGCCGATGCAGTCGGTGAGGTGATCGCGGAGCCGGCCGAGCTGCTTGATGCGTTCGTCGAGTTCACCGCGCCAGGTCTCGGAGAGCCGCGCCCAGTCGTCGCGGTCGGGCGTCCGCTCCTCGGGCAGTTCCGCGAGGGCGTCCCTGATGGTGGCGAGCGGAATGCCGACGCGCTGCGCGGCGCGCACGAAGGCGACGCGGCGCAGTGCGTCCCTGCTGTAGCGGCGCTGGTTGCCGCTGGTGCGGCGGCTGCTGATGAGGCCCTTGGACTCGTAGAAGTGCAGGGCGGAGACGGCGGCGCCGCTGCGTGCGGAGAGCTGGCCGACCGTGAGCTCGTGGATCTTCTCTGGAATCTGTGGCACTCCCGGAAGCCTACTGGTCCGTCGTTGACAGGAGGGTGCCCGTCCGACCATGCTGAGCAAGCGCTTAGACATCAGTCGTCGAGAGTCAGGGGCCAGGGACATGGCAGAGCCGAGGATCTTCACCTCCCCCGAGGAGCTGCGCGCCGGAGTCGGCGAGCAACTGGGTTACAGCGACTGGCTGGAGGTCGACCAGAAGCGGATCGATCTCTTCGCCGACGCGACCGGTGACCACCAGTGGATCCATGTGGACCCCGAGCGGGCCGCGAGCGGGCCGTTCGGCACGACGATCGCCCACGGCTATCTGACGCTGTCGCTCCTGCCGGCCCTGGTGCCCCAGGTGCTGCGGGTCGAGGGCATGAAGATGGGCATCAACTACGGCAGCAACAAGGTCCGTTTCCCCTCCCCCGTGCCGGTCGGCTCGCGGCTGCGCGCCGGCGCGGTACTCCAGGACGTCGAGGAGGCGGGCGGTGGCGTGCAGGTCACCGCCCTCGTCACGATCGAGCGCGAGGGTGGCGACAAGCCGGCGTGCGTGGCGGAGTCGGTGTCCCGTTACTTCTTCTGAGCGCTCACCATGCGCAGGACGAGGTCGGCGTAGAGCGCGCCGACCTCGTCGGGCGTCCGGCGGCCCTGCGTGTTGAACCAGCGCGCCACGTCGATGCACAGCGACAGCACGGCGACGGCGGTGCCGGGCACGTCCGGCACGTCGAACTCGCCGGTTTCCACACCCTCCTCGAGGATGCGGCGCACCACGGCGTCACTCTGCCTGCGCAGGCCGAAGATCTCGGTGCGGTGGGTGTCACTGAGCGCCTCGAGCTCGTACTGCACCACCCGGGCGGTGGTGTACCGCCCGGCGTGCCAGCGGACGAAGGAGCGCACCGCGTCGGCGAGCCGGTCGGTGGGCGTACCCGGGCCGTCGTAGGCGGCGCCCAGGATCTCGATCGCCTTGTCGTGCCCGATCCGGCTGATCCGGTGGAGCAGCTCTTCCTTGGTCTTGTAGTGGATGTAGAGCGCTGCCGGGCTCATACCGGCGCGGCCGGCGATGTCCCGCGTGGTGGTGGCGTGGTACCCACGCTCCGCGAAGGCCTCGACCGCGGCCACGAGCAGTTTCCTGGCCGCGTCCGGGGTGACCTCGTCCCACGGCTTGTCCTCGCCGGACTCCGGGCCCGCCGTCTGGTCAGCCGCACTCATCACTCGCCCCTTCCATGGCACAGGACGAACACCATACCCCGACGATGAGCAAGCGCTTAGAGTCCGATCAGAGCTTCTGGAACGGATCGTGCTCCGCGAGCAGCTTCTCGAGCCGGGCCTGGTCGACACGGCTGACGATCTGACCGGCCTCCTGCCGGTCACGTACGACCTTGGCCAGGGTGAAGGCCGAGGTCGTCAGATAGAGGACCGCGATGCCCAGGAAGGCCCGAACCCAGGCGTCCGTTTCCATGTTGAAGATACCGACGGCGACGGCCCCGAGCGCGATGCCGAAGGAGGCCACGGCCTGACCGTAGTACGCGGCGGTGTTCTGCTGCTTGACGGGTGTCTCACTCATGCGCACAGCCTCGCGGCCCGCGGCCGGCCCGGTATGGGCGCTGCTACTCAGGTGCGTACTCACCTGCCGGGGGCGCCGGGAGTCTGCCGGGTGCGCCGGGAGTCTCAGAACGCGGAGACCCCGGTCAGGGCGCGGCCGATGATGAGCTTCTGGATCTGGCTGGTGCCCTCGTACAGGGTCATCACGCGCGCGTCGCGCAGCAGCTTGCCGACCGGGTACTCGTCGATGTAGCCGTAGCCGCCGAAGACCTGGAGGGCGTTGTTGGCGGCCCTGACGGCGGCTTCCGAGGCGAACAGCTTGGCCTTCGAGGCGGCGGTGGCGAAGTCCTGGCCGCGGTCGATCAGGTCGGCGACCCGCCAGGTCAGCAGCCGCGCGGCGTCCACGTCGACGGCGATGTCGCTGATCAGTTCCTGGACCAGCTGGTAGTGCGCGATGGACTTGCCGAACTGCTCGCGCTCCTTCGCGTAGCCGACAGCGGCGTCCAGGGCCGCCTGCGCGATGCCCACGCAGCCCGCGGCGACCGACATCCGCCCCTTGGCGAGCGCGGACATGGCGATGGAGAAGCCCTTGCCCTCGGGTCCGAGCACGGCCGACGCGGGGACCCGGACGTCCTCGAGAACGACCTCGGCGGTGGCCTGGCCCCGCAGCCCGAGCTTGCCGTGGATCGTGCGGCGGGTGAACCCGGGCGTGTCGGTGGGGACGAGAAAGGCGGACACGCCCCTGTGGCCGGGCGTGTCATTGGTCCTGGCGAACAGCAGCACCACATCGGCCCAGGTGCCGTTGGTGATGAACATCTTGGAGCCGTTGATCACGTAGTCGTCGCCGTCGGGGACCGCCCTGGTGGTCAGGTTCCCGGCGTCCGAGCCGGTGCCGGGCTCGGTGAGGCCGAAGCAGCCGAGCGCGTCGCCCGCGGTGAGCCTGGGCAGCCAGTGGCGCTTCTGCTCCTCGGTGCCGTAGGCCGCAATGGTCTTGGTCACGAGGCCCAGCGACACGGAGACGATGCCGCGCACCGAGGAGTCACCGCGGCCGAGTTCCTCGGTGACCAGGCAGTACGCGAGGTGGTCGCCGCCCGAGCCGCCGTACTCCTCGTCGATCGTGAGGCCGAGGAAGCCGAGCGGGCCGAGCTTCTTCACGATCCCCGCCTCGACGCTCTCCGCGCGGTCCCACTCGACCACATGCGGGGCGATCTCGCGGTCGACGAAGTCCTTCGCCAACTGCCGGACGGCCGTGTGCTCCTCGCCGAGCCCCAGGTTCATGCGCGGTCACCCCAAGATTTAACTATCACTGCTAGTTTCTTTCTGGCAGGCCCTACTATGTGCCGCATGGCCCGACCGCGCAAGCCCCTCCTCAGCAGAGACCGCATCGTGGACGCGGCGAGCACGCTCGTGGACGCCGAGGGGCTCGACGCGGTCTCCACCCGCCGGCTCGCGGCCGAGCTGGGCGTCAGCGGCCCCTCCCTCTACAACCACTTCCGCAACAAGGACGAGATCCTCGACGCCGTCGCCGACGCGGTCAGTGCCCGTGTCGACCTGTCGATGTTCGACGAGCACGACGACCGCGACTGGCGCACCGCGCTGCACGACTGGGCCGTCTCCTACCGCGCCGCCCTGAGCGCGCATCCCAACACCGTCCCGGTCCTCGCCCGCGGCCCCGGCCGCCGCCCGGCGGGCCTCAAGGTCGCCGACGCGGTCTTCGGCGCGATGGTCCGCGCCGGCTGGCCCCCCGCCCAGGCCACCCGCATCGGCGCCCTGATGCGCTACTTCATCACCGGCTCCGCGCTCGGCTCCTTCGCCCGCGGCTTCGTCGACGACGCGACGGCGTACGACCCGGCGGACTACCCGCACCTCGGCCAGGCCCATCTGCTCGCGGACCGCCAGGAACAGGTCGACCAAGGGGCGTTCGAGACGGGACTCCAGGCCCTGCTGGACGGACTGGCGCTCCAGTACGAGAGCGCCGTTCGCCCGGACCCTTCCCGGAACGGCACTCTTCGGCCCACACCGAAACGTCCCTGACGCATCCTGGGAGGCATGACCTCCTCCCGTGACCTCGCCGCCTTCGCGGCGCTGCTCGCCGACGACACCCGCGCCGGGTTCGCTCTCGCGCTGCTCGACGGGCGGGCCTGGACCGCGGGCGAACTCGCCCGGCACGGCGGGGTCGCCGCGTCGACCGCAAGCGAGCATCTCGGAAAGCTAGTCGCGGGCGGGCTGCTCGCGGAGGAACGCCAGGGCCGGCACCGCTATGTGCGGCTCGCCGACGACCGTGTGGCGCACCTCGTCGAGGAACTCGCCGCGCACGCGGCGCACGCGGGACCGAAGCCGCCGCCGCGCACCCTGCGGGAGTCGACCGCCGCGTCCGCGATGGCGCGGGGCCGCACGTGCTACGACCATCTCGCGGGGCGCCTCGGCATCACGATCACCGGGGCCATGACCGCCCGGGGACTGCTCAGCCAGGAATCCGGCTTCGCACTGACGGAACGCGGCACGGACTGGTTCGCCGACCTGGGCGTCCCACTGGAGCGTGCCGGCCGCCGGCCACTGGCCCGGGGCTGCCTCGACTGGACCGAGCGCCGGCCCCATCTCGCCGGTGTCGCGGGCGCGCGGCTGTGCCGGCACGCGCTGGACGCCGGCTGGTGCGTACGCATCGGCTCCGAACGCGCCGTGAAGGTGACCACGGAGGGCGAACGGGCACTGCACGCGCTGCTCGGCATCGAGCCGGAGATATTGCGGTGAGCGCCGAAGGGTCCGCGCCGTACGGTCCCCCCATGACGAAGCCGAACCGCCACGCATACTGGCCCGCCCTCGTGGCCGCGGGGATCACCGTCGTCCTGTGGGCCTCCGCCTTTGTGTCCATCCGCAGTGCCGGTGAGGCGTACTCCCCCGGCGCCCTCGCCCTCGGCCGGCTGCTCGCGGGCTCGCTGGCGCTCGGCCTCGTGCTGCTCGTCCGGCGCGAGGGCCTGCCGCCACGGGCCGCGTGGCCCGGGATCGCCGTGTCCGGGCTGCTGTGGTTCGGCGTCTACATGGTGGTGCTCAACTGGGCGAGCAGGAAGTCGATGCGGGCACGGCCGCGATGGTGGTGAACATCGGCCCGGTGCTCATCGCCCTGCTCGGCGCACGGTTCCTCGGCGAGGCGCTGCCGCCACGGCTGCTGACCGGGATGGCGGTGTCGTTCGCGGGCGCGATCGCGGTCGGCATGTCCATGTCCGGCGAGGGCGGGGCGTCGACGCTGGGTGTGCTGCTGTGTCTGCTGGCCGCAGTGGGTTACGCGGGCGGTGTGGTGGCGCAGAAGCCGGCACTGGCGCACGCGAGCGCCCTGCAGGTGACGACGTTCGGGTGCCTGGTGGGCGCTGTGGCCTGCCTGCCGTTCGCGGGACAGCTCGTCGACCAGGCCGCCTCCGCGCCCTTGTCGGCCACGCTCAACATGGTGTACCTCGGCGTGTTCCCGACCGCGCTCGCGTTCACGACCTGGGCGTACGCACTGGCACGTACGACGGCGGGCCGGATGGGCGCGACCACGTACGCCGTGCCCGCGCTGGTGGTGCTGATGTCCTGGCTGGTGCTCGACGAGGTACCCGGGCTGCTGACCCTCGCGGGCGGCGCGCTCTGCCTGGCGGGCGTGACGGTGTCGCGTTCCCGGCGGCGTGAGGCCCAGCGCCCCGGGCAGGCGGCGGAGCCGGCCCGCGAGCGGACGTGATCGCGGACGGCGCGACTCGGGTGTCAGCCGTGCTTGCCCTGGAGGGCGTGGACGAACGAGGCCCAGGCCCCGTCACCGACGAGCAGCACCGGTCCGGCCGGCACCTTGGAGTCACGCACGGGGACGATGCCGGGGACGCCGTCGCGTGGACCTGCCGAGTTACGCGGGAGCCCTGCCCTGCCGCCATCTCGTCTCACTCGGCAACTGCAACCCTCGCCACCGCCGACCAGCTCGCGGCGGTGCTGCGCGAGGCGGCGGGGCGATGAGGCGGGTGGCGGACCCGGCGTTCGAGGCGGATCTGCTCGCCGCACCCAAGGCGGTTCCGTTGCTGCGGCGCGCGGTCCGTGAGCATCTGGGGCGTGACTGCCCGGATGTGCAGCTCGCGGTGAGCGAACTGCTGAGCAACGTCGTGCGGCACGTCGGGGAGGGTTCTCCCGTGACGTTAAGGGTTTCCTGCACAGGTCACGGCGTGACGCGGGTGGAGGTCACGGATGCCGCTCCGGACGCCGAGCCGGCCCCTGCGCACGCAGAGTGCGACGCGGAGGGCGGTCGTGGGCTCGCGCTGCTGGACGCGGTCGCCTGCCGCTGGGGCGTGGTGCGCAACGCGCTCACCAAGACCGTGTGGTGCGAGCTGCCCGAGGACACGGCAGGACCCTGATCGTGGCCCACGGCGTGCGGCCGTGAGCGCGTGTCCCGGCCGCGGCGGGCCGCGGCCGGGACTGGGCGGCGTCAGTCGGCGGAGGCCGCCGTGGGGACAGGCGACGGCGCGGCCGGGGCGTTCCGCGCGGCGCGGGAGGCAAGGATCCTGATCGAGATCAGGGCGATCACCGCGAGGCCGATGATGTAGGCCGAGACGGCCATCGACGTACCGGTCGCCTCCAGCAGCAGGACCATCACGAACGGCGCCAGGCCGCCGCCGAACACGGCGGCGATCTGGTAGCCGAGCGAGGCGCCGGTGTAGCGCATCTCCGCGGTGAACAGCTCCGCGAACAGCGCTGCCTGAGGCCCGTACATGATGCTCAGGAAGCAGCTGGTGACGAAGGTGCCGACGCCGAGCCAGAGGAGCGAGGCGGTGTCGATCAGCAGGAACATCGGCACGGCCCACACCAGCAGCCCGATCGCGCCGGCCGCGTAGATCCGCAGCCGCCCGATGCGGTCGGAGAGCGCCGCCGCCGCGGGTATCAGCACCAGTTGGGTAAGGCTCACGCACAGGGACACGGCAAGGACCGCGCTGCGCTTCATGTCGAGTTCGCGGGTCGCGTAGTCCAGGACGCCGGTGATGATGATGTAGAACGTCGCGGTATTGACGGCGAACGAACCGCCGGCCAGGAAGACGGTGCCGAGGTGGCTGCGCAGGATGGTGCGCAGGGGGGACCGTGACTTCGTCTCGCCCTTCTCCTTCTCGGCGAGAGCCCGTTCGGCCTCGCGGAACTCGGGCGTCTCCTCGACCTTGGTGTGGATGTACCAGGCGAGGCCGAGGACGAGGAAGCCGACGAAGAACGGCACTCGCCAGCCCCAGGAGGCGAAGGTCGACTCGCTGGTGACGGATCCCGCGATCAGGAAGACCGTGTTGGCGGTGACCACGCCGATGGGGACGCCGAGCTGGACGAGGCTGCCGTAGAGGCCGCGCTTGCCCTCCGGGGCGTACTCGGTGGCCATCAGCATCGCGCCGCCCCACTGCGCGCCGACGGCGATGCCCTGCACGATGCGGAGCAGCACGAGCAGTATCGGCGCGGCGACGCCGATCGTCTCGTACGTGGGCAGCAGCCCGATCCCGGCGGTTGCGACGCCCATCAGGGTCAGCGCGAGGACCAGCATCGGCTTGCGGCCCCGCTTGTCGCCGAGCTGCCCGGCGATGACACCGCCGACGGGGCGGGCGAGGAAGCCGACGGCGAAGGTGGCGAAGGCGGCCAGTACGCCGGCGGAGGAACTGCCGGCGGGGAAGTACAGGTCGCCCAGGACGAGGGCGGCGGCGATGCCGAAGACGAAGTAGTCGTACCACTCGACGGCCGAGGCGAGCGCGGCGGCGGTGGCGACGCGCCGCCGCCGCGGATCGGCGGGCGGGCGGTCGCCGGGGGTGTCTGTGAGCTGGGGAGCGGTGTCCATACGTGCACACTCCGTAGGTGCGGGGACGGGAGTGCGGGGAACGTACCGACCAGTGGGTATGGAGTCAACGGGATGCACGATGACAATTTCCGACGACTGGGCCCCGGCTCCCGCCCTTACGTGAGCAGCACGGACGGCCCCGGCGGCGCTTCCGCCGGGGCGCGTGCAAAGGAGCAGGTCAGAACGTCACGAGGGCGCGGCCGCCCTTCCCTTCGCGCATGGCGTCGAACGCTGCCGGAATGCCCTCCAGGGCGATCCGGTCGGTCACCAGGGCGGACAGGTCGAGGCGGCCCGCGCGGATATGGTCCGCGAGGACGGGGAGGTCCCGGGCCGGATCGGAGTTGCCGTACACGCAGCCGGAGAGGGTCCGGCCCCAGTGGAACAGCTCCAGCGCGTTGAACGTGACCTGTTGGTCCTTGCCGCCGATGCCGACGACCACCGTCCGGCCGCCGCGGCGGGTGGAGTCCCAGGCGGTGCGGATGGTCACGGATCGGCCGACGCACTCGATGGCCACGTCCGCGCCCCGCTTGCCGGTGAGCCCGCGGATCTCCCTCGCGGTGGTGTCGGAGGCCACCACGTAGTCGGTCGCGCCGGCCCGCCGGGCCAGTTCCTCCTTCTCGGGGGAGACGTCGACCGCGATGACGGTGCCGGCGCCGGCGATCCGCGCGGACTGGAGGGTGGCGAGGCCCACCCCTCCGACGCCGAAGACCACGACGGACTCGCCCTCGCGTACCCGCGCGGCGTTGTGCACGGCGCCGTAGCCGGTGAGGACGGCGCAGCCGAGCAGGGCGGCGTCGGCGAGCGGCACGCCGTCGGGGACGGGCAGCACGCAGTTCGCGGCGACGACCGTCTCCTCGGCGAACGCGGCGACGTTCAGGCCCGGATGGAGTTCGGTGCCGTCCTTCGTGACGGCGTGCACGCGGCCCGCGCCGGTCAGCGCGTCGGCGCACAGCCACACCTCGCCGATCACGCAGGCGTGGCAGAGGCCGCAGGACGGCGCCCAGTTGAGGACGACGCCGTCGCCGGGGGCGACACGGGTGACGCCCTCGCCGACGGCGAGCACGGTGCCGGCGCCCTCGTGCCCGAGGACGGCGGGCACGGGCACCCGCATGGTGCCGTTGGACAGGGACAGGTCGGAGTGACACACACCGGCCGCGGCCAGCTTGACGCGGACCTGCCCCGGGCCGGGGTCGGGCAGGGAGATCCCGGTGATCTCGAGGGGAGCGCCGACGGAGGGCAGTACGGCTGCACGGACCACAATCGTTTCCTTAACGCTCAGAACTGGAGGGACTTGGTCTGGAGGTACTCGGCGAGGCCGTGCGGGCCGAGCTCCCGGCCGACGCCGGACTGCTTGTAACCGCCGAAGGGCGCCAGCGGGTTGAAGCGACCGCCGTTGATGTCGACCTGGCCGGTGTCCATCCGGCGGGCGAAGGCGACCGCCTCGGACTCGTCGCCTGCCCAGACCGCACCCGCGAGGCCGTAGACGGTGCCGTTGGCGATGGCCAGGGCGTCCTCCTCGTCCTCGTACTTCAGGAGTGAGACGACCGGGCCGAAGATCTCCTCCTGGGCGATGGTCATGTCGGGGGTCACGTCGGCGAAGACGGTCGGGCTGACGTAGTAGCCCGTCTCCAGGGGCGCGTCGGGGCCGCCCGCGACGAGCCGGGCGCCCTCCTCGACGCCCTTCCCGATGTAGCCGCGCACCCGCTCCTGCTGCTTGGCGTTGACGAGCGGACCGACCCGGTCGCCGGGGACGTACTTGGCGACGGCGGCCGCGGCGAGGGCGACGGCCTCTTCGTACTGGTCCTTGTGCACGAGCATCCGGGTCCACGCGCTGCACGTCTGACCGGAGTTGGACATCACGTTGGCGATGCCGACGTTGACGGCCTTGGCCAGGTCGGCGCTCGGCAGGATCACGTTGGCGGACTTGCCTCCGAGCTCCAGCGCGACGCGCTTGACGGCGCCGCCCGCCGTCGCGCCGATCCGGCGGCCGACGGCGGTGGAGCCGGTGAAGGACACCAGGTCGACACCCTCGTGCTCGGCGAGCGCCTGGCCGGCCACGGGGCCGAGGCCGGTGACGAGGTTGAAGACGCCCGCCGGTACGCCCGCCTCGTGGACGGCCTCCGCGAAGAGCTGCGCGGTCAGCGGGGTGTCCTCCGCGGGCTTCAGGACGACCGTGCAGCCGGCCGCGAGCGCGGGGGCCACCTTGGCGACGATCTGGTGCAGGGGGTAGTTCCAGGGTGTGATCGCCCCGACGACTCCGACCGGCTCCATCAGCACGGTGGAGTTGCCGAGTTTCTCCTCGAACGCGTACGAGCCGGCGAGCTCCGCGTAGGAGCCGGCGACCATCACGGGCAGGCTCGCGTGGACCGCGACAGCCAGGGCGGGCGGTGCGCCGAGTTCGGCGGTGACGGTCTCCGCGATCTCCTCCGTCCGCCGCCCGAGTTCGTCGCGGAGCGCCGCTATACGCTGCGCGCGTTCGGCGGGCGGCGTAGCGGCCCAGGCCGGGAAGGCCTCGCGGGCGGCGCGCACGGCGTCGTCGACGTCGGCCGCGGTGCCCGCCGGGACGTGCGCGATGACCTGTTCGTCCGCCGGGTTGACGACCGCGATCGTGTCCTGTGCCGCGGCGGGCCGCCACCGGCCGCCGATGTACATGCCGTCGTGGGCCTTCATCGTTCTCCTCCACGCGTCGCGGTAGTGTCCCCCCAAACTAGCGCCGTTAGTTTTACGGCACCAGGGGCAGCCCTCGTGATGGAGGCTACGTGGCGGGCCGCGCGGCCGGGCAGTCCGGTCCCGCCCCGCCCGGACAGGCCCTACGCGTCGAGGCCGGGGAGGTCGACGGGGGCCGGGCAGATCCGGCGGCCCTGGTGGTCGAAGACATAGAGGTGCGCGAGGTCGACGAGCAGCGGCACCTGCGCACCGGTCCGCAGCCGCAGGTCCGGGCCGGTGCGGACGACGAGGTCGCTCGCGCCGAGGGGCCGCTGTTCACGGGCGGGGACCGGTTCCGGTTCGTCGAGCACCGCGACGGCTCCGCCGACCTGCGCCATCGCGCGCTCCTTGAGCCGGGTGAGCACTCCGGGGCCCGCGTCCTTGCGCCTCCTCGCCGGTGTCTTCGGTCGCGGCGACTCCAGGTCGGCGACGACGGCGGGCGTGGAGCCGGTGTTGAAGTGCACCAGCGCCTCGTGCCCCTGGTACTCCATGTGCTCGACGAGCCCGGTCAGCGCGACCTCACCGGGGCGCGCCTGGCTGGGCGGCGCGATGCGGGCGGCCTCCGAGCGCAGGCCCACGATGATCTGCCGCCCCTGCTGGATGCGCAGCAACTGGTGGTCGGGGCTGAGCGGTTCGGGCAACGGCAGGCGCTGCCTGCCCAGATCGATCGACATCCTGCCGTCCAGCGGCGCATGGACGACGGCCTGCAGCAGATTGATCCGGGGCGTACCGATGAACGCGGCGACGAAGACGTTCGCCGGCACGGCGTAGGTCTCCCGGGGAGTGCCGACCTGCTGGAGCACTCCGCCGCGCATGACCGCGACCCGGTCGCCCAGCGACATCGCCTCCGCCTGATCGTGGGTGACATAGACCGTCGTCACACCCAACTCCGCGGTGAGCCGGGCGATCTCGGCCCGGAGGTGGTTGCGGAGCTTCGCGTCGAGGTTGGAGAGCGGTTCGTCCATCAGGAAGACGGAGGGCCGCCGCGAGATGGCCCTGCCCATCGCGACGCGCTGCCGTTCGCCGCCGGAGAGCTGCGCGGGGAACCGGTCGAGGAGGTCCTCGATGCCGAGCATTCTGGCGGTGGCCTCGACACGTGGGCTGCTGTCGGCCCGGGGGTTCTCCAGCTTCAGGGGGAAGCCGATGTTCTGGCGGTTGGTCATGTTCGGGTAGAGCGCGAAGTTCTGGAAGACCATGGCCATGTCGCGCTCGCGCGGCGGCACGTCGTTGGCATACTCCCCGTCCAGCAGCAGCTCCCCCTCCGTGATGTCCTCGAGCCCGGCGATCATGCGCAGCACCGTCGACTTGCCGCATCCGGAGGGGCCCAGCAGAACGAGGAACTCCCCCGGTTCGATACCGAGGGAGAAGCGGTCGACGGCGCGGCGAGCACGCCCGTATCTCTTGCTGACGTCGTGCAGAGCGATGGCGCGAGTCATAGGGTCCCGCCCGGGATGAGAAGGGGCAGCTGCGTCGCCAGAAGCTAGCCCACTTCGCCCCGTCGGGGAATGGATCGCGCAGGCCGGAGCGCCGCTTTGTTACGCATGTGTCCACCATGCGAGATCCGCTCGGCAGGAGCCCGCCCGGCCGCGGGGCGGCCGCGCTGTGGCGGACCGTCCCCGCGCGCATCACGGCTGCTTGACGTCCGTGAGGTGCGCGAAGACGACGACGTTGGCGGAGTAACCGGCCTTCTGGTCGAAGCTGCCGCCGCAGGTCAGCAGCCGCAGTTCCGGCCGGCCCGTGTGGCCGTACACCTCGACGTCGGGGAACACCTCCTTCTTGTACGTGCGCACCTTGTCGACGGTGAACACGGCCGTCCGCCGGTCCGCGCGTCGGACGTTGACCTTGTCACCCGGCTTCAGTGCGTTGAGGTTGAGGAAGATGGCGGGGCCGGTCCTGGTGTCGCGGTGTCCGACCAGCAGAGCCGTACCGGCCTCGCCGGGGGACGGCCCGTCGCGGTACCAGCCGACGAGGCGCGGGTTGTCCACCGGAGGCGCCGTGAGCCGATGGTGCTTGTCGAGGCCCAGCCCCGTCACCGGTGACTCGATGGTGATGGCGGGGATCGCGAGCTGTTTCGCGGGAGAGCGTGGCAGTGCCGCGTGCCCGCCCGAAGCGGTCTTGGCTCCCCGTGGTGCCGCGGACGTGCTGGGCGCGGCCGACCGGGACGGCCCCGGATTCCCGGACTGTGCTCCGGGCGTAGCGGACGGCGTTCCGGGCGTCGCGGCCGCCGATTGTGCCTCCGGGCCCGCGGTGCGAGGGAAGAGCGGCGGCAGGTCGATCTGGTTCGACACGTCCGACGAGGCCCGCACGCCGGCTCCGGACGTCGACACGTCGGCCGCGACGGTGACCGCCGGCGCGCCCAGGAGCGGATCCTCACACCCCCGGACGACGCCGGTGACCAGCGTGACCGTCACGCTGAGCGTGAGGGCCAGACGGCAGGCGCGGCTGGGTCCGCGTCGGCGGCGGCGACTGCGGACGTTACGCGGCGCCATGGGCGCGGCGGCGGGCCCGTCGGACGAGAACCAGTCCGGCCACCCCGGCCGCACCAGTGACCAGCGCGGTGGTCACGCCGGTCGAGGAGCCACCCGCCCCGTTGGTTTCACCGCTGTCGGCCGCTCCGCCGCCGCCCGCGGGTACCGCACCGTGCGGCGAGCCCTTGTCGTCCTTCTCCCAGTCCGTGCCCTTGTCGTCCTGGATCTTGTCCTTGTTCTGGTTCTCGCCGCCCTTCGCTCCCTGCTTGTCGCCGTACTTGTCGCAGTCGACGGTGAAGACCTTCTGCCGCGGACCGCTGGGTGCCGTCCAGGTGAGCAGGTACTCGCCGTCGGGCAGCGAGTACTGCCCCGTGTGACCCCGGCCGGCGATCAGCACGAGGGTGTCCGTCAGGGTGGCGCCGGCGGCGGTCGGGGGCTGCGGAGTGATGGTCCAGGTGACCTGCGTCAGGCTCTCGAAGTTGAACGCGCTGAGGCTGAACTTGCAGACTCCCTTGATGTCGTCCCGGGTGTCCCAGTGCTCGACGCCGGCGTTGTGGATCTTGAGGTCTCCGCTGTCACCGGGGGCGGCGACAGCCGCCGACGCCCCCGCCAGCGTCACGCCGGCACAGGCCAGAGCGGCGAGGGCCGCCGCCGCCGTGCGGGGGCGGCGCGGGTGGAGAGTTGCAGTCGTGCTCATGCGAGGCTCCTTCAAGCCGATCCGATTGTCATACTGATCACGCGATCAGCTGACTAGATGTCATGGATTCGGCAGAAAGCAGCGTCGAAACGCTGAGAACTCGTCAGAAATGCCCCTACTAGCGGACACGATCTGTATGCCGACCGGGGGACCCCGGCCCGTCCGCGCCCTCGGCCGCACCGCCCTGGCCGGTCCCGCCGGCTCCGTCGCCCTCCGCCGATGCGTGCCCCGGTCGCCCGTTCGGCCCTGTCCGCACAGCGGTCCCCGCCGACACGAGCAGCAGGGCGCCCAGCATCACGAAGGGAGCGCCGTGCCGGCGAGACCGGCGGTCAGTCCGGCGGAAGCGGGCGCGGCGACCTGGCCCAGGCGGTTGCCGGTCAGCCGCAGGGCCGGCGCCGTGGAACGGGACCGGGCGGGGGCCGCCTGGACCACCGTCGTCATGGACAGCGGCCGGCCGACCCCCAGGCAGAAGCCGAGGGCCGCCAGCACCAGGGCCGGCGCCCACACCGGTACCGGCAGCGCGATGCCCGCACACAGCACTCCGCCGAGCAGACACGTCACGATGAGCAGGGCCGTACGGCCGAGGAGGCGGATCACCGGCGTCATCACCAGCCGGCAGGCGATCGTCGCGGCGGCCCGCAGGCTCAGCAGCGCTCCGACGGCGGCGGGCGCGATGCCGCGGTCCTCGCCGACCACCGGAAGGTAGACGGTGAGGATGTCGGTGGCCGACAGCACCGCGAGACTGATGAAGATCCCCGCAGAACACCGCGCGTCCGCAGGATGCGGTGCACCGGGACCTTCGTCCGCGACTCCTTCGGGCCTCCCCCAACTTCCGTTGGACGGCGCTCGATACGCCACAGCGAGGCGAAGGAGGCCACGGCGACGCCCCCGGAGACGACCAGCGCGAAGGCGCTCGTACGGGCCCAGGTCATGGCAGGGTTGTCAGTTCGACGGGGAAGCCGTTGAGCACCGCCGTGCCGGACAGGGGGTCGAGCCGGGAGCCGTCGAGCAGCTGGTTGACGTTGACTCCGGCGCGCTGCGCGGCCACCGAGAGCCGGGTGCCCGGCCGGTCGTGTCCCCAGCCGTGCGGCAGGCTCACGACACCGGTGCGGATCGTGTCCGTGATCTCCGCGGGGGCGTCGACATGACCGCCGTCCGCGGTGATGCGCACTGTGGCGCCGTCGGCGATCCCGAGACGGGCCGCGTCGTCGGGGTGGATGTGGAGCGTGCAGCGGTTGGACCCGCCGTTCAGGGCCGGCACGTTGTGGAGCCAGCTGTTGTTGGAGCGCAGATGGCGGCGGCCGACCAGGACCAGGCCGGCGGGCCGCTCGTCGAGCGCCGCCCGCAGCCTCGGCAGATCGGCGGCGATCGGGCCGGGCAGCAGGTCGACGCGTCCGCTGCGGGTCTTGAGGATCTGCGGGATACGGGGTCGGAGCGGGCCGAGGTCGATGCCGTGCGGCGCCTGCCGCAGGTCCTCGAGGACAAGATCGTACGGGCCGAGGCGGAGCATCATGTCGAGCCGCCGCTCCGGCCCGCTGCTGCCGGCCAGCAGGCGCGCCTGCTCGGCCGCGTCCCGTCCGTGGAGGGGCGAGTGCGGGTCGGCGACCGCCTTGGCCAGGGCGCCCTGGATGACCATGTCGTCGACGGCCGAAGGCTCGGCTCCGTGCATCCCGGAGACAGCGAGGACGAGCCGGGCGTGGATCTCGCACTCGTCCATCAGCCCGGCCTCCAGAGGCACGGCGGCCGGTGAGTAGCGGGCCTGGTTGCGGACGGCGAGGGCGTTGAACGCGAAGTCGAAGTGGGCGCTCTGGGCGGGCGGCGGCGGAGGCAGCACGACGTCGGCGTGGCGTGAGGTCTCGTTGAGATACGGGTCGATGCTGACCATCAGGTCGAGGCCGGCCAGGGCGCGGTCGAGACGGTCGCCGTCCGGGGCGGAGAGCACCGGGTTGGCGGCGATAGCGATGACGGCCCGGATCCGGCCGTCGCCCGGGGTCTCGATCTCTTCCGCGAGCGCGGCGATCGGCAGTTCACCTTTGGCCTCGGGGTGGCCACTGACCCTGCTGGACCATCGGCCGAGCGCGAAGCCCTTGCCGGGAGCTGCCGGACGCGGGGCCCGGTCCGTCGCGGCGAGCGGGAAGAGGGCGCCGCCGGGCCGGTCCAGGTTGCCAGTCAGGATGTTGAGGACGTCGACGAGCCAGCTGGCCAGGGTGCCGTGCTCGACGGTGCAGCTGCCGATGCGCCCGTACACGGCGGCGGTGGGGGCGGCGGCCAGTTCACGGGCGATCGCCCGGATGTCGTCGGCGTCCATGTCGCAGGCGGCTGCGACGGCCTCGGGGGTGAAGTCCTTGACGGCGGCCTCGACTTCGGCCACGCCCTCGACATGCTCGGCGAGTGTGCCGAGGTCGGTGAGCCCCTCCTCGAAGAGGACCTGGGCGAGGGCGGCCAGCAGCAACGCGTCGGTGCCGGGCCGGATGGCGACATGACGGTCGGCCAGCTGCGCGGTGCGGGTGCGGCGCGGGTCGACGACGGTGAGGGTGCCGCCGCGGCGGCGGAGCGCCTTGAGCTTGCCGGGGAAGTCGGGGGCGGTGCACAGACTCCCGTTGGATTCCAGGGGATTGGCGCCGAGGAGCAGCAGATGGTCGGTGCGGTCCAGGTCGGGGACGGGGATGGCGACCGAACTGCCGAAGAGCAGACCGCTGGACACGTGCTTGGGCATCTGGTCCAGCGTGGAGGCGCTGAAGACGTTCCGTGTCCGCAGTGCGGAGATCAGGACGGGCGGGTAGAGGCCACCGGCCATCGTGTGGACGTTGGGGTTGCCGAGGACGACTGCGACGGCGTTCGGCCCGTGCTCCTCGGTCAGCGGCCGGATGCGTGCGGCGATGAGGTCGAAGGCCTCCGCCCAGGTCGCCTCGCGCAGTTCGCCGTTCTCCCGGACCAGCGGGCTGCGCAGTCGGTCCGGGTCGGCGTCGAGCTCACCGAACGAGGCGCCCTTGGGGCATATGAAGCCCTGGCTGAAGACATCGTCCCGGTCACCGCGGGCCCGGGTGACACGGGAGCCCTCGATGGTGAGGGTGAGTCCGCAGGTGGCTTCGCACAGCGGGCAGACGCGCAGGGCGGTACGGGCGCTCTGCGCGGCGGGCGCGCCGGGCGGGGCTGGGGTCGTACGGACGGCGGGTGCGGTGCGGGACATGGGCCCTCCCCGGGCGGCGGCAGCGGCGTGGTGCTGGCCCGGCCGAGCATACCGACCGGTATGCACGGACGGGAAGCCCGATCCCGTGCGATTTCGGGGGCGGGCAAAGGCGGGGCAGGCCAGCCCTGGCCCGCCCCGCCCGAAGACCCCCGCCGTCAGTCGAAGACCCCCGCGTCAGTCGAAGACCCGCGCCAGATACGCCCGTACCAGCTCACGCGTCTCGGTCACGATGTCCTCGTCGCCGGACGGCCGCACCCGGAAGGCCAGCTGCAGCAGCGCGTCCACAGCTTCCACCGCCACCAGGACCGTCCGCCTCAGCGGCACATCCGACGGGCGCCCCAGATGCGCCGCGAGCAGGTCCGTCAGCCGGTCGGCGACCTCGTGGTTGGCGCAGGCAGCGGGTGCGCCGACCGGCAGCTGTGCGCCGAAGTCGACCAGGGTGAATCCCGGCACCGTCCGCTTCATCGCCAGGTACTCGTCAAGCACGGCATCGACCGCAGCCCGCCAGTCACCGGGGGGCAGCGCGGGGAGCCGCCCTGCGACCCGCTCGGCGAAGCCGTCCAGATTGCGCCGCCCGAGGGCCTCGACCAACGCGCGCTTGTTGCCGAAGAAGCGGTAGACGGAGCCGATCGGCACGCCCGCCCTGGCCGCCACCGTGCGGGTGGACAGTTCTTCGTAGCCCTCCTCGTCGAGAACCTCGGCACAGGCGTCCAGGATCCGGGCGAGCCGGTGGGCGCTGCGCTGCTGAACAGGCGCGCGGCGGAGATGCGCATGGGAAGGAGGAGAGGAGGACGGCGAGGAAGAGGAAGGGGAATCAGAGCCGGTGCGGGCGCGGGACACGCGGTCCATCATGCCGCTCCGTTGCCGTTGGCGGGCGGACCTGCAATCCTACGGTTGTCCATAGGAATGGTTTCAGTGACCTTCAGCACCAGGAGCGGGCAATGAGCGGCACCGAGCAGGCGCGGAAGATCGTCGAGGGGCTGACCGATCAGTCGTTCTCCCCCGGCTTCGGTAACGAGCACAGCTCGGAGGCGGTGCCCGGCGCACTCCCCCACGGGCGTAACTCCCCCCAGCGCGCCCCCCTCGGGCTCTACGCGGAGCAGCTCAGCGGTTCCGCCTTCACCGAGCCCCGCGCGCACAACCGGCGCTCCTGGCTGTACCGCATCCGACCGTCCGCCGCCCACCCCCCGTTCACCCGCATCGACAACGGCCACGTGCGCAGCGCCCCCTTCACCGAGACCGTGCCCGACCCCAACAGACTGCGCTGGAACCCGCTGCCGGAGCCCGCGCCCGGCACCGACTGGCTGGCCGGTCTGTGGACGCTCGGCGGCAACGGCGACGCGACTCAGCGCACCGGCATGGCCGTGCACCTCTACCACGCCGATACGTCCATGACGGACCGGGTGTTCAGCAACTCGGACGGCGAGCTGCTGATCGTCCCTGAGCGCGGCGGGCTGCTGCTGGTCACCGAGTTCGGCCTGCTGCCGGCCCGCCCCGGCGAGGTCGCCCTGATCCCGCGGGGCGTCCGCTTCCGTGTCGAGCTCCTGGACACCGCGCCCGACGCCGGGCAGAGCCCGTCCGCCCGCGGTTACGTCTGCGAGAACTACGGACAGCCCTTCCAGCTCCCGGACCTCGGCCCCATCGGCGCGAACGGTCTCGCGAACGCGCGTGACTTCCTCGCCCCGGTCGCCGCCTTCGAGGACGTCGAGGGCCCGGTGGAGGTGGTCAACAAGTTCTGCGGGAACCTGTGGGCCGCGACGTACGACCACTCCCCGCTGGACGTGGTCGCGTGGCACGGCAACCACGTCCCCTATGTCTACGACCTGCGCCGCTTCAACGTCATCGGGACCATCTCCTACGACCACCCCGACCCGTCGATCTTCACGGTCCTGACGTCGCCGTCCGACACCCCCGGTCTCGCGGGCGTCGACTTCGTCGTCTTCGCGCCCCGCTGGCTGGTCGGCGAGGACACCTTCCGCCCGCCGTACTTCCACCGCAATGTGATGAGCGAGTACATGGGCCTCATCGAGGGCGCGTACGACGCCAAGGCCGAGGGCTTCGTGCCGGGCGGCGGCTCGCTGCACAACATGATGTCCGCGCACGGCCCCGACCGGGAGACCTTCGAGGCCGCGAGCACCGCGGAGCTGGGGCCGCAGAAGATCGACGACGGACTTGCGTTCATGTTCGAGACCCGCTGGCCCGTGACCGCCACCGGCCAGGCGGCGAACGCCGACCATCTGCAGAAGGGCTACGACGACGTATGGCAGGGTCTGGAGCGCCACTTCAGGCCGTAGTGGAGACTTGCCGTGTAACGGAGATGCCGTGACCTCCTTCGCCCCCGACTCACTGGTCCTGAACCGCAAGCTGCCGCTGTGGTACCAGGTCTCGCAGTCGCTGCGCGCCTCGATACTGGGCCGAGGCCCCGAGGCGTCGCTGCGGCTGCCCACCGAGGAGCAGCTCGCCCAGCACTACGGCGTGAGCGTGCTGACCATGCGGCAGGCGCTCAAGGAGCTGGAGGAGGAGGGCCTGATCAGCCGGCACCGCCGGCGCGGCACCTTCATCGAACCGGGGGCGCGACGCGGTGCGCCCCGCCGGCTGCTGGGCTCGATCGACGCGATCGTCGCGCAGCAGTCCGGCGAGCGCACGACGATCCTCGGCCACGGCCCGGAGCCGGTGCCCGGCGAGCTCGCGGAGCACTTCCCCGGCGCGGCCGAGGTCGTGGTGTACCGGCGGCTGCGCTGCGACGGCGAGAGCGGCGAGCCCACCAACTGGGCGGAGAACGCCCTCCACCCGGACGTCGCCGCCGGTCTCGACACCGCGGACCTGGAGCGCTGGCCGATGACCAAGGTGCTGCGGGACGCGCTCGGTGTCCGGATCAGCCGGATCACCGACACGGTGGAGGCGCGGCTCGCGGACCCGCGGACCGCGGCGCTGCTGCGGGTGCCGCTGCTGAGCCCGATCCTGCACTACACCGGCGTGACGTACGACGAGTCCGGCCGGGTCGTCGACGTGGCGCGCATCCGCTACCGCGGCGACCGCTTCTCCTTCTCCGTCACCGTGGACGCGGCCGACTGAGCTCCTTCACCGTGGGTGCAGTGGACTGAGCACGCTGGCCAGTGCTGTGACCGGCAAGGTTTGCCGGAAAGCTCGCGGCGTCCGGTGCGGTGCATCGCAAGGCGGAGGATCTCCCGCGTACTGGATGTACTTGGGTGATGCGACACGCAGCGAGGTGCCGTGCCGGGCGTCGCGAGCCGGTGAACCTTGCCGGTCCCAGCACTAGCATGCGGACGGTGACTGCTCTCGCCGAGGACATGCCGCTGCTCGACGACCTCATGCCCTGGTCCGTGGCTCCGCTGCGGCTCGGCCGGGACTGGGTGATGGCGCCCGACGCCGCGTCTCTGAGGGCCCGCTGGAACACACTCGCACGCTCCGGCGGCGACGAGCGCGACGCGCTGTTCCGCCCGAGCCGTGCGCGCAGCCCGCGCAGTGCGGTGGCGCAGCTTCCCGGCCGGCCGGCGGCCACAGGACGTTTCACCGAGGAGGCCGGCCGCTGCCCCGAGCCCGTACGGGTCCTGCACGGCGCCTTCGACGAGCAGTGGCTGATACCGGACCACCGGCTGATCGACGTCGCGCGGCCCGAGTTGTGGCGGGTGCTCGACGAGCGGCAACTGTTGTTCGTCGAGCACGGACCGCGCCTTGTGGTCTCCGCCCTGCTTCCGGACGGGCGTTCGCCCGGCGGTCGCCCGGGGCGTCCCGGGCGTGTCCGGCCGCTGTACCGGCGGCCGGGCGGCCTCGAGCCGAACCTCGCGCCCGGCCTGACGGATCTGCTCGGCGAACGGTACGGACGCGAGGTGAGCGCCGAGGAGTTCGCCGCCTGGGTGGTGGCGGCCGTGCAGCCGTCCCCCGCCGGATGCGCCGTGCCACTGACCGGCGACGCGGACCTCTGGACGTCCGGGGTGACCCTGGGCCGGGAACTGACCCGCGTCATGCTGCGCGGCGCGCGGGGCGGTGAGCGGCCGCGACTGCCCGGCGGACGCAGGCCGTACGTCCGCGCGGCTCTGCCGCCCCGGCCCGACTCGATCGACTACGACCCCAAGGACGAGGCGCTGGTCATCGGCGGCACCGGCCGTGTCTCCCCCGTCCCGGACTGCGCCTGGGGCTTCGAGCTGGGCGGGGTACGGGTGCTGGAGCACTGGTTCGAACAACGCACGGCCCCGGCGGAGCCCGGCACTTTGGAGGCAGTACGGCCCGCGGCCTGGCCCCAGGAGTGGACCTCGGAACTGCTGGAGCTGATCACGGTGCTGGCGCTGCTGGCGGAACTGGAGCCGAGGAGGGAGGCGTTGGCGGCGGGCCCACGGATCGCCGCCGGCGAGCTCCGGTCCGCGGGGATCGTGCCGCCGCCGCGCAACATGCGGCGACCGGCGTCGGTCCTCGACCACGAGGAGGAGGGCCCGGGCGGCCAGTTCGCGTTGCTTTGACCTCCCCCGTACCGGGCCGCCGCTACGCGAACCGTCGAGCACGCGCGCCAGGACCCGTTCGAATCCCTCCTCCGGGTCCACCGGATCCGGGCCCGCCGCCGACGGCGCGGCCGACCGCGGATACCCCCCGATCCCACCCGCGCGCAGATACTCCGTCCGCACCGCCTGCTCCTGTTCCTGCGGCCACGGCAGTGCACGCGCCCGCTCCGCGGTCGCGAGCTCGTTCGCGACGTGGTTCATCACCGAGCCGCCGACCATCGCGATCAGCTCCCTCGTCGTGCCGGCCGGCGCGTCCGGGCCTTCGAGCGCACCGACCCGCTCCTGAGACGCTCGCGACCCCGGAGACGATCTTGGTGTGACACCCCGGTGGTGACAAAGGTGGCACGTACACGGTATGCACGGCGTCATGAGCCACATGCCACTGCCCCTGGACGGAATCACGGTCGTCGCCGTCGAGCAGGCCGTCTCCGCCCCGTTCGCCACCCGACAACTGGCCGACCTCGGCGCGCGCGTGATCAAGGTGGAGCGACCGGACGGCGGGGACTTCGCCCGCGGCTACGACACCGCTGCCCGCGGCCTCGCCTCGCACTTCGTGTGGTGCAACCGCGGCAAGGAGTCCATCGCCGTGGACCTCAAGGACCCGCGCGGCCTCGACATCGTGCACCGGCTCGTCGCGGACGCCGACGTGTTCGTGCAGAACCTCGCCCAGGGCGCGGCCGCCCGGCTCCGCCTGGACGCCGCCGCCCTGTGCGCCGCCCATTCGAGGCTGGTCGCCGTCGACATCTCCGGCTACGGCTCCGAGGGCCCGTACGCGCACAAGCGGGCGTACGACATGCTCGTGCAGTGCGAGGCCGGTCTCGTCTCCGTGACGGGGACCGCCGAGCAGCCCGTGAAGGCGGGCATCCCGGCAGCCGACATCGCCGCGGCGATGTACGCCTTCTCCGGCGTCCTGGCGGCGCTGCTGCGACGCGGCACGACGGGGCGAGGCGGGCCGGTGGAGATCTCCATGCTGGAATCGCTGGCCGAGTGGATGGGGCATCCCCTGCACCACGGGATGCACGGCGGCGAAGCACCGGCGCGTACGGGTCTCGCGCACGCCGTCATCGCCCCGTACGACGCCTATGCCACCGCCGACGGGGGTCAGGTGCTGCTGTCCGTACAGAACGACCGCGAGTGGCGGCGGCTCGCCGACCACGTCCTGGAGCGGCCGGACTTGGCCCGTGATCCGGAGTTCGCCACCAACACGGCCCGCACGGCGAACCGCGAGCGGACGGACGCCGTGGTCGCCAAGGCGCTGGCCGGGCTGGACGCGAGTGAGGCGGTCGCGCGGCTGGACGCGGCGGGTATCGCGTGCGCACGGCTCAATACCGTGGCGGACGTGGCCGGGCATCCGCAGCTGGCGTCACGGGACCGGTGGCGCGAGATCGGGTCACCGGTGGGACCGCTGCGGGCGATGATTCCCCCGATCACGCTGCCAGGCGGGGAGCCGGCGCGGATGGGGGCGATTCCCGGTCTCGGAGAGCACACCGATGCGCTGCTTCGGACCATGGGGATGACGGATGAAGCCGCAGCGGTACTGCGCCGGGACGGTGTGGTCGCCTGAGCGGGGTGGGCGCGATCGTCCCGACGCGTGGGGCCGGTGGGTGGTGCGGCCGGGTGCCGGGTCAGCCGCGGCTGCCGAAGAGCGAGCGTCGCAGGCGCCGCAGCGGCGCGAAGAGCGACACACGCGCGCTCTTGCTCCTGCGGCTGTGCGCCACATCACGCGAGGTCAGTTCACGCATCAGCAGCGTCGCTTCGGCCGACTCACGCTGCGGCACGACGGGACCGCCGAGCACCGACAGGTGGCGGTCGAGACGCGAACTGCTCGCTCCGCTCCCGCATGTGATGGCAGGCACTCGCGCCCTGCTGCGCACTGTTATCTGTTCCATGTCACTCCCCACCCGTACGAGGCACCCGGCCCGGGCAGGCTAACCCTATCTCCCCGCCGGGACACCCGTGTATCCCGCCCGCATGATTCACCACACCCGTACGCGGGTTGACGATTGCTCTTCGAATGTGGCTGTTTCCAGGGCGAGTTGGACAGCGTGCATGCAATTTTGAGCCTCAGTCGTACTGATGACCACTCAAGGAAGCTTCAAACACCATGAGTTGAGCTAGCTTGGAGGGGTTTACACCGTGTTGCGGCGCTGATTGCGGACAGGGGGCTCGCCATGAGCGAAGTGCCGGGAACGGTACGGCTGATCGCGGAGCGCTACAGGCTGCTGAGCCCGCTGGACGAGGTCGGCGGGGGCGTGCTGTGGCTGGCCCGCGACGAGGTGCTGACGCGCGACGTCGCGATCAGGGAGGTCCGGGCACCGCGGACGCTCGGCCCCGGGGACACGCGCCGGCTGTACGAGCACCTGGAGGACGCGGCGCGCGCCGCCGGCCGCGTCTCGCACCGGAACGTGGTCGCCGTCCATGACGTGGTCACGGAGGACGGCCGGCCCTGGATCGTGATGGAGCTGGTGCGCGGCCTCACGCTCGCGGACGTCCTCGAAGCGGAAGGGCCGCTGCCGCCGCGCCGCGCCGCGCACATCGGGGCGGAGATCCTGGCCGCTCTGCGGGTGGCACACGCGGCCGGGGTCCTGCACCGGGACCTGAAGCCGTCAAGCGTGCTGATGGCCAACGACGGCCGGGTGATGGTCACCGACTTCGGCACACTGACGGCGCGCGACTCCCCCGAGTTCGGCGCCCCGGAGACGGCGGCCGGCCGCGATCCGGGCCCGGACTCGGACCTGTGGTCACTGGGGGCGTTGCTGCACGCGGCGACGGAGGGGCGCTCCGCGTTCGGCGCGGAGGGCGACCCGGCGGCGCATCCGTCGCGGGGCGGCGCCGACGCGCTGGAACCGGTGGTCACCGGACTGCTGCACCGCAATCCGTCGGGCCGGATGGACGCCGCGGAAGCGGAGCATCTGCTGCGCCTGGCAAGCTCCGGCGGCGCCGCACGGACGGACGTGCCGGCGACCGCGTCACCCCCGGCCGACACTCGATTCACGGGCCCCGGGGTCCGGGAGCCGGAAACCGCTTCGGCGAGGGCCGGGACGGTGGTTGCAAAGACCCCCGGACAGGATGACGACTCCCGACGGGCCACGACGGTGCTGGCCGTTGGGGTTGCCCTGTTGCTGCTGTTCCTCGTGGCCCTGGTCTGGGCATTGGCTGCTTAGGCGTTCGGCTCCGTCCCGGATCCGGACACCTGCGCGGTGACGACCCGTTCGGCCCCGCCCGAGCACGAAAGTGCCACGACCGGACACGTGTGGGGGCCGAGCCCGGTCGTGGAAGGGTGGAACGGAACTACGCGCGTCAGACGTTCGACGCCAACACGGGCAGGTAGCCGCCGGACTGGCCGGACGCCGTCGGGTGGTACGACTCACCGATGTTGAGCCAGTTGACGCTGTGCAGCCAGGACGAACCGGAGCAGATCTCATGTCCGGTGAAGGTCCCGACGACACTCGCGAAGCCGTAACCGTGATCGGCCGCGCGCTTGGCGATCGCCGCGTTGAGGTGGTCGGAGGCGCCGTTGATGGCGGCCCGCTCGTTCTCCGTCAGACCGGCGATGCAGTTGCCCTGCAGCTTGTAGAAACGGGGATAGCCGAGGACGACGACCTGGGCTGCGGGAGCCTTGGCGCTGATCGCCGAGTACACCTGGTCGAGCTTTCCGGGCAGGGTCGAATCGACGTACGCCTTGGCCTGTGCGATGCGGTTGATGCAGTTGGACTCGGACTGCAGGACGCACGTGGTCATGACGTCGGCGAAGCCTGCGTCGTTGCCGCCGATCGTGATGGATACGAGGTCGGTGGAGGAGCTGAGCGGACCGAGCTGACTCGCCGTGACATCACCCGTACGGGCGCCTGAGCAAGCGGTGAACGCGAACGACGAGGGTGAATTGGCGTTGGCCCAGAGCCTGGGGAAGGCCCGGGTGCTGCGCTTGCAGTTGCCACTCGCGCTGTCGTAGCTGCCGGCTCCCACCCCTGAGGAGTAGGAGTCGCCAAGGGCGACGTAGTCCAGTGACTGGGCGGTGGTGTCTGCCTGCGCCGGGCCCGCTCCCGTGAGAGCGAGGACAGCGCCGAGGAGGAGTGAGGATGAGAATGCCGCGACTCGGGACAGATTCATGGAACCTCCCTTTAGCAGGATCTCTGCCTCAACTTTCGTAGCAGGGGACAGACTTCACCGGAAGTGTCCATGCCAAGAACTGTTACTGACGAGTCAGTGAGGTCCTTGGGGCGGTACCGCAGCCGCCGCTGATCGAGCGTCACAAACCCTCAGGAGTGGGGCCCTCCGAGGCGGTCCTGTCATACAGTCCCAAGAGTGCCGGCGCGATCGTCGCGGGCGCCGCAGCGGCCGCGGGCGGCTATGCGGCAGGGCCCGTACGCACTGCGGCGGCTGACGGTACGGCGCAGGACGGGAGCGGCCGAGTTCGAACGGCTCGTCGAAGGACGGACGCTCACAGGAGACTTCGCCAAGGACCGGGCCCTCACCAAGGGCTACGCCGTGGTGCGCAGGGCCAGACAGGCCCTGGCACTGGTGCGCCGCTGAGCACCGGCCCGCCGCACCGCGGTTCGCC
The DNA here is from genome assembly GCF_055566095.1 of Streptomyces sp. NPDC027962. Classification (NCBI taxonomy): domain Bacteria; kingdom Bacillati; phylum Actinomycetota; class Actinomycetes; order Kitasatosporales; family Streptomycetaceae; genus Streptomyces; species Streptomyces sp. NPDC027962. The sequence goes on from NZ_JBVHTA010000019.1 coordinate 72,601, forward strand.
GCCGCACCGGGCAAAACACGGTGCGGCGGCCGAGACCGTGCCGGATCATGGGCGCATGTCTGCAAACCCTCAGGACGCTCTGCCGATCCGGCTCAACGTCGACGACAGCGATTCACCCTCGGACGTCGTCGACGCGCTGTTCCTCGGCCGCTTCGCGACGGGCGAGCAGCCGTACTCCCACAGCTCCAGTATCGAGCGCGTCCGGCACGGCGCGTCGATGCTGCCGCCCGCCGCCACTGTGCTGCGCTCCGCCCGGGACGACGACCGGAGCGCCACGCTCGCCGAGGGCGACGGATGGACCATGCTGATCTCCCGCTGGAACCGCGGCGCGGACATCACGGTCACGGCCGTCAGCTCCGAGCTCGCCGAGAAGATCCTCAAAGAGGCGACCGACGGCGCGGCCGACGTACCGGAACCGCAGCCGACGAACGTCACCATGGGCTTCTGGTACGTCTCCCCGCGCCGCGGCCCGCACCGCACGACACGGCAGATCGCCGCCGGGACATGGGAAGAGGTCCGGGCCAACTACACCGCGCCCGTGGCCGACGCGATGGACCGGCTGATGAAGGTGACACCGGACGACATCGCGGGCCGGCTGCTGCTCCTCCACGGCCCTCCCGGTACGGGCAAGACGTCCGCACTGCGGACGCTGGCCCGCTCGTGGCGCGACTGGTGCCAGGTGGACTGCGTTCTGGACCCGGAGCGGCTCTTCAACGACGTGGGCTATCTGATGGACATCGCGATCGGCGAGGACGAGGGCACCTCCAAGGGGCGCTGGCGGCTGCTGCTGCTCGAGGACTGCGACGAGCTGATCCGCGGCGAGGCGAAACACACGGCGGGTCAGGCGCTGTCCCGTCTGCTCAACCTGACGGACGGCCTGCTCGGGCAGGGGCGCAATGTCCTGGTGGGCGTCACCACCAACGAGGACCTGGAACGCCTCCACCCCGCGGTCGTCCGCCCCGGCCGCTGCCTGGCCCGCATCGAGGTGGGCCCGCTCACCCGCCGCGAGGCCGTGTCGTGGCTCGGCACGGACGAGGGCGTGGGCCGCGAGGGCGCGACGCTGGCGGAGCTCTACGCGCTGCGCCGCGGTACGCCTCCGGCGTCGGTCCCGTCGCAGATCGGGGGCGAGGAGGCGGGGCTGTACCTGTGACGCCGGGCAGGGTGGGGGCGCCTGCGGCGGGCGTTCCCGCCCCGTCAGTCCCCCTCGTACGCCGCCTCGTACGCCGCGCGAATCGCCTCCCCCGCCGTTCCCAGCGCCGCCTCCCGCGACAGCCCCAGCCGCCGCGCCTGCGCCGCATACGCCGCCGCGGCCGCCGCCGCCTGCCGCTCCGCCGCGTCCCCCGCCGCCGCCACGAACGTGCCGTTGCGGCCCCGCGTCTCGATCACCCCGTCGCTCTCCAGCGTCCGGTACGCCTTGGCCACGGTGTTCGCCGCGAGGCCCAGTTGTTCCGCGAGGCCGCGGACGGTCGGCAGCCGGTGGCCCACCGGCAGCACCCCCGAGCGGGCCTGTTCGGAGATCTGCGCCCGCAGTTGCTCGTACGGCGCGTCGGGCGCGTCGGCGTCGATGGTGATGTTCAAGGTCACGGCGCGATTCTCCCCCATCGCCCCAATACTGACTTCGGCTCGTCAGGGTGAACTTCGGCGAAGTCCCTGATGGGCACCGCGCTGATCGACGGCGTCCACCAGCTCCGGCAGCGGCGTGCCGACCGCCGCCTCCGGCCGGTTCCATAGTGCGTAATAATGTACATATTCTAAGTTGAGAGGTCTTATAACGTGACGCGATCTGTTCCAGAGCCCCAAAGGCGCGACTCCCGTGCCAATCGGGCGCGGATCCTCGCAGTCGCACGCCAGGAACTGGTGCGGAACCTGGATGTGACGCTGGGTGAGATCGCGCAGGCCGCGGGGGTCGTAAGGCGCACAGTTTACGGTCACTTCCCCGGCAGGGACGCGCTGCTGGAAGCGCTCGCTCACGAGGCCTTCGAGATCTTGCAGAAGACAGTCGCCACAGCTTTCCACTCGTCCGAATCGCCCCAGCGGTCCCTCGCGCGTCTGACTCTGGCTTTGTGGCCCGTCGGTGACCGCTATCAGGTACTCATCGCACTTGCCAGACGGGATCCGTCAACAGATCCGGTGCGTGAATTCCTTACGCCTGCCCGGGCTACGATCTCGGGCATCCTGCAGCAGGGGCAGATGGAAGGAGTCTTCCATGATCACGTGCCGGCGCATGTGCTGAGTCCGGCAATTGAAGCGCTGTCCTTGTCTCTCCTTGAGAGTGCTTCCCGGGGAGACTGGGAAGACAATGGTGTTGCGGCAACAATCGCGGCGTTGGTCACCGCGGGAGTACCCGCGGATCGTGCGGCAGATGAAGTGGGAAGCCTGCTCGCCGATACCGGACACTGCGAGGCCGATCCAGGCGTTGGGTGATCTTCGGCGGGTCACACCTCAAAGAGCGTTTGATCCAGGAGAATCAACCCAACCGGTCAGCGAGCCCGAGCCTGCCGGCCGTTGCGTTCCTTCAGGTCTCGTTCGTGCAGCAGTCGTGCGGTCTGCTCGGACACCGGTGCGGCCAGCAGTGCGGTGACCAGGTCGACCAGCCGGCTGGTGAACAACCGGTCGTCCCTGCGGGGGCGGGCGGCGGCACGGGTGGCGAGTTCGGCGTGGCAGAAGCGCATGGCAGTGAAGCGGGTGTGGAGTACCGCGGTCGACTCAGGAGCCAGTAGGGGGTCCAGCAGGCGCCGCCACGCGTAGATGCTCGACTTCTCGTTCGGCACGATGAGCTCGACCAGGGGTTCGGGCCGGTTGAGCAGTTCGGCCACGATCTGCAGGAACTCGCGTCCGCCGTCGGGGTCCGCGAGTTTCGCGGCAGCCGGCAGTACCAGGGCGGCGGCGAGGGGGCGAAGACCGGCGGCCCCGCTGTCCTCGTACTGCTGCAGCAGTACCTCCCGGCGAGCGTCCACCGCAGGGAGGTGCTTGTCGAGTACGGCTCGCAGCAGACCGGCCCGGTCGCCGAAGTGGTACTGCAGGGCCATCGCGTTGCGCTGACCCGCGGCTCGTTTGATCTCACTGAGTGAGACACCGTCGACGCCCTTCGCCGCGAACAACTGCTCGGCGGCCCGGATGAGTTTGCCGCGGGTGTCACGGGACTCCCGACTCCGGGGCGGTGTGCTGGGCTCCGGCGTCTCTTGTGCTGTCACAAAGGACATGATACATGATTACGTCAAAGTGATACGCTTGCATTAATCATTGATCCAAACCTCTTTGTATATGTGGGAGACCATCCATGCCCCGGGACTTCGAGAACGACCCCGACGCCTTGCACTCCGCCACCCTGGCGACATCGTTCCGTACCGGCGCCGCCCTGCGCCTGGACGGAGGGGCCCGGTGAAGGCGCTGACCTACCAGGGTCATCACGACATCCGCTACGGGGACGTCCCCGACCCGGCCGTCACCAGCCCCACCGACGCGGTCGTCCAGGTCACCACGGCTGGTATCTGCGGCAGCGACCTGCACATCTACGGCGGCAACGGGTTCAGCGCGGAGGTGGGCTACACCCCGGGACACGAGTGCGTCGGAGTGGTCGTGGACACCGGCAACCAGGTCGCCCGCTTCAAGCCCGGCGACCGGGTCCTTGTTCCCGCCTCGGTCGGCTGCACCGTGTGCAGAACCTGCGCGAAGGGGCTCACCGCCAGGTGCGAGCGCGCCCAGGCCCCGACGGACCTGTGCTACGGAGTGAGCCCAAAGATCCCGGGCAGTCAGGCCCAGGCCCTGGCCGTGCCCCATGCCGATGTCAACCTGGTGCACCTGCCCGAGGGCCTCTCCGACGAGGCCGCCATCGTCCTGACGGACAACGCCCCCACCGCCTGGTACGGCTGCCGCCGCGCCCGCATCCAGCCGGGCGAAACGGTCCTGGTCATCGGCCTCGGGCCGGTCGGCCTCATGGCCGCGCAATCCGCCTTCGCCATGGGCGCCGCCCGTGTGCTGGGAGCCGACCTGGTCGCCGAGCGCCGGGCCTTCGCCGCCACCTTGGGCGTCGAGCCGGTCGAGGGTGAGGACACCCGGAAGGCCGTACGGGAGATGACCGCAGGACGCGGTCCGGACGCCGTCGTGGAGGCCGTGGGCTCGGACGCCACCATTGGACTCGCCCTCAAAGCCGTCCGGCAGGCGGGACGGGTCAGCGTCATCGGCGTCAGCCACAACAAGGCCTTCCCCTTCCACATGGGACTGGCCCAGATCAAGGAGCTGGAGTTCGCCATCGGACTGTGCTCGATCCACTACGAACTCCCTGCCCTGATCGCCCTCGCCCAGGCCGGCCGGATCACGCCGGAGGCCGTGGTCTCCCACCGCTTCGCGCTCTCCGAGGGCCCCGCGGCGTACGACCTGTTCAACAGCCGCGCCGACGGTGTCCGCAAGATCCTTCTCGACCCTGCCCGCTGATCCACCTCGGCTCAGCCGCGGACGGCGGAGGCGGTAGGCGCTGTGGGACGGGGCTCCGGTTCGTCAAGGCCGGGCCTCGACCCGACAAGTTGACAGCGCCGTCACCGATCAGCGGCGTCGAGGGCGATCAACTCCTCGGTGACGGCCCACAGCCGCCGCGCGGCGGCGTCGTCCCGTCCCCGTGCACCCGGCTCGGCGAGTTGCCCTCTTTCGTAGTACAGGCCGGTCCTGCCGGTGAGCGTGGAGTCGAGCGCCACCCGCAGCAGCCCGGTGGCGGCCTCGTCCGGAGAGATCAGCCCTTGGCGGAACAGCGGGTAGAGATGGCGCAGCACGGGGCGGTCGAACATCGATTGCACCATCAGCGTGTCGACTGCCCCGGGATGCGCGGCGCTGACGTCCACCCCCGATCCCGCAACCCGGCGGGCCAACTCGCGGGCGTAGAGGATGTTTGCCAGCTTCGACCGGTTGTAGGCGAGGAAGGGCCGGAACTTCCCCTGAGTCATCATCAGGTCATCGAAGTCGAGGCCGCCCTTGGCGCGGCGGTGCGCTTCGGACGCGACCACGATGATGCGGCTCGGGGCGCTTGCCCGCAGCCGGTCGACGAGCAGCCGGGCCAGCAGTGCATGGCCGAGGTGGTTGACGCCGAACGTCATCTCGAAGCCGTCGGCCGTCTCGGTCCGAGTGCCGCGTTCCGCGTAGCCGGCGGCGCAGAGCAGGAGGTCGAGCTGGTCCCAGCGGTCCAGCACGGTGGCCGCTGCCTGGCGCACCGAGGCGAGGTCGGCGAGGTCCATGTCCACGCAGTGGACGCCCTGGTTGCCCGTGGTCTGCACGATCTCGTCCCGGACCCGTTCGCCCTTGGCCCGGTTGCGGGCGGCGATGAGAGTGACCGCTCCGGCCGCGGCGAGCTGGGCGGCGGCCGACCGGCCTATGCCGTCGCTCGCGCCGGTGACCAGGGCCACCCGGCCCCGCATGTCGGGCACCGCGGCCAGTGCTTCCACCCGTTGCAGGCGATTGCCGACCTGACGATTCATGGTCTCAGTCCGTTCTGCCCGTTCAGGCCCACAGCGGTCCGAGGCGGCCGGCTGAGCGCCGTACCTCGGAGTAGGAGCGGATGGAACTCTTGGAATTGTTTATGGGGTTGACCCCGAGGACCCTGGAAATGGCCATACGGACCACCATCCACGGGCTCTGGTAGCGCACTTGGCTGCTGATCCAGGTCAGCGCGTCCGCCTCGGGCTTCCAAGCCGCCTCGAAGCGGGCGCCCGTGGTCGCCAGCGGCCCGGAGGCCAGCGCCTGGTCGAACACCATCGCCGATTCCAGGGCCGCGTTGCCGCCCTGGCCGATCGGGGGAAAGGCCGCTGCGGCGTCGCCGATCAGCACCGCCCCGGCGCCGTGCAGCTGCGAGCAGGTCAGCCGCTGGCCCAGGTGGACGGCCTTGCGGCGGGAGAACTCGGCGACGCAACTCTCGCTCGTCAGCTCCAGGGCGCGTGGGACGTTCCGGCGAAGCCACGCGGTGGCTTCTTCGGGCGAGGCGAAGGTGTGCATCCTGTTCACCCCGATGACGCAGATCCAGCGGACGCCTTCCGGCCTGGTCTCGTCGATGGTCGCCCCGGCAAGGGTGAACGGGCTCATCGTCAGCCCTTGCAGGTAGTGCTTGTCCAACGTGTCGCCGACCTGGTCGAGTTCCAGGATGAGCCCATAGTTGGGGACGGCAGAGGTCTCGACGGTGAATCCCTCGACCTGCTCCTGCATCGCCTTGCGGACCGTGGAGCCCGCGCCGTCCGAGCCGATGACGAGGTCGAAGGTCTGCCCTGCCACCTTGCCGGCGTGCACGTCCACGTCTTCGGCACGGATGTCGCGGTGGAAGGCGACGTCGATCAGATCGCGGTGCCGCTCCTCGGCGAGCGACATGAGCGCCCGCACGATGTCCCCGCGCGAGCCGATCCAACCCGGCTCCGACCAGGGGTCGACGATCCGGCCGCGGTACCTGATGCCGTGGAACGGGGTCAGGTGGGCATCGAAGTGGGCGACGGCGTCGATGTGCCGCACCGCCTTCAGTCCATGGCCGGTGAGGTCGATCGGGTAGGAGCGGTCGGGGTTGAAGCGCGGTATGTCCTGGGGGTGGCCGCCGCGCTCGAACACTGTGCTGCGGATCCCGCGCCGGGCCAGCGCGATGGCCGCCGTCAGCCCGCCGGGGCCGCCTCCGATGATCGCGATGTCTGCCACAGGTCCCTCCTCGTTGAAAGCGCAGCTTGCGATGCAAGGAAGCGAAGATCGTTCAGGGCTGGATCTGCTGTTCCCCAGACCTTGTGTCGGCGCGGTGGGGGGTTCATTTGCCGCTCGCCCGGTTGGTCCGGAGCGGATGACTGCCCACAGATCCCTTCGCATCTCTTGGCCCAGGAGTTCGCGAGCCTACGTTATTGCTCACCGGTGTGCAAACTTTTTTTCGTGGTCAGTGTTCGCTGAGTGAGTCCCACTGAGCTTCTGCCTGGCGGTGCTGTCACGTTGACCGGTGAGTGGGATGATCTCCGGGTTGGTCGTGATTGGGAGGGGGCTTGTCGTGGGGACAGGCGGCACCGCGACCCGCTCGAGCCACGGGAGGCCAGCGCCTGCACACCGCCCTCCCCCACAGCTGGTACCACTTGACAGGCCCACTCCCGGATCACCCGCCGGCGCCGTGCCACCTCCGGCGGCTCGCCCCCCCCTCGAACAACTCAGCCGCCCGCATCCGTACCGTCTCCCCGCGCCTGCACCCCGCAGCGGTCAGCCCGCCCCATCGCCACATCTCACACACCACGCAACACAGACAACACTCCAGGCCCAACAGAGACTTCGCCAGAGTTCACCCTGACGAGCCCAAGTCAGTATTGGGAGGCGACGCCGCCTCCCCACGCGTACCGTGCCTGCCCATGACTGTGATCGTCCGTAATTTCCGTCCCGAGGACGCCGAGGCCGTGACCCGGGTACGGCGTGCCTGCATGCCATTCGAGGTGACCACACCCGCGTCCCTCCTCTTCGGGGTCGAGACGGCCAACCCCGCCAAGAAGTACCGGCTGTTGATCGCCGAGAGGGACGGGGAGCTCATCGGTGCCGCGCATGCCGGTATCGCGTACGACGCGGCCGAGCCCGGTCAGTCGTACGTCACCCCGCACGTCCACCCCGAGCACCGCGGTCAGGGCGCCGGCGGGCTTCTGCTGCGCGTCGCCGAGGAGCATCTCGCGGCGGAGGGGGCGACCCAGGTGTACGCATGGGTGCTGGACGGCCCGGAGAACCTCGCGTTCGCGAAGAAGCGCGGCTACACGCCCACCCGCCCCGCGCACTTCCAGCGCCTCGACCTGGCGGACGGGGGCCTGCCGGAGCTGCCCGCTCTGCCGGCGGGCGTCGAGCTGCGTACCGCCGCGGACTTCGAGACGGATCCGCGCCCGCTTTTCGAGGCGGACGCGGAGGCGACCTCGGACGAGCCGGGCGACATCAGCATGCAGTTCGAGGACTACGAGGACTGGATCGCCCATACGTGGAACGATCCGCTGCTCGACCGGCACCTCACCACGGTCGTGCTGGCCGGCGGCGAGGTCGCGGCCTTCACCGCGGCGCTGACGGACGGCGCCACCCGCTATCTGTCGGGCATGACCGGCACCCTGCGGGCCCACCGCGGCAAGGGTTTCGCCAAGCTTGCCAAGACCGACTCACTGCGGCGTGCCCGCCTCACGGGCTACACCCACGCGTTCACCAGCAACGACGCCGACAACGGCCCGATGCTCGCGATCAACAGGGGGTTCGGGTACGAGATCTGCGCGACGGAGGTCCGCCATGTCCGCGCACTCGGTTGAGGTACGGCTCGTCAAGGCGGGCGCGACGAAGATCCGTTACCCGGCGGAGCTGCTCAGCGACGACGGGACGCATCTCGCGGTCCGTGCGCCCTGGGCTGCGCCCGGCGTACGCGACTTCGGCTTCGTACGCTTCGAGCCGGGCGATGTGTTCACCGAGCACTACTGGCGGGACCGGTGGTACTCGGTGAAGGAGGTCCGCACGGGCGACGGCACGCTCAAGGGCTGGTACTGCGACATCTGCCGGCCCGCCGTGCTGGCGGAGGACGGCGGTGAGCTGAGCGTCGAGGATCTGGACCTCGATCTCTGGGTGTCCGCGGACGGCCGGGAGATCCTCCGGCTGGACGTGGACGAGTTCGAGGAGAGCGGCCTGTCCGCCCGTGACCCGGAAGCGGCGGAGGAAGCCGTCCGGGCCCTCGACGAGCTGGAACGGCTGGCCCGGGCAGACAGCTTCGCCCAACTGCTCGCCGCGTGAACGGTGAGGGGCGGACCGCCGCCGCGAACCGCCCCTCACGTCTCGCGCCGTCCCGTCAGGCCGACGACCGGTCCCGCACGAACAGCTTCTTCAGCCACGGCCACGCCACCAGCAGCACGATCACCACGTAGACGGTCACCGAGAAGGGTGTGTTGACCAGGCCCACCGCACTGCCGTCGCTGATCTGGAGCGCGCGCCGCAGCTGCTGCTCGGCCGCCGGGCCCAGGATCACACCGATGACGGCGGGCAGGACGGGGAGCCCGTAGCGCCGCATGCCGAATCCGATGAGGCCGATGATCAGCAGGATCACCAGATCGATGGCCTCGCCGCCCACCGCGTACGCGCCGACCGCCGCGAAGAACAGGATCCCGGCGTAGAGGTACGGCCGCGGGATGCGCAGCAGCTTGGCCCAGAGCGGGGCGAGCGGCAGGTTGAGCGCGAGCAGCAGCACCATGCCGACGAAGAGCGAGGCGATCAGGCCCCACACAAGGTCCGGTTCGCGCTCGAACAGCAGCGGTCCGGGCTGAATGCCGTACTGCTGGAAGGCGGCCAGCATGACCGCCGCGACGGCGGTCGTGGGCAGTCCGAGCGTGAGCATCGAGACGAGGGTGCCCGCCGCGGAGGCGGACGCCGCGGACTCGGGTCCGGCCACGCCCTCGACGGCGCCCTTGCCGAACTCGTCCTTGTGCTTGGAGAGCCGCTTCTCCGTGACGTACGACAGGAAGGTGGGGATCTCCGCGCCGCCGGCCGGGATCGCGCCGAACGGGAAGCCGATGACGGGCCCGCGCAGCCACGGCTTCCAGGTGCGCTTCACATCGGACTTCGCCAGCCAGGGCCGGCCGACCGGGATGGCGTCGCCGCTGGTGCGCCGCAGATGCGCGGCGGTCCACAGGGCCTCTCCGATGGCGAAGAGACCGACCGCGACGATGACGACGTCGATGCCGTCGGCGAGCTGCAGGGAGCCGAAGGTGAGGCGCTGCTGACCGGTCATCTGGTCGAGGCCGACGAGCCCGAGGGTGAGGCCGATCAGCAGTGAGGCGAGACCGCGGATCCGCGAGGACCCGAGCACGGAGGTGACGGCGATGAAAGCCAGCACCATGATCGCGAAGTAGTCGGGTGCGCCGATGTCGACGGCCAGCTCGGCGACGGTCGGGGCGAGGGCGACGAGCAGGATCGTGCCGATCATGCCACCGGCGAAGTGGCCGCCGGCGGCTGCGGCGAGCGCCTGTGCGCCGCGCCCGGCCCTGGCCATCGGGTTGCCCTCGATCGCGGCGACGACGGCCGCGCTCTCACCGGGCGTGTTGAGCAGGATGGAGGTGGTGGAGCCGCCGAACATGGCCCCGTAGTAGATCCCGGCGAACATGATGAACGCGCCGGTCGGCTCGAGGCCGTACGTCACCGGCAGCAGCAGCGCGACCGCCATGGCGGGGCCGATGCCGGGCAGCACGCCGATGGCCGTGCCGAGCAGGACACCGATCGCCGCCCAGAGCAGGTTGATCGGGGTGAGCGCCGTGCCGAAACCGTCGAGCAGGGAGTTCAGTGAGTCCATCAGAGCACTCCCATCAGCGGTCCGCCGGGCAGCGGGACGCCGAGCAGGTTGTTGAAGACGAAGTAGGTGACGAGGGAGAGGACCGACGCGACAAGCGGATCGCGGTCGGTGCGCCGGCTGCCGAGCGCGTACGCGGAGCCCCAGAAGAGCAGCGCGCCGGAGACCGGGAAGCCGAGGGGGCCGATGAGGACGGCGCCCGCGAGGAAGACGCCCGCAAGGAGCAGGACGGTCCGCCAGTCAGCGGGTTCCGACAGATCGATGTCCTCGCCGCCCTCCGCCTCTCCGCGGCCGCCGCGCAGCACGTCGACGGCGAGGAGGGCGGCGACGGCGAGCAGTCCGGCGCCGACGACGACCGGGACGGTCGTGGGGCCGACGGGCCCGCGTCGAGCGATGTCGACGTCCATGGTGAGCGCGTCGGTGAGGACGAGGACACCGATGACGAGGAGCAGGAGGCTGACGCCCAGCTCGGAGTGTTCACGCAGCCAGGAGCGCCGTCCCGGGGTCTCGGTCGTGCTCACAGTCCCAGCTCCTTCAGCACCTGGTCGACGCTTCTGTCCTGCTCGTCGAGGAAGTCGCCGAACTCAGGGCCGGTGAGGAAGGCGTCGTCCCAGCCGTTCTTCTTCATGGAGTCCTGCCACTGCTTGGAGTCGTGCAGCTTCATGACGAGGCCGATGAGCTTGTCGCGTTCGCTGTCGGACAGGCCGGGCGGGGCGACGATGCCGCGCCAGTTGGTGAATTCGGTGTCGAGTCCGGCCTCGCGCAGGGTGGGCGCGTCCAGTCCGGGGACGCGCTTCGGACCGGTCACGGCCAGCAGCCGCAGCTCGCCCGACCTGATCTGGTCGAGGTACTCGCCGACGCCGGAGACGCCGAAGGCGACCTTGTTGCCGAGGATGGAGGCGAGCAGTTCGCCGCCGCCGTCGAAGGGGATGTAGTTGACGGATCTGGGGGCGATTCCGGCGGCCTGCGCCATCAGCATGGGCGCCAGGTGGTCGGGCCCGCCCGGCGAGGACCCGCCGCCGACCGGCAGTTTGCCGGGTTCCTCCTTCCAGGCGGCGATCAGCTGGTCGATCGACTGGTACGGGGAGTCCTTGTCGACCACCACGATGTCCTGCTCCTCGGTGAGCCGGGCGATCGGGGTGGCGTCGGCGAGGGTCTTCGGCGACTTGTTGGTGTGTACGGCGCCGACGACGCCGAGGCCCATGGACATGGCGAGCTTGCCGTTCCCGTGCTCGCCGACGAGCCGGGTGAGGCCGACGGTGCCGCCGGCGCCGGGCAGGTTGAAGACCTCGATGTTGTGGGTGAGTCCGGCGTCCTCGGCGTTCTTGGCTGCCGTGCGGGCGGTGATGTCGTAGCCGCCGCCGGGGGTGTTGGGAACCATGAACCGCAGACCGGGTATCTGCGTACCGGTGTCGGCGCCGCTGCCGGTGGTGAGCAGCGGCGGCCCCACGAGCACCAGCAGTGCCGCCCCGAGCAGGGCAATGGGGGTGCGCAATCGCACGGCAACGCCTCTCGTCCGTAGGAGTGTGAAGTGGCCCACATGTTGCCTGCGCGTTAAGAAGCTGTCTCTCTTCCGGAATCAACGGACGTTGTGGTCCTTGTGGTCGCGGCTTAGCGTGTCGGCGTGACAAAGGTGCTGGTGGTGGACGACGACTTCATGGTCGCCAAGCTGCACAGCCGCTATGTGTCCCAGGCGGAGGGCTTCACGGCCGTCGGGGTGGCCCACAGCGGCGCGGAGGCGCTGCGCGCCGCCGAGCGGCTGCGGCCCGATCTCGTCCTGCTCGACATCTATCTGCCCGACATGGACGGGATCACCGTGCTGCGGGAGCTGCGCGCGGCGGAGGAGCGTGACGCGGACCGGGTGAGCGCGGACGCCCTTTTCATCACGGCCGCACGGGACGCGGCGATCATCCGGTCCGCCCTGCGGGCGGGCGCCCTGCACTATCTGATCAAGCCCTTCAACCAGGCGGCACTGCACGGGCAGTTGCGGCACGTGGCGTCGCTGCGCTCACGCCTCGACCGGCTGGACGAGGCGCGCCAGGAGGACGTCGACCAGATCTTCGGCACCCGGCCGCCCGGCTCCCGGGAACTGCCCAAGGGCCTGGCGCCCCACACGGCGGAGCTGGTGGAGCGCATCCTGCGCGAGCACCCGGGCGACATGTCGGCCTCCGAATGCGCAGAGGCGGGCTCGCTGTCGCGGGTGAGCGCCCGGCGGTATCTGGAGTACTTCGCGGAGACGGGCCGGGCCAAGGTCACACTGCGCTACGGCGGTACGGGCAGGCCCGAACGGCGCTACCGCCGGATCGGCTGAAGGCCCGGTCAGGCAGGGGGCTGGTGGAGCCCGAAGGGGGAGCCCTGGTCGTCGTGGCAGAGCTGGAAGCGGCCGAAGCGGGCGACCGTCTCCTCGTCGCTGCCGACGTCGATGTCGTCGACGGTGCCGCCGAGCTCACGTAGCCGTGAGACGGCCTGCTGCATGTCGTCGACCTTGAAGAACAGGTAGGGGCTCGCTCCCGCGTCCCCTCCGTGCACTCCGCCGGGAACGCCCGGGGTGCGGATCGAGTACCCGCCTCCCTCGGTCGTCCCGGCCTCGAACGTCCAGCCGAACAGCCCGCTGTAGAAGGTGCGGGCCCGCTCGGAGTCCCCCACGCCCAGCTCGAAGAACGAGATCTCCCCGGCCATGTGTCATCTCCCGATGTCCTCGGAACCGAGTGCGGTCCCACGCTACGGCGGACGCGTGGCGGCCGCATCCGGCCCCCCGCTCAGGCCGGCCTGTGGGCGTGGACGAACAGGTGCTCCTCGGGCTGCGCGCCCGGCCCGTGCGGCCGGTAGAGGGCGGTGTGGTGGTGCACCACCGCCAGGCCGGCCTCCTCCAGCACGCGCAGCTGATCGTCGGTGGCCAGACTGCTGACGGTGACCTGATGGCCCATCCACACGATGTCCAGCCCCCTGATGTCACCGGGCACGGTGGCCATGGCGAACGACCCGCCGGGCGCCACCCAGGACGCCATCCTGGCCAGCGACTCCACCACCTCCGGCTGGTCCATCACCAGCAGCGGGAAGAAGGCGCACACCGCGTCGAACCCGCCTTCCGGTGCCCGGTAGGTACGTACGTCGGCCTGTTCGAAGCGGGCGGCGGGCACCTGCTCCCGGGCAAGCCGGACCATCTCGGCGGACACGTCGATGCCGGTGACCGCGAAGCCCGCCCGGGCCAGGGTTTCGGCGGCCGGGCGGCCGGTACCGCTGCCCACGTCCAGGACGCGGGCAGCGGGCGCGAGACGGCCGGTGAGCCAGTCGAGGGCGGCGAGTTGGCCGGGGACGTCGGCAAACACCTCCTGATAGCGCGCGCCGACCTCGTCGAAGACCTCGGCGGCTGACGCGCCCCGGGGCCGCGGTTCCTCGCTCACCGGACCACCTCCGTGTCGTAGAAGCAGTAGTGCTCCGCGATGGCTGCCACGCCCGGTTTCGGCTCGAGGTAGGCCCAGACCAGATCGTCCGCGCCGGGCACCGACCAGTAGGAGGCGTCGCCCTTGAACGGGCAGTGGGTGCGTGTGGCGGAGGGGGTCAGGAGATCTGTTCGTACGTCGGCGGCCGGAAGGTAGTAGCGGACCGGGCATCCGGTCTCGCGCAGGACCAGGGGCCGCCGGCTCTCGGCGAGCACCTGCCCGTCCCGCATGACGCGGACCTGTTCGGTGCCGGGCTCGACCGTGATCCGGTGGGCTCCGCCGAGGCTCTGTGCGACCGTCCGTGGTGGGTGTGAGGTCATACCCGGTCAGCGTCCGGGCGGGGCCCGGTGTTCCCGTCCGCGATCACGAGGTGAGTCCCGTGTGCGGGCGGCCGGCTTCCTCAGCCCTTCCTTACCCCTTCCTTAAAGGCGCCATAAGGATCGCCATCACCCCCTTCCAGCAGGCGATTTCGCGGTCGCGAGCGGCTAGCTTGCTGATCGCCGGGGCCGGTTCGAGCAGTCGGCGCCGTAGTCCGCGGGGGGCTGTGCCGCCTGTTCGAACCGCGTCTCGTATCCCCCCATAGCCGTTTGAAGGAGAACGTCCCCATGACCGCTCGCCGCAAGGTCACCTCGGTCGCCGTACTCGGCCTCGCGCCGCTCGCGCTCGCCGGTCTCGCCACCGCTCCGGCGTCCGCGCACGGTTCCATGACCGACCCGGTCAGCCGGATATCCGCCTGCTTCGCGGAGGGCCCGGAGAACCCTGACTCGGCGGCGTGCAAGGCGCTGGTCGCGGCGGGCGGGACGCAGCCGCTGTACGACTGGAACGAGGTCAACATCGCCAACGCGGCCGGGAACCACAAGCAGTTGATCCCCGACGGCAAGCTGTGCAGCGCGGGCCGCGACAAGTACAAGGGGCTCGACCTGCCACGTGCGGACTGGCCGTCGTCCCCGCTCGCGTCCGGGAACCACACCTTCCGCTACAAGGCGACCGCGCCGCACAAGGGCTCCTTCGAGCTGTACCTCACGAAGGACGGCTACGACCCCACCAAGCCCCTGAAGTGGTCGGATCTGGAGGAGAAGCCGTTCGCCACGGTCACCGACCCGAAGCTGGAGAACGGGTCGTACGTCTTCGACGGCATCGTGCCGAACAAGTCCGGCCGGCACCTGATCTACTCGATCTGGCAGCGGTCCGACTCCCCCGAGGCCTTCTACACCTGCTCCGACGTGGTGTTCGGCAAGGACAACGGCGGCGGGGCGCCGGCGCCGGAGGCGAGCGCCCCCTCCGAGCAGGACATCGAGGCCGGGTCCGACAAGTCCACGGTCGACCACGGCGGTCACGGGGGCGACGGCCACGGCGAGCAGAAGGGCGCCGTTCCCGCCGAACAGCCGGCAAAGAAGCCCGACACGGCATCGGCCGAGCAGCCGGCCGGCGGAGACACGGGCAACGCTCCCGAGGTGAAGGGTGCCGCGGAGCCCGTGGCCGCCCCGGAGGCCTCGGGCGAGAACCTCGCGGAGACGGGCGGCGACAGCAGCACCACCTATATGGCGGCGGGCGGTGCGGCCGCGCTCGCGGCCGGTGCCGCGGCGCTGTTCGGTGTCAGCCGGCGCAGGGCCGCCACGGCGGGCGGCCGGCACAGCCGCTGACCGGACAACAACAACGAGGCTGCCCTCCGCTCGCTGCGAGCGGAGGGCAGCCTCACGCGTGACCTGCGCGTGTCAGCCGAAGACCGACGCGCAGGTGGTGCGTTTCGCACGGGCCGGGTCGAGCGCGTTGGCCACCTCGTGGTAGGCGATCAGGTCGAACACGCCGATCGCCACATGCTCCGAGAAGTCGAGCGGGCACAGGTCCTGGAGCAGTACGTTGCGGACGTTCGGCCCGCTCAGGTACTGCGACCGCCAGGGGGTGACCACCTCGTCGTAGCGGGTCGCGATGACGGTGTAGCGCACGCCGGGCACGGTGTCGCCGCCCGCGTTGAGTTCGGTGATGAAGGGTGATCCGGCGACCTGGTCGGCGAAGGCGGGGGTGTGGGTTCCGAGCAGGTCGGCCGCTCCGGGGAAGTACGGCAGCAGCTTGGTGAAGCCGTTCAGGGTGGTGCCGTGGTTGCTGGGCGCGATGCCGACCAGGGCGTTCACCTTGTCCGCCCCACCCAGGTACTTCAGGTAGTAGCGCGGCATCATGCCGCCCTGGGAGTGGCCGACGATGTCGGCCTCGGCGGCGCCGGTGGAGGCGAGCACCCTGTCGACGTAGGAGTCGAGTTGCTCCGCCGATTTGTCGATGGGGCCGAGGCCGTGGAAGAAGGGGACGTTGGGGAGCTGCCCGTAGTCGAGGGAGAAGACGCAGTAGCCGCGTTTCACCAGGTACGGGGCGAGGACGAGCCAGTTGTCGACGGAGTTGCCGAGCGTTCCGTGGACCAGGACGACGGGGCGGGGGTGGGCGGCGGAGGGCTTGCAGTTGTAGTCGTTCCAGCCACGGCTGGGGGCGGCGGCGGCGGATGCCGCGGTGGCGGTGGCGGTGGCGGTGGGGGTGAGGGCGACTGCCACTGCGAGCATGAGGGCTGACAGTGGTCTGAGCGCACGTTTCCAAGGCAGCATCGGCCGGTCTCCTTGCGGCTCAAGGGAGTTCGATGGCTGGATTTGCTGTGCTCACGACAACTTACGGGCGGGTAACCGCGACTGGGAAGTTACGCGTCAGTAAAAACTGACTTTTCTTCAAGGCATACGAAACGACCTGTAGCGCAGGTCAGACCGCCTCAAGCCGCCAGCGACCCCGGCACGATCGCGCGCGGACCGAACTTCGCACGGGCCCGGTCCGCCACCTCCTCGATCCGCCGCGCCCGCTCGTCGGCGGGGTCGAACGTCAGCTGGCGCGCCGCCCGTTCGGCCTCCGTCAGGCCCTCGGCCCGCAGCAACAGACCCCGCACCCTGGCCCGCTGCAGACCGAGCGCCTCATGGAGCGCGTACGCGGTACCGGCGAGCGCCGCCGAGTGGGCGGTGGGCTCGCGCAGGGTGCGGGTACGGGTGGTCGTGGACCGGTCGGCGTAACGGACGGTGAGTGTCAGCGACGTGCACACCTGGCGCTCACCGCGCATCCGCGCGCCCAGCTCCTCCGCGAGTGAGAGCAGCGCCCGGCGGTGCTCGTCCTGGTCCAACTCGTCGATCTCAAAGGCACGTTCCGCGGCCACCGACCGGGAGAGGGCGTTCGGGACGACCGGCGTGCGGTCGATGCCGCGCGCCCGTTCCCACACCTCGCGTCCGGCCCGCGCGCCCAGGATCCGCTGGATCACGGCGAGCGGTGCGGCGGCGAGACGGCCGACGGAGTCGAGGCCGTAAGCGCACAGGGTGCGGGCTGTCGCCCGGCCCACCCCGTCGAGCGCGGCGACCGGCTTGCCGGCCAGGAAGGCGGCGGACTCGTCCTCCCTCACCACCAGGGTCGTGCCGGGCACGGCATCGCGCGCGGCCATCCTGGCGAGCATGGGCACCGGGCCCGCGCCGATCACGCAGTCCACGCCCCGGTGCGCGAGCGCACGGACCCGCAGCAGCGAGGCGAGCTGGGCCGCGTCCCGGCCGAAGTACCGCTCGGCGCCCCGGACGTCGATGAGCGCTGCGTCGGGCGGCAGCGCCTGGACGACGGGGCTGATGTCCTGGGCCAGGGCGAGCAGCGCGGGCAGCGCGGCTTCGATGCCCGCCGCTTCGAGCACCGGCTCCGGAAGGAAGCGCACGTAGAGGATCATCCGGCGCTCCCAGGGCTCTGGTGCCACAACTTCCTTCCGCCCGGAGCCGGTTCACCGGCGGGCTTGAGGTCCGCCCACGGGTTCATCTCGTATCCCGTCGGCATCTTGATACGGCGGCCGTTGTCGCTCTCGTCGTCCTGCCGCGGCGCCGGCTCCGCCAGCCGTGCCGCGACCGCGTCGAGGCCGCCGGTGCGCCGCAGCTCCACCAGCTCCGCCAGGTTCCAGGCTGCCGCGCCGACCACGCTGAGGCTGCGCGGTCCGCGCCGCTGCACCACTCCGCGCACCAGCAGCAGCCAGGAGTGGAAGACCGTGTGGGCGCAGGCGGCGTGGCTGTCGTCGAAGAAGGCGAGGTCGACCAGGCCGGTGCCGTCGTCGAGCGTGGTGAAGATGACCCGCCTGCCGGAGCGGATCGGCGGTGTCTGGGTGGCCGCCTTCGCTCCCGCGACCAGGACCGTGCGCCCGTGCGGCGCGGCGCGCAGCCGCTGGGCGGAGAGCACGCCCAGCTCGGCCAGGAAGGCATGGTGATCCGCCATCAGATGGCGGGAGGCGTCCATGCCGAGCACACCGAGCTCGGCGCTGAGGCGTTCGGCGTCCTCCAGGTCGGGCAGGCCGACGGGCGCGGTCTTGCGGCCCTGGGCCAGCGGGAGCTGGCTGCCGTAGGGCGCCGTTCCCCGCTGGGTGCGGTGGAGTTCGGCGAGGTGCAGCAGCAGGTCGCGCCGGTTGGCGCCGAAGGCGTCGAGTGCGCCGACCTGGGCGAGCCGTTCGGCGACCGGCCGGCCGGGCCGGGCCCGCTGCCAGAAGTCCAGCAGCGAGGAGTACGGCTGCCCGGTCTCGATGCGGGCCGTCTCGGCCTCGCTGATGCCGTGGACGTCCGCGAGGGCGAGCCGCAGCCCCCATCGCGCCGGCTCACGAGCCCCCAGGACCCCTGGATCAGACACCAGTTCGATTCGATGAGCGGCTCCGGACCGGTTCACGTCCAGCGGCAGCACCGGCACCCCGCGCCATCGCGCGTCCGCCAGCAGCAGCCGCTTGGGATACATGCCGGGGTCGTGGGTGAGCAGCCCCGCATAGAAGGCCGCCGGGTGGTGCGCCTTGAGCCACGCGGACTGGTAGGTCGGCACGGCGAACGCGACCGCGTGCGCCTTGCAGAAGCCGTACGACCCGAAGGCCTCGACGATCTCCCAGGTCCGGCCGATGACCTCGGGCGCGTAACCCTTCGCCCCGGCGTTCTGCGCGAACCAGGCCTTGATCTTCCCCTGCGACTCCGGGTCGGAGAGCCCGCGCCGCACCCGGTCGGCCTCGTCCCGGCCACAGCCGGTCATGATGTCCAGGATCTCGATGATCTGCTCGTGGAAGACCACGACTCCGTACGTCTCCCTCAGCGGTCCCTCCAGGTCCGGGTGCGGATAGCGGACCGGCGCGCGACCGTGCCTGGCCTCGATGAACGGCCGCACCATGTCGGCCGCAACCGGGCCCGGCCGGAACAGCGAGATGTCGACGACCAGGTCGCCGAACGTCTCCGGCTGCAGCCGCCCCACCAGGTCGCGCTGGCCGGGCGACTCGATCTGGAAGCAGCCCAGCGTCTCGGTGGACTTGATCAGCCGGTACGTCTCCGGGTCGCCGGGCGGTACGGCGTCGATGTCCACCTCTTCACCGGTGGCCCGCCGCACCTCGGCGACCGCGTGCGCGATCGCCGACTGCATCCGCATGCCGATTTTCGCCGCAGTCCCCGTGTCCACTCCACATCGTGTCGCGATTACGGGCGAACTGCCACGTGGCGAGCGTACCGGTCGGCCGCCTCTCGATGTCGCGATTCCACTTGAGGAGACGGGCACGCCTGTGACTGAGGTCACATGGCAGCATGGCGACCAGTCGCCCGGCAAAGAAGGTCGGGATGCAGGCCTGGCGCACTGCGGGGAAGCGCTGAGCCTTCAACCCGTATGGAACTCACATCAGGGCAACGACGCGTACCAAGCCGCGTCGCCTCAGAGCCACAACTGCCCTGAACAGCCCCGCCGTCACAAGCGCGGAGGGTGAGCGACACAACGCGGCTGATCAGTCAGTCGGGATCTGACGATGAGCGCAGGACTGTGGTGCCGTCGTTCGTGACGGCAGCGGTTTCGGGGCGGCGGCGATCGTAGAACCACTTGGGTACCGATGGGCCGTCCCTCCGCAGGAGGTAGGTGGCGTCCTGAAGGCGTCGGCATTCTTCGGCTGGGATATCTGCTGGCCTGGCCTGGTACTTGTTCCATACGTCGTGGATGTCGTCCTCGACTTGTCGGCGTTTGGTGGACTGCTGCCAGTGCTCGTGGGCGAGTTCGACGGTATCGAGAAGCGCCGCGGCGCTAGGCAGGAAGAGCGCCACGAGAAAGGCGAGCAGCGTCATGTCACGTACGAGGGCGAACATGATGATCGCGACAGCCCACGTTCCGCCGCCGACCGCCAGGAAGGCGCCATAAGCATGGTGATCCCGACGGCTCCAGACTGCGCTTTGCCGCTGGCACAGAAGGACATCGCCGGGCCAGGGGGTGTCGCCCAAGTCGATGCTGTACCAATCGAGATAGGGGCCCTGCTCACGGATGTGACGAGCGGCCGAGGAGACGTCATCAGGGACGGGCTGTCGGCCGACGAGGGCTTGATTCCAATCCAAGTGGAAGAGCTTGGTGTCGTACAACTCCTGGATATTGGCGGCCCTCAGGGTGGCGCTTGCCTCCAGCCCTTTGAGTACGGTCTTCCCGAGTACCAGCCAGGCCGCGGCGATCGCCCCGCGGGTGCTCGCCCCCGCCGGGAGGAACACCGCGAAGAGCGGTGCCGTCAGAGCCAGAAGGACGTTGCCCCACGTCCTAAGGCGGCGCCACCACATCGCTGTCTTGTACAGGTGGGAGTAGGCCAGCAGTCTGTTGAGGTGTTCTGGCTGATCTTGGCGTTCCTTGATCCGGGCGGAGGCGCCCGGTGGCACAGGAGACTGCTGGCCGGCGGTCATGACTTGGTGAAGAGCGGGCCGAAGAGAAGCTGCCACTGCGCCAGCGCGTCGCCGGTACGTCCCGCACGTTCAAGCCGGAGCGCCTCGGTGCACGCAGCCTCTGCGGCTCGCAGGGCCGACTGGGCGGCCTGGAGCTTCTCGGGATGGCCGTCGAACATGTCGGAGACATCCGGGCCCAAGTGGGCCGGGTCCGGCCAGCGCTCCGCGATGGCGTTGACGGCAGTGGCGAAGAACTGTCGCAGCTCCCGGGGGTAGGGCCCGGCCCACACACCCTTGACGAGTTCCAGCGCCATGACCTCGATGAGGAACGACGCTTCGATGGGGTGGCCGTGGTGCCGATTCCAGGTCTTGATCATCTTCACGAGGGGCTTCCACCGCTCGGAGAAGTCCTTGTTCGCCTGGACCGCAAGATCCTCGTGGACCTTGGGGTTGGTGGGGATCCACTTCGCGAGTACGTCGTCGGGGATCAGGTAGTGGTCGTCCTCAGTGAAGGCGGGCACGACGTCGAAGGAAACCACGTCGCCCGTGAGGTCGTCGACCAGTTTCACGCCGAAGTCGACGCGTACGGCACGCCGGTCACAACAGACGCGGTCCTCGCCGTAGATCGGCGCCAAGATCGCGCGTACGTCCTCGAGGACCTTGTGCGGATGCTTGTCGAGGTAGGTCCTGTCGTTGAGCACGGCCATGATGTCGACATCGGCCAGCGGCTTGGTCTTGGTCGCCCGCCGATAGGCACCGGTAAGGAACGTGTCGGCGATGCCGAGGGTGCTGTCGTCGAGGTGCTCGCGCATGCTCTGTTGACGCTTGCTGGCCTGGTCCGACTCGGTCGGTGTGATCTCCAGATTGCCGCTGAAGTTCTCGAAAGCCTCACTGACGCTGATCATGATCCTGTCCGGGTGTAGTAGGAGAGCCCGGCACCGAGGCTGCCGCCGCCGATGGCGGTGCCGACCTCGTGGCGGGTGAATCCGGCGGTGGAGCGCAGGCTGGTCGTGGACCATCCGGCGACGTCCGGACGGCCAGGCTCGTTGTCGGCGACGATGCGGTAGTCGCAGAGGGACGGGAAGGCTCCGGCTTTGCGGACGGTGTAGTAGACGGTGTCCGGGTCGAGCCACAATTCGCCGTCGGCGTCCGGGTAGTAGCCGTAGTTGATGGTGAAGTCGAAGCGCCCGACGAGATCGTCGCCGTGACGTCGGCTCGGGTCATGGATCTCCAGCACGAGGGACCGCAGGTGCCTGGAGGTGAGCCAGACCTCGACGCCGTTCTCCAGAGTCGGCCACTGGTTGGTCATCTTGGCGGGGTCGAGCCCGCTCTCCTTGATGATCTGACGCAGGCTCCTGATGAGGCCGGTCGACACGTGAGTGACGGCGTGCGCATGAGTGTTGACGTGGACGGCGGTGCTCACGGCAGCTCCAACTCGTCGGTGTTGATGACGATCCGGGCGGAACCGGCGCGGGCCTTGGTCTCGTCAGGTACGTCGTCGAGGGCGCGGACACTGATCTGCGAGTTTCCGGCGAGGGCCGCGCGCAGCTCGTCCAGGTCGTCCTCGGCGCAGGGCAAAGACAGACGCCAGCCCGGCTGATCCAGCGGGGGGGACATCAAGGGCATCTCGTCCCCTGCGGCGTCGACAGCGTCACCGCCGTGGGCCGTACGGATTCTGATACGCGGGCCTTCGGCAGGGAGAACCACGATGGGAGCACTGTTCGTGTACTCCTCAGCAATGATCACCGACGCCGGTCCGGTAACCTCGAGCAGAGCGGTACGGGCCGATCCGGCACTCGGGGCGAGCAGGTCGACGATCGCCTCCCAGGTCTGGGAGGAGGTCCGATGGGGCACCGAGGCGACGCGGCGCGCGATGACACTCATACGGTCCCCCGAGCGTGCTCGATGGCACCCAGGAGATCCTGAACGGTGACGCGGTTCGGGTCGCCCTGGGTCTCCGGCCTGTAGGCGCACGCGGCGGCGACGGCCTTGCGCAGGCGCCGGCCGTCCAAGCCCTCGGCCTGCTCAGCAGCCGCGTCAAGGGCATCGGCGGCGGCCAGTGACTGGGCTCCGGGGAACGCGTGGGCAACGGCCATGACGGTGTGCTCCAGGATCCAGCGCCGAGCACTGCGGTCGGGAAGCGGCACCTGGATGACGTTGTCCGCGCGGGAGGCGAGAGCCGGGTCGATCGCGTCGGGGAAGTTGCTGGTGGCGAGGACGAATACGTCGGTGTGCCGACGTGCGAGCCGGTCGAGTCCGACAAGGGCCGCGTCCACTGCGCGGTGTACGTCGATGGGGTTGGCGTCCATGGATAGGGCCGCGCGATCGGTGAGGAGCGTCTCGACCTCGTCGACCAGCACCACCAGGGGGCCGGCGAACGCCAACTCCTCGATGACGGTGCCGAACAGGGCCTCCACGCTGCGCTGGCTTCGGCCGAGTGAGGCGCTGGCCAGAGCGTGAGGGTCGACTTCGATGAACAACCAGGGGGTGGAGGAGCCGAGAGTGCGGGCGATCTTGTCTGCGAGCCCCCGGGCGACGGTGGTCTTGCCGACCCCCGGTGCACCCGTGAGCAGCGTGATGCCGTGCAAGGGCACGGCGTCGAAGGGAACGGCTTGGCGCAGTCGAATGCTGGCCACCGCGCCTCGGAGCATCCGCTCCTTCATGTCAGTGGGCAGTGCGATGCTCGACCAGGCCTCCCGGAACTCCTGGTCCGGCAGCAGGCGGGCATCCGCGATCCCCTGGGTCAACTCATCGGGCAGGGAGCGGGGCAAGGCGTGCAGTCGTGCGGTTTCGCTCATCAGGCGGTCCCTTCCGGATCCACGCGGCAAGGCGAACAGAAGTGCACAGCGGTGCTGGAGGTCCGGAATGCAGCCAGAGAGACCAGCATTGACTCACACTATACGACGTGTACCGGAAGAGGTACAACTGACTTAGGAGGCACGTTGCGGAGGGGTGGAATGATCACGCCCAGGTGATCGTCCTAGAGTCACCACGCTACGGTGCGCTGGAAGACGCCCGGCGGAAGGAGGTGGCAGGCATGGACGAACCGATCGACATCGAGGCCCTGCAGACGCTTGTACAGCAACATCGCGCTCAGCTGGGGCTGAGCCTGCGGGCGGCAGCGGAGCAAGCCGATGTGCCGTTCAACACCCTGGCCAGGGTGGAGAAGGGGCACTTGCCGGACCTCGCCAACTTCACCCGGATCGTCGATTGGCTGGGACTCCCTCCGGAGCGTTTCTTCCAGCCCACACGGCTCCGTACGGAGAGCACCCCGGACGTCATCGCCTATCACCTGTCACGCGACCCCAACCTCACCGACGCCGCGGCCGAGAAGATCGCCGGACTGGTCAAGGAGCTGTACGGCAGTCTGGCGGCCCGCGAGACCGAGGTGAAGGTGCATCTGCGCGCGGCCTCTACTTTCACGCCGCAGGCCAGCCGTATGCTCGCCGACCTTCTCGGCACCATGCAGACCAAGCTGGTGGCCTCGGACACAGGCCGCTCGCCCCAGGAAGGGGGCTAGGAAGTGCGACGAGGGTTCAAGTCAGAAGCGGAACGGCTGGCGGACCGCGTGCGCACACAGCTCGGTCTGCGTTCCGATGTCCCCCCGGACATTCGTCAGCTGGCTGAGCACCTGCGCGTCGAGGTTGTCGACGCGCAGGAACTGGTCGGCATGGACAGCCTTCGAGAGCTCGAGGCACTGCAGCCCGGCGCGTTCTCCGCGGCCACCTTCCACCTGCCGGGTGGCCGCACCGTAGCCGTCTACAACCCCTGCAATGAGCCTGCGCGCACCAAGAGCGACATCGCCCATGAACTGGCCCATGTCCTGCTCGGCCACGAGGTTCGCGAACTGCAGCAGATCGGCGGGCACGCGTTCTTCACATGCGACCCAGAACAGGAAGAAGAAGCCAACTGGCTGGCTGGCTGTCTGCTGCTCCCCCGTCAGCTTCTGCTCCGCCACGTGTACGCCGGAGCAGATGCTGCGACCCTCGCAGCCGCAGCCGGCGTCAGCGTTCCCATGGCCCGCTTCCGCCTGAACACCAGCGGCGTCCTGCTCCAGGCCCGCCGTGGTCGGACAGCCGGTGGCCGCGGACGGTCTTGACCGGCCCTGAAGCGAGAGTGCGTCCTACCCATACGGCACTCTGGCCGCCGCCACAACGAGCGCCTTCCACGCGTTCGTGATCGTCGTCGGCATACTCAAGGGCGGCACCGGCAAGACCACCTCCGCCTGGTTCATCGCCCTCTACTCCAGGGCGGCAACGAAGAAGTACGGCCAGCCGGGAACGAATTGGCCGCTGCTGCAGTCTCCGCGTCCGAACACGTGGCAGAACAGCCGCTCGTTGCTGGTCGGCGCATCAGGTCGCAGCCAGTGCGAGACATCCACAGCGATCACGATCCGCCCATCGGCCGCCCTCGGCAGCGGCAGGCCAGCCAGGGCGCGGCGCAACCACGCTGGCTCCAGCGCCAGCCCCGGTCCAAGGCCGCAAACCGCGCTGCGTGTCCCCGCCGGTGCTCGGCCGCCAGCGACAACTCGACCAGCGTCTTCACCGGCCCGTTCGCACACAGCACCGCGTCAGTGAGCTCGAAGAGCGCATCCGCCCGCTTGTAGAGACACACGTAGAACTCGACCCCAAAGCGGGACAACGGACCCAACGCCTCACCTGCGGGCATCGACGGGCAGACTCATGTGCAGCGGCCGCTCTCTCGCACTTCGTACTCGACATCTCGAAGCGTGGAGAACGGCCGCCCTACGCATGCCCGAATCCGGCCGACCTCAGCAGGTCGAGTGACCAGCGACGTTAAACCTCAAGCTCAGAAACTGCGCAGCCCGCCGCCGTCCACCGGCAGCATGACCCCCGTAACGTAGGAGGCCGCATCCGACATCAGGAAGGCTGCGAGCTTTCCAAATTCCTCTGGGGTGCCGTATCGGCGTAGTGGAATATTCGCGGCATTTTTCAGGTGGGTGGACTCCGCGTCCCCGCTGAGTGCGTCGATTTCGCGAGCCCTTTCCGTGTATATCCTGTACGGTAGCATTCCAAGAACTCGAATCCCCTGGGGCCCCACTTCATCTGCGAGAGATTTGGCGAATCCTGCCAGGCCAGGGCGGAGGCTATTTGAGATCGCGAGGCCTGGAATCGGCTCGTACACTGAGGTGGAGAGGACGAACACGACCACTCCTCCCCGAGGAAGTCGCTCCACTGCCTTTCTAGCGAGCCGCACTGAGCCGAGAAAAACAGTGTTGATCGCGGCCAGCCACTGCTCCTCCGCATCCTCGACGGCAAGCCCTGGAACTGGCCCCCCAGTGCTGATCATCATGCCGTCGAAGCGTCCGAAATGGCTGTGCGCTGCCGCTATGAGCCGGTCGGGAGTCGCAGGATCTGCAATGTCCGCAGCCAGCCCCACCGCGTTGTCCCCGAGAAGAGCAGCTGCGCCCACCGCTCGCTTCAGATCGCGGCCTGCGAGAACCACTCGCGCGCCCTCGGCCACCAACTGTTCAGCTGTCGCGAGGCCCAGGCCACGCGAGCCTCCGGTTACGACGTAAACCCTATTCTTCAGTTCAAGATCCATGCCACCATTATGGTGGACTTTCAGCTTTGTGACTACAAAGCTGATCAGAAACGACAAGTAAAAGGACCGGCTTGACCGTCGGCCATCCGGCCACCGCGCCCACGAAATCTCTGGCTCTACTGACCGTTCTACTGGCTCGATTACCAGGTGATGGGTAGTTCGTGGATACCGTGGTTATTCCTGTCGGGCTTGAATTTCACCTCGCTGGCGGGGACAGCGAGCTCCAGACTCGGAAAGCGCCCCAGCAGGCCGGTGAAGCCGGCACGCAGCACCATACGGGCCAGTTGTTGTCCAAGGCACTGGTGCACGCCGTGGCCCAGGGACAGGTGCCCGCGTGCCTTACGACGAATGTTCAGCATGTCGGGATCTTTGAAGCGCCGGGGGTCGCGATTGGCGGCCAGCAGTGAGACAACGACGGTCGAACCCTCGCCGATCGTCTCACCGCCGAGTTCGATGTCCTCCGTGGCATAGCGGAGGAAGATATCGGCAACAGACAGATAGCGTATGAGCTCTTCCACGGCATCAGCCATCAGATCTGGGTCGGCACGGAGTTGGGCCAACTGCTCGGGATGCTCCAGGAGCGCGAATGCACCGAGTGCCAGCATGCTCGCGGTGGACTCGTAACCCGCGAGCAGTAGCAGGAAGGCGCTGCCCGTCAGCTCCTCCGTGCTGAGGTCTTCGTGACGGGTGAGGTCAGACAGTATGTCTTCACTGGGTGCAGCGCGCTTCTGCCTGACCAGATCGGAGAGGTATGTGGTCAAGCTGATGTACGCGGCCATTTTTTCATCGAGCGAGACGGTCTGTTCCAGGAACTTGGCGGAGTTGGCCTGGAAGGTCTCCCGGTCCGCGTAGGGGGCCCCGAGCAGTTCGCAGATCACCAGCAAGGGAACCGGCATGGCAAACTCATTGACCAGGTCCACCGGCGGTGTCATGCGCGCCACTTCGGCTATTCGCTGCTCCGCAATGTCAACAATGCGTTGTTCGAGCTGCTGAACACGCCGCACAGTGAATGCGCCGATGAGTGGGCGCCGCAGCCTCGTGTGAGCCGGCGGATCCATACCGACGAACAGGCCGGGTACCTGCGGGGACGGTCCGGTAGCGCGGGGCATGCCGGGTGTTACGTACGGCATATGGAGAGGACCGAGGTCCTGTCGAGAGCTGAACCGAGTGTCGGCCAGAAGCTGGCGGGCCTCATCGTAGCCGGTGACGATCCAACCCTCGTGACCGTCGGGGAAGAGCATGGGACTGACGGGGCGGGTATCGCGTAGCCGGCTGATGCAGTGGGGAGGCGCGAAGGGGCCCGCATCGCGTTCCATGGGGAGACCATGCGATAGGGGAGTTGCTTGGCTCATTGGATTTCCTCGTCAAATCTGGGCGCTGACAAGACCTTCTTGGGATTTTCTTGAGCGCGACCAGGTTTCCGCAATGCGTTTGCTGCCTGATTCATTTCTCGACCGCCCGGATTTCCGGGATTGCGGAGGCCTGGTACAGATATTCGACGAGAGTGCACTCAAGTTTTCGCAAAAATTCCTCGATCTCTGTGGATGTGAGTACCGCGGTGTCAGCCCGCAGGGTGATGAAGAAGTTCGTCGCGTCGCAATTCGCGGCGAGGTAGAATCTCTCCTGCTCCAGCGGAGTTCCATCGATATATTCATATCGCGAATCTTGCAGAAGGCGCTCTGCCTCGATGCTGGTGACTCGGGCGGTGTTGGTCCGTCCTGCCAGATCTGCGGCCTCGGGAAGGTTGAGGTTCACCACACAGGTCAGCCTGTCCTCGACACCTGGGTCGAATGACTCGCTCAGCATCTCGGCCACGTGTTCTGGATGGCAGTTTCCGGTCAGGGCGCCGAGCATTCCCGCGCGATGGCATTGGGAGATAAGTTCGTGCGGTGGAAGTCCGGAGACGTCGAGGGCCACCGGTACGCCGTGAACGAGAGTGCCCGGGTACGGCACGGATGCGTCGTCGTACCTGTGGCTAGCTGACAGAATGATTCCGCAGTTTTGGTTCCCGCTCCTCTCGGCGAGCAGCGACGCCACTGCTG
Organism: Streptomyces sp. NPDC027962; assembly: GCF_055566095.1. Lineage (NCBI taxonomy): Bacteria > Bacillati > Actinomycetota > Actinomycetes > Kitasatosporales > Streptomycetaceae > Streptomyces > Streptomyces sp. NPDC027962. Next base: position 100,625 of record NZ_JBVHTA010000019.1, read on the forward strand.
CGAGGACGACGGATGAGGTGCTCACTCCCAGTTCTGTGGCAAGCGCGACCGATGCGGCGAACGCGGAGGAAGAGTGCATGCCGTACGTGCGATACCGCGGAACCTCAGGACGTCGGCCGGTATAAGGAAGAGGGGTGTCTGGAAATTTCTCGAGCTGTTGCTTCCAATAGCGCACGCCGCGTGCCGAACGCCGGACTCCCTTAGCGCTTTGCTCGTCCCTCACTCTGTCCGCGGGATGCGTTATCTCGCCGGGTGTCGAATCAAGACTTTTTCCGCACATGAATTCCCTGAAGTCTTCCAACACGGGAATGATGCCGTAGCAATCCATAGCCATGTGGAAGACACAGAGTACGACAAACTTCGGAATGCCGTCCGAAGCGATCACCGTTGCCCGGAGGGATATTTCCGGAAGAGTGAACGGCAGGCTGTCGAATCTCCGTGTGGCGGCGGCGGCCGCCTCCTGTGCATCGTTCGGGGCGACGTCCTGTACGTCGACCATTATGCAGCCTTCGGCCATGATCAGTTGCTGCGGCACGCCGTCGGGAGTCAGGGTGTACCTGGTCCGAAATGCTTCATACTGGTTCAGAACCGCTGTGAGGGCGTCAGCGATCGTGGCCATTTCGCACCCGTCGGGAACGGCCACGGTGTAGATGCCGCTCAGGTCGGCGTAGTAGGGCGCTTTCGCGGTTATGGAATTCCATATCCACTGCTGCCCCCAGGTGAGGGGGAAGATTCCCGACCGCGCTCCTTTGAATGGAATCCGCAGAAAGTGCGGTGCAGAGTTCACTCGGGCACCCTTCCGTGCGTGTGCATCTTTGTTCTCCGCCTTGCCGGTCCGGTATGGGTTTTCCGGTGAGGTCACTGGCCTGGGAGCGGCGGGCTGCTCGACGTCCCGTCACGCGTGGCTCCCGCTCCACGCCAGCCAGAGTTCTGCGTAGCGGCCATCCAGGGCCAGCAGCTGATCGTGGGTCCCCTCTTCGATCAAGACTCCCTCGTGCATGACGACGATCCGGTCGGCCGGCCTGGCCTGCGTGAGCCGATGAGCCACGACGAGGGCGGTACGGCCGCGCATCGCCTCTTCCGCTGCCCTGTCGAGGACACGGGCACCGGTCGAGCCGGCTTCCGCCGTGGCCTCGTCCATCACGACGAACCATGGATCGCCGAGTGTGATGCGTGCCAGCGCGAGATGTTGCAACTGATCAGGCGTCAGCTGGTGGCCGGTGTCGCCTATGACCGTGTCCACCCCCTCGGGGAGTGCGGCGACCCACCGATCCGCGAGGGTGGTGACCAGCGCTTGCTGGATGGCCTCGTCGGTGCTGTCGGGCTTCGCGAGCGTCAGGAAGTCCCGGACGGTCCCGGCGAAGGCATGGGAGTCCTGGGCCACCAGAAACATCCCGGTGTGGGCCGCGGACAGGGAGGGGTCACGCAGCACGCCGTCGACCGTGACGGTGCCCTTGCTGGGCCGGAGCGTCCCGGCGACGATCGCACCAAGGGTGGTCTTGCCCGCCCCGGTCGCACCGACGAGGGCGACCCGCTCGCCGGCGGCGATCTGCAGGTTGACGTCGTGCAGGATCGGCTTGCCGGCCTCGTACTCGTGGCCAACTCCGAGGAGAGCGATCTCGCCCCTTGCCGAAACAGCGTCCGCCTCCGGTTCGATCGAGGGCGTCAGTGCGGCGATGCCGACGAGCCGGGACAGGGCGGCGCCCATCGACTGAAAGCGATCGAAGGTGAACAGGATCCCGCCGATCGGACCGAACAGCCGGAGGAAATAGAGAGAGGCGGCAGTGACGGCTCCGACAGTCGTGGCATTGCTGTCCATCACCAGAAAGCCGACGCTCAACACCACGGCCAGGCCCGTGAACTCGGCCAGGTTGTTGCGGTTCAGGAACCGAAGAGAGATCCGGTAGACGGAGGTCGACACGTCTGCGGATCGGCGCGAAGTCTCGTCGATCTTGCCCAACAGCGAGGGTCCGAGTCCGAACGCTCGGGCCGTGGGCGCACCGTGCACACCCGTGAGCAACGCCTCGGCACGCTCTCCCTGAGCGACACGCTGCTCGCGGTAGAGCGGTCGGGAGCGGGGGAGGTACCAGCGCAGGCTCAATACGAACACCGGCGCGGCCGAGAGCATGGCCAATCCGAGGCGCCAGTCAAGGGCGAGGACACCGCCGGTCGTGAACACCACCGTGACGGCCGCGTTCGCGATGACCGGGACGACGCCCTTCAGCCCGTCCGACACCGTTCGTACGTCGTCGGAGAGCCGTGAGAGCAGATCACCAGTGGTGGAACGCTCGATCCGGGCGGCCGGGAGGTCCAAAGCCTTGCTGAGGACCTGCTCCCGCAGTGCGGCCAACGCGGGTTCGCCGACACGTGCCAGCTTCACCACGGCTATGCCGCCGAACAGCCCACTCGCGAGCGCGGCACCTGCGATGAACAGGGCGGCGGACAGCACTGCGTTCCGGCCGTTTCCGACGTCATCGGCGATCTCGCCGAGTACCCAGGGAGCGACGAGCCCGGCGCCGCCCGCAAGGACAAACATCAGGGCCATGACGGCCGTGGCACGCCAGTTGGCGGCCAGCATGGCACGGACGAATGAGTACGTCTGCCGGGCGGTGGCGATCGGCAGGAGATCGACTTCTCGGCTCATCGCAGCACCAGCTCCTCGTACTTCGGACGTCCGAGGAGTTGTCGGTGCGTCCCCGTCGCGACTACGCGTCCGTCCTCCACGTACACCACTCGATCCGCCTGGGCCAGCAGTGCGGGACTGCTGGTCACCACCCACGTCGTGCGTGAGCCGGAGGCGTGTCGCAACGCCCTGATGCCGAGGGCGATCTGTTGCTCGGTCACTGCGTCCACTCCGGTCGTGGGGTTGTCCAGCACGAGGATTGGGGGATCGGCCGCGAGTGCCCGGGCGAGCGCGATCCGTTGTCGCTGCCCACCGGAGTAGCTACTGCCCTTCGCCGCCACGGGCTGATCGATGCCGTCCTCGTGGAGTCCTACGATGTCAAGTGCTGCCGCAGCGCCCAGGATTCGTAGGATGTAGCTGTCCTCGTGGCGGCCGTCCGGGTCGAGATTGCTGCGCAGCGTTCCGTGGAGCAGGTCGCTCTGATGGGAATTCACCAGCAGGTTCTGTCGGCGCGCTGGAATGCTCAGCTCCCTGATTGAGGCTTGGCCAAGCCGGACTTCGCCAGAGCCGTCCTCGGCGGAGATCTCGCAGTTCAGCAACTGCACCAGAGTTCTCGTCGCGCTCGGGTCGTCGATCGCGAGGGCGAGCAGCTCACCGGGGCGCGAGGCGAGGGAGAAATCGTGCAGCGCGCCCGTGGTCAGTTTGTCCAGTGAGAGTTCACGGTCCGTGGGCAACGGCTGAGCTGTTCCGGAGGTCAGCAGGGGCGGCGAGTGCAAGAACTCGACTATGCGGGTCGCCGAGGCGTAGCCGTCCGCTGCCAAGGCGCCGACCTGGCCGAGGGTCTGAACGGGTACCGCGATGAACAACGTGAGACCGACGATCGCGATCAGTTGACCGACCGTGATGGAGTGTTCCAGCGCGCGCTTTCCGGCGAGGAAGGTGACGCCGGCCAAGAAGAGACCACTGAGCACGGTAGTCGTGGCCGTCATGAGCGCCTGGGACTCGGCTACCCGGATCCCGGCGGATTTGGCGACCTGGCTCCGCTTCCGGTACCGCGCGGCTGCCTCGTCTTCGGCTCCAATGCCCTTGAGGACCCGCAGCCCGGTCACCAGGTCCGCGGACTCGGCGCTGATGGCGGCGATTTGACTACGCTGCTCACGACTGCGGCGGGCGATCACCGGGGTGATCAGCTGCGAGATGAGCAGGACGAACGGCACTCCGAGCAGCACGGTCAGCCCGATCGTGATGTCGATCTGCAGCAGTACGACGGCGCTCACCACCACGGCCACTGCCGAGGCACAGGTGTTCCCGGCCGACTGGGACAGCGTGCCTACACCGTCGGCGTCAGCCGTGGCCAGAGAGAGGGTCGCACCGGGAAGTCTGTCTGTGCGCGCACCGAGCGGGCGGAGGACGTGGCGGGCGATCTCGGTGCGGAGCCTGTTGGCTTCGACTTGATCGATCCGGTAGGCGATCAGCGCCCCGTAACGGTAGGTGAACATGAGTGATGCGAACACCAGGGTCAGGAGCGCTCCCCATGTGAGGAAAGCGTCCACGTCGCCCGATACGACGGCGTGATCGATGAAGCCGCCGACGACCACAGGGACCAGAGCCTCGGACAGTTGCCAGACCGAAAGCAGGAAGAAGGAACCCGCCAGAGCGCGGCCATTGCGGCGTAGTACCCGCAAGAGCAACTCTCGGGCGGACGCCGGGGGCGCGACCGTTGGCTCGCCGTCGGACGGAGAGAGCTCCGACGCGTCCGTGACGGGAGCCGTCGTGTGCGTGCCGGGGCCACCGGCAGCGGTGCGGTGACGATCGGAACCCGCTTTCGGGTTCGTGTGCTCGCTACCACCTGGCGAGACTGTACGGTCCATGCGGTTCTGCCTTTCCGTTGTGGCTCGCCGTAGATCGACATCTGATCCACTTCGGTCTCTCAACGCCCATCATCGGGAATCCGGATTGGTGTACAGCACACCTTCAGACCAGATGTAGCGTGTCCTTCCCCACCGCGCCGCTGATGCCACGTCGGGGAAGAAGCCGCGCCCCTCGAAGTTCGCGCTGGTGTTGCACAGCACGGGAACACCGCTGATCTCCTCGTACGAGGCGAGGATGCGGGCGATGGCGGAGGGAGCGCGCTCATCGATGGTCTGCAGCCTGGCCGTGCCGTCCAGGTGGACGATGGCCGGAACGCGATTTGCCCACGTGGGCCGCATACGGTGCTCGAAGAGCATGTACGGGTCAGGACTGCCCGGGGTGAACACCTCGGGCGCCCGACTCTCAAGACAGATCGGGGCCACCGGCCGGTAGTCGGCCCGCCCCTTGATCGCGTTGAGCCGCGTTTTCATGCCGGGATCGGTAGCGGGAGCCAGGATGCTGCGATTGCCCAGGGCACGAGGGCCCAACTCGGCGCGGTCCGAAAGGACTACGACTGGCTCGCCCTCGGTGTGCAGCAGCTGCGCCAGTTGTCGTTCGTCGTAGGGCTGGGCCTGCCAGCCGTCGGGCAGCCGGCTGTCGACCAGTTTCGGCCCGCTGTACACGTCCCAATCCAGTGCGAGGTTCCCACGGTGGAACGACTCGCACACCGCCGTGCCGATCGCCGCCCCGGCGTCGTTCGGAAACGGCGGCGCGAACACGTCCTGGAAGAGCCCACTGGCGCGTATCAACGTATTCCACTTGATATTGAGCGCACAACCGCCGCCGAGCACCAGGTTGGTGCGCTGACCGGGAAACCTCCGCTTCACGACTGCGGCAAGCCGGTCCAGCAGGCGCCTGCCGAGGTAGTCCTGGAACGTGGCGATGATGTCCGCATCGGACATGCCTGGCATGAGGTTGTCCCGGTTCGCAGCGATCTTCGCCCCCATGGCCTCGGCGTTCTCCGTGTCGACGCTGGGGAAGCCGGCGATGAGGTCGTCGAAGAGCGAGAACGCCTCCGGCTCCGGCTTGCCCAGTGCGGAGTAGGCCATGGCCTTGCCCGCGATGGACAGGTGACGGCGAATCGCCTCGTCCGGTGTCAGACCGTCGAGGTCGGCCGCGTACGGGCCGAACTGCGCGCAGAAGTCCGCGAAGGTGTTGCCGGTGATCGGCAGCAGAGCGGAGACCAGCGTTACCTCCCCTACGGCGGCCCGCACTTGGTAGAGCCGCGGCACGATGCCTCCGTCCCACACCAGGGCCAGGGAGTCCTCGCCACGTGCGGCGAAGGGACTTGAGCAGTAGGCGCCGAGGATGTGGTTGGTCACGTGATTGAAGCTGGCGTAACCACGGCCGTGGGTGAAGGCGTCGCTGTTGAAACAGCGCCGCTGCAGTGGCCCTTCGTCGCCCGGAGATTCCACGTAAGGCGCGACAGCGAGCTCTGTCGGCGAGTCGCCGTTTCTAAAGGTGAGGGCGTGATTTCCGTCTGCGCCGGTCGTGTACCAGCCGTCAATCACGAACTGGTCCACATCGGATGGCGACAACCCCTCGCGGGCCAGGATGTCGGACACTCGCCCCAGATCCTCTAGCGAGCTGTAGCGGACGCCGTTATCAATTTTTTCCGCCTCGATACTGAACCGGAGACGACCATCCTCAATGACTGCAACCGCACCGTCATGCGATGCCTTTATACCGCAGATGATCACGGGTATCCCTTTTGTCAGGTTGGACGAGTGGCGAATTTCAGCCATTCGGCAAAGAAATCTCAGCGGGGGTGTCGCGTCCATCCATGGAGGTCGGGCCCGCGGCGTACGCGTGACACCTCGGAGATGTCGCGAGTGACCGGAATATCTCGCCGTGATACCGAAAGGGGCTGACCAGGGCCACATTCGCGCGGAATGGTGCAAAGTGACCGTCCCGCGACTATCCCCAATGTCCTTATTATCCCCCTTGCAGGTTCTTTTGTCGTATCTCAGCAGCCTTCCGTCCACGGCTAGCCTGCACCAAAGTGAGAATGATCGACAAGTCTTGACAGTGCTTCAGCCTCAACTTACGGTTTAGCTCAATCTAGTCGGTTCGTGATGCATAAATGAAACCTGACATGCGAAGTCAGCTTCTCGCAGCCAGGCAAGTCTTTCTTTAGTCAGTGGGGGAACTTTGGCGTCGAATTACGCCTCTTCTGATGCTGCTCTGCGGTTGCCGGAGAGTTCTCGACATCCGGGAGTGACGGGATGGGAGGGCTCGGCGGAGTACTTCCGTTTCGCCGAATGTGAATCAGTGTCGCCCTCTCTGGCCGTGGACGTACTCCGTGGGCGGCGCCTTGGTGCGGTGTTCCGAGGAGTGGTGCCGGATGAGACCCGCCGCGCGCTGATCGCCAACTTCCTGACCAGTCCCGGGCGCCGCACCCGCGGAGTGGACGCACCCGGCGAGTACCTTGGCGCATACCATTACGCCAAGACGATCGACGGCTACCTCGATCAAGTGGACATGGTCGAGGCGGATTTGCGGGCCGCTCTGGACGTGCCGAACGACCCGCTGCGTTCCTTCTACCGAGGGCTGGAGCGGGAGCTCGCCCTGAGCGATGTCGGGTTCCGCCCCGCCCGGCACGAAGGCCGGGAGGCCGGCATCGGAATCTTCCGCTCCTGGCTCGGGCAACGGGAGTTCGCACTCGAACCGCACGAGGACCGCGGACAGTGCGAGGACTCGAGGCAGCTGGGCTTTGAGATACAGCAGGTGACCGCGCACCACATCGTGGGGCTGAACATCTGTCTGGACAACGGCACGGACGGTCGGCTGACGGTGTGGAACTTGCGCCCGGACGAGACCACTCGGGACCGGCTCGGAGTCCGCTACACCGGTTCGCCGTACGCCACCGAGTGGCTGGCCGACATCGACAAAGCGCACCTCGACGTGCGGCCGGGCGACATCTATCTGTTCAACGCCGGCCATGTGCACGCTGTCGAGCCGGTCCGGGACCCCGACGCGCAGCGGGTGACGCTCTCCGGGATCCTTGGGTTCACCGACGACAGGACTGTGGTCGCATGGACTTGACGGATGCGGCGGGAGACAGGTCCGGCCGGCTGTCGGCTTTGGTCGGCGACTACTACCGCTACATAGATCAGGATGACATCGAAGCGGCTCTGGCCTGCTTCGCCTCGGATGGAGTCTACCGTCGTCCGGGATATGACCCGTTCATCGGCCTGACCGAGATCAGTGCGTTCTACTCTGATGACCGAGTGATTTCCACTGGCCGTCACGACCTGGAGTCGATCGTAGAGGACGCCGACACGGTAGCCGTGCGCGGTACTTTCCGCGGCACCTCACATAGCGGGGAAGTGCTAGCCGTGCGTTTTGCTGACTTCTGGAGGTTCTCCGGCCTCGAGGTGGTCGAACGCAACACGTACTTCGATGCCGCAGCGGTTTGACCGCCACCCCGTACGGCCGCACACACAGGCGCTGGAAATCGCGGTACACGACCGGTGAGCCTGCTCTGGAGCAGAGATCGGTGTCGCTGCGAAGCCCTCCACACTTCAGTCCACTTCTGCCGCCCGGACACGCCGCAGCGCACCCAGGACACCCAGGTAAGTCCTCTGGAGCTTGTTCTGGATCGCGCCAGCCGCACGCATCTCCTGATCACGATCTATCGGAGGCACTGTCATGCCCAGCATGCTCTCCCTCGTCAACTCCCATAACGGCTGGGACCCCTTGGAAGAAGTGATCGTGGGCAGTGTGGGCCACGGCGCGCGACCGGGGTTCGAGCCTGCCCTGCGGCCCTACTTCCCCGACCCTTCCGACCATGGGTTCGACGCCGCACGCCGCAGTGGTCAGGAGCTGAAAGCAGCTCAGGAGCAGCTGGACACACTGGCGGAGGTGCTCAGGCAGGAGGGCGTTGTCGTCCGCCGGCCTGAGCCGATGGATTTCTACACCGAGGTGCGCACGCCTGACTTCCAGGTGCGTAGCCAGAATTCAAGCACATGCCCGCGGGATGTCCTGCTCGTGGTGGGGGACGAGATCATCGAAGCTTCTATGGCCATGCGCAGCAGGTTCTTCGAGTACCTGCCGTACCGCAAGCTTGTGGCCGAGTACTTCGAGGCCGGAGCCCGCTGGGTAGCCGCGCCGAAGCCCAGCATGGCCGACCGCATGTACGTCGGCGATTTCTCAGCGGACGGTGGCGGCTTCGACGCCGATACCAACCCGTCTCTGAGCGACGCGGAACCCTGCTTCGACGCTGCCAGCTTCGCTCGGTGCGGACGGGACATCTTCTACCAGCCCGACATTGTGACGAACGATTTCGGTGCTCGGTGGCTGGCTCGTCATCTCGGCCCGGAGTACCGGCTGCACCGTGTCCGGTTCGCTGACGCTCATCCGCAGCACATCGACGCCACGATGGTGCCGTTGCGCCGCGGGCTCATGATGCTGAACCCAGACCGGCCGCCGGTCGACAACACGGTCAAACTCCTTGAGGAGAACGACTGGAAGGTGGTCATGGCACCGCCTTCCGCCAGGGCCGGCTACATGCGCACGGTGGAAGTCAGCAAATGGATATCTATGAATATCTTCAACGTGAACGAGGACACGATCATCTGCGAAGAGAGGGAGAAGCCGATGATCGAATTCCTCAAGTCTTTTGGCTTCCGGGTGATCGCCATACCGTTCGCGAACGTGTACCCATTTGGCGGGAGCTTCCACTGTTGCACGGTGGACGTCCGGCGCACAGGCAGCCTGAAATCCTACTTCCCTCGCCTGGAAGCCTGACCGTCGATGCAATCTCCCTCACTCTGACAGAGGCCTCAGAAGATGACGAATCCGCTACCACCTGCCGCCGAGAAAAGCCGTGCCCCCCATGTTGATCTCGTCGACCCGCTACTGTACTCAGTGGGTGACCCGCACGCGGTATGGCGTTGGCTGCGCCACAACAGTCCCGTGTACTGGCATGAGCCTTCGCGGGGAATGCCTGGATTCTGGGCCCTAACCAAGTACCACGATATCGTGTCCGTGCTGGGAAATCCAGAAGTGTTCAGTTCTGCACAAGGAATTCTACTCCGTCCGGCCAGTCATGGACGAGATCCGGGCGGGGGGCGCACCCTCGCTCTGACGGACCCTCCACGCCATCGTCAGCTTCGGGCGGTTGTAAAATCCTGGTTCTCCGAGCGGGCAGTTCGGCAGCTGAAACCGACTATACGCGAAATAGCGCAAGGCTTGATTGCCGAGGCTGCCGAGCGGGAAACGGTCGAGTTCGTAAACGATGTCGCCGCTCGACTTCCTCTCTATGTGATATGTCGAATGATGGGGGTTCCTGACAGTGATCGCGAATATCTGTTCGGGATAACCATTCGAGCATTCTGCTCGGAGGATCCGGGTGAGCGGCGTTCGTCTCATGTGCAGCTCATGGAGTACCTCCTCGAACTTGTCGATGAAAAGCGCCGGGTTCCTGGAGAAGACATCATCAGCGTCCTCGGGGCCGCCGAAGTCGACGGCCGGCGTCTCACCGAGAGCGAATTGCTCGTCAACTCTGACAACATATTTATTGGCGGCACGGAGAACGTGCGCATTGCGGCCTCCGCTGGATTCCTGCAGTTCCTCAAGGAGCCAGCGCAGTGGCAAGCCCTTCGGAGCAATCCGGATTTGCTCCCTGGCGCGGTCGAGGAAGTGCTGCGATGGACCACTACTCCGACGCACCTTCTCCGGACGACGCGAGCGCCGGTGACGATTGGGGAACGCACCCTCGGCGAGGGGGAGCGCGTGGTGCTCTGGATGCCCTCTGCCAATCGGGACGAAGACGTCTTCGCTTCGGCTGACACGTTCGATATTCAGCGCACGCCGAATCGTCATCTCGCCCTCGGGACGGGAGAGCACTTCTGCATAGGCGGCATACTGGCGCGTGCTGAACTACAAATCCTATATGGCGAGTTGGCTGCACGCTTCGACAGGATCGAGCAGGCTGAGGAGCCGACTCTTCTGTCCTCCATTGTCGTGAATGGTCCGCAAGCGCTGCCGGTCCGCCTCACTCCCGCAAGGCAGGGTTCCTGAACCGCTTGCGTGTACAGATCATGCGCTGTGGACCTCCTCGACGTAGGTGGTTGTCTCGGCCGGTGTTCTCTCTGCAGCGTGTCCAGCTCCTGAATGGCGCCCAGTGATGCAAAAGCCGTGAGGCCGGAAAGCGGCGCCCATGCGTGAAGTAAATCGCCCTGTGTCATGGTGACACCGTATTGATAGTTAGGATCCAATCGTGTCTGACCAGGTCTCCGAGTTCGGTCGGCAACTGGGTTTCTGGCGTGAGCAGTTGTCGGGAGCGATGCCGTTGGAGCTGCCGACCGACCGTCCCCGACCGGTACTGCGCTCGGAGTCGTACGGATCAGTGGGCCTTACGTTGGAGGCTGAACTCGCAGACGACCTCCGGGACATGGCCGAACGCGAAAGCGCCACGCTGTCCGTGGTGCTGCTGTCCGTATTCCAGGTGCTGCTGGCCAAGTACAGCGGCCAGGAAGGAATCGCGGTCGGCACGTCGGTCTCCGGGGAGACCCGCTCGGAGGGCGACAGACCAGCCGAGGGCGCGAACACCCGCGTTCTCCACGGTGATTTGTCGGGCGATCCTGCCGTCAGCGAACTGATCCGGCAGACGAGGGAGGGCATCCTGACGGCCGGCCCTCACCAGGACCTTCCCCTCGAGCGCCTGGCCGAGGAGCTGATTCCGACGCGGGATCCGGCACGGATTCCGCTGTTCCAGGTGTGGATCGCACCGCAGGACGCCATCACCGACGAGGATGTGCCCTCCGGCACGGACATGAGTGCCGCGGCGGCCGGGGCGAAGCTTCCCCGTTTCGATCTGGCGATGACGGTTCGAGAGCGGGCCGGCGAATTCCGCGTCGGGCTGGAGTACAGCACGGACCTGTTCGAGGCTGTCACGGTGGAGGGGATGGCGGAGCATTTCCGGACTCTGCTAGCCGGTGTGGTGGCCAACCCCAAGGCGCGGCTGAGCCAGTTGGACATGCTGACCCGAGCAGAACGTCGGCAGATCCTGGAGGAGTGGAACGACACTGCCGCGGACTACCCCCGCGACCGGCGCGTTCACCAACTGATCGAGCAGCAGGCCGCAGCGTCACCGGACTCAGTGGCCGTGATGTACGACGGTGTGAGCCTTTCTTACCGTGAGCTGAACGAGAGGGCCAACCAGCTGGCGCACCACCTGCGTGATATCGGAGTGGGGCCCGGGGTTCTCGTCGGCATCTGCGTGGAGCGTGGCCCGGAAATGATTGTCGGGATGCTGGGCGTCCTCAAGGCCGGTGGCGGCTATGTACCGATGGATCCGGCCTACCCTGCCGAGAGACTGGCGTTCATGATCGAGGACACCGCAGCCCCTGTGGTGATCACCCAGACTCGTCTGGAGGGCCGCTTCTCCACTGACGGGGCCTGCGCCCTGGTGCTGATGGACGCCGATGGCGCTGCCATCACCGCCTGTCCGAGCACCGACCCTGTTCCCTCGGCCGGCCCCGACGACCTGGCCTACATCATTTACACGTCCGGCTCCACGGGTATTCCCAAGGGCGTGCAGATCGAGCACAGCAACCTGATGTGCCGGATGTGGGAAATGCGCCAACGCTACGGGCTGACCCCGAGCGACCGGGTTCTGCAGTTCGCCTCGATATCCTTCGACAGCTCGGTCGAGCAGATCTTCCCGGCGTTGATGGCCGGTGCGTCGCTCGTACTGCGAGGAAGGGACTTCGAGCCCGAGGCCGTAGTCGCTTCCATCCTGCGCGACGGTGTCACTCTCCTGGAGGCGCCGGCGTCGGTCTGGGGGCAATTGCTGAGCCCCTCACGCACCCCTCAACTGGCCCAGAGCACCCTCCGCAAGCTGATATTCGCGGGTGAGGCCGTGCCGCCCGGCCTCCTCGAGAGGTGGTTCGAGCACAGCAGCACGCCGGTCTTCAACGCCTACGGCCCCAGTGAAGCCACCGTCACGGCAACAATGGCCGAGATCCATGGACCGACTTCCCCGGTCCCCATCGGCCGGCCGGTCGCCAACACCCAGGTGTTCGTGATGGACCTGTTCGGCCGCCCGGTACCAGTGGGGGTGGCGGGCGAGCTGTGGATAGGCGGCGGGTCTGTGGCCAGGGGGTACCTGAATCGGCCGGAGCTGACCGCAGAGCGGTTCGTTCCCCATCCGTTCTCCGGTGATCCAAAGGACCGGGTCTACCGGACCGGCGATGTGGTGCGGTGGCTGCCCGATGGCACCCTGGAGTTCATCGGCCGGGTCGACGACCAGGTGAAGGTGCGGGGCTTCCGGATCGAGCTGGGCGAGATCGAGGCCACGCTCGGTGCCCATCACTCCGTCGACTCATGTGTCGTGGTGGCGCGGGACGAGTCCCCCGGAGACAAGCGGCTGGTCGCGTACGTGGTGGTGGCGGGAGCCGCGACGCCGACGACGGCGCAACTGCAGTCGTATCTGAAGGACCGGCTGCCCGATTACATGGTGCCGTCGGCCTTCGTGGCCCTGGAGTCACTGCCGTTGACGCTGAACGGCAAGGTCGATCGCAAGTCCTTGCCCGTTCCTGACGGCCGCCGCCTGGACATGGGCGACGAGTACGCTGCCCCGCGCAACGAACTCGAGGAGGCCACCGCCGAGATCTGGAAGCAGGTGCTCGGCATCGACAGGGTGGGAGTCCGGGACGACTTCTTCCTCCTGGGAGGCGACAGCATTGTCGCCATCCAACTGCTAGGCCGGCTCCGCCGGCGCTTCGGCATCCACCTTCCGGTCCAGGACTTGATGGCCCGCCCGACAGTGGAACAGTTCTGCAAGTTCTTGGCCGATCAGCTTGCTGAGCTCCAGAGTCCCGCCGACGGCGACGGCGACGGCGACGGCGACGGCGACGGCGTTCAGACGGACCGGATCGACGGAGAAGTTCCGTTGCTTCCCATCCAGGAGTGGTTCTTCCGTAGCGAGTTCGCCCGCCCGAACCACTGGAACCAGGCGTTCCTGATTGCTACTCCCCAGCTGGACGTGGATCGGCTACGGGAGTGCGTGCGGGAGCTCGGCAGGAGGCACGACGCATTTCGTATGCGATACCGGCACAATGACGCAGGCGAGGTCGTCCAGTGCTATACGGAGGACCACGAGCCGACAGAACTCGTAACGTGCTCGGTTGACGAAATTCAGGATCTCCACGCTCAGCTCACCGAATGGCAGGCAGATTTCGACCTGGACGCCGGCCCCGTTTACCGGATCGGCTATCTGGACGGACTGGTCGACGGAAGCGCCCGCGTGTTCATCGCCTGCCACCACTTGATCGTCGACGCGATGAGCTGGCGGATTCTCGCGGAAGACCTTGAGGCGCTGTACCACGGGTGGAGCCTTCCGCCCGTGGGGAGCACCTATCAGCAGTGGACCACGGCAGTGCGGCAGTACGCGTCTCAGCATCCCTCGGAAGACCGCTACTGGTCCGAGGTCCAGTCCGATTACGAGAGGACCGGAGCCGCGGCGCTGGAGCGTCTCGTCCAGAGCGAAGACACCATGACGGTGTCCCGGCTGACTCTCGATCGAGACGACACCAAGCGTCTGTTGCACTGCCACCGGTCCTATCGCACGCAGATCAACGACGTCCTGCTGGCCGCGTTCGCCCACGCCCTGACGGACTTGACCGGTGAGGCGGTCAATCACGTCATCCTCGAAGGCCACGGCCGGGAGGAAATAGATCCGGGACTGGACATGGGCCGGGCCGTGGGCTGGTTCACCACCATGTTCCCGGTCCGCCTTCGGACGGGCACCGACCAACTGGCGACGCTACGTGAAACCAAGGAGACCTTGCGCGACGTTCCGGCGAAGGGCATCGGCTACGGTGCCCTGTACGGCTATCACGACAGCCGGCTACCCCGGATCAACTTCAACTACCTCGGGCGACTGGACGCCGAACACGCGACGGCGGACGGCGCACGTTGGCGGTTGACGCGTGAGCCCTTCGGAGAACCCGAGCATCCGGACAACCACGACAACATCATCATGAGGATCAACGGCTGGGTCACCGACGGCTATTTCACCCTCACCATCGCGCACAAGCTCGGTCAGGACGTCGGCGACCGCCTGGCCCGGCAGTACGAGCAGGGCTTGGTCGAACTCACCGCGGAACTGTCCGCGAGCCCGAGCATCCATCTCACCCCCTCGGACGTCGATCAAGTCGTCTCGGCCGACTACCTTGACGAACTCCAGGCTGAACGAGAAATCCAGGGCGTCTACCTGGCGAACAGCCTCCAGCAGGGGTTCGTCTATCAGAACGTCACGCACGGCCGGAACGACGACGCCTACACGGTGCAGATGACCTGGGACTACGCCGCGCCGATCGACGGTGACACCATGCGGGAGGCGTGGATTCGGGCGCAACGCGAGTTCCCCGCGCTGCGCTTGCGCTTCGGCTGGAAGGAGGAAGTGGTCCAGATCATCGATGCGGAGGCTGCACTCCGCTGGTGTTACGTCGACCTCTCGGAGGCGTCGGTCGACGAGGCGGAGGCCGCGGTGCGCGGCCTTCGCCGGCAGGACCGCAGCGAGCCCTACGACCTCGGCTCCGGCCCTCTGTTCCGGATCTACCTCGTCAAACAGGGACCGGCAGAGTTCTTCTGCATCTTCAGCCACCACCACTCGATCCTGGACGGGTGGAGCAATACGCTTCTGCTGCGGCGGGTTCACGAGTTGTACGAACGTCTCCTCGCCGGCGCGCCCCTCGACACGACGCCTGATCGCAGTTTCTCGGCCGGGCAGAAGCACCTACAGGAACACCGTGACGATCACGCGGAGTTCTGGCGGCATCACCTTGCCTCCTATGACGAGCGTATGGACCTGGAAGGGCTGCTCCGGCCGGAAGCGCGTGAGAGTGGACTGAGCATCGGCGCGGCCCGCCGCGTTCAGGACATGCGAGAGCTGAGTTTCACGGTCTCGGGCGAGCAGTTGGCGATGCTGCAACGGTTCACCCGGGACTCCACCGTCACTCTCAGTGCGCTGATGCAGTATGCGTGGCATAAGACTCTCGCCTGCTACACGGGGGCGACACGGACGATCACGGGCAGCGTGCTGTCGGGCCGGAGCATCCCGGTCAACGACATCGAGTCCAGTGTCGGCCTGTTCATCAACACCCTGCCGCTCATCGTTTCGCACGGCACCGGCGAGGAGTCGGTCCGCGAAGGAGTCCGGGAGGTGCAGCGGCGGCTCAACGAGCTGAACGCACACAGCACGGTCAACCTGACTGACCTGCACGGCGGTGCCGACCGTCTGTTTGACACGCTCTTCATCTACGAGAACTGGCCCAAGATCAGTTCAGACGGCTGGCAGTCGCGACTCGGAGCGCGCATGGGCGCGGACTACGAGAAGTTGGACTATCCGCTGTCCGTGATTGTGTCCGAGAACTCCGGGAGCATCCAGTTCCGCCTGGTGTACGCGGCCGAGTTGTTCGACGCCCGATACATGGCGGACATGCTCGACATGCAGCGACACCTTCTGGACGAGTTGCTCGCCGACGGAGAGCGCCCGTGGCGAGAGGTCGACCTGCTCTCCGAGGCGCGGCGCGGTGAGCTGGACGCCGTGCTGAACCCCGCCACCGAGCGACTCCCGAAGGCCCGCACGTTTGTGGAGGCCTTCGAGGAGCAGGTACGCGGATACCCGGACCGCGACGCCGTCGTCTTCGAGGGGACCACCCTCAGCTACGCCGCGCTGGACGAGCAGGCCAACCGTCTGGCCGACCTGCTCACCGACACGTGCGGTGTTCAGCCGCAAGACCTCGTCGTGCTCTGCCTCGACAAGGGGCCGGAGCTCATCGTCAGTATCCTGGCGGTGCTCAAGGCCCGGGCTGCGTACGTGCTGACGGATCCGGTCTACCCGGACGAACGTCTCTCCTACATCATGCGGGACACGGGCAGCGGACTGGTCGTCACGACCGGTCAGCACCACGACCGGCTTCGGGCGGTGAGCGGACCGGGCCGGCCCGCGACCGTGCTCGCCCTCGACGCTCCGGAGACCCGAAGCGCTCTGGCGGCGGCGAGCCCGGACGCTCCCGAGTCGTATGCGCCGGTGGACGCGCTGATGTACGTGCTCTACACCTCTGGAACCACGGGCGCCCCCAAGGGCGTAATGATCGAGCACCGGGCCTTCGCCCAGACGATCGAGGCCATGAAGGTCCGTCATTTCGCTGGTCTTGAGACGGTGAGCACGCTCAGCCTCACCAACCACGTCTTTGACATCTTCGGCCTGGAATTCGGCCTGCCGCTGTCGACCGGTGGGAGCGTCGCACTGCCTCCGGACCTTCCCATGAGGCTCGATTGCACCGGTCTCGATTTCGTTCAGATGACCCCGAGCGTCTGCGGCGTGATCCTCGACCGTCTGGTCAACGTGCCGGATGACCTGTTGCTGCTGGTGGGCGGTGAGCGGCTGCCGAAGCAACAGATCGAACGGGTGCTTGCGCGTTCCATAGACCTCGTCAATGTGTACGGGCCGACGGAGACGACGATCTGGTCCACGTCGTGCCTGTACCGGCATGCCGATGGTTTGCAGGGGCTCCCGGTGAGCATCGGCACGCCGCTCGCCGGGGAGTCGGTACACGTCCTCGACAGCGCGCTTCGGCACCTGCCGGTAGGTGCGGTCGGCGAACTCTGCATCGGCGGTGACGGGCAGGCGCGCGGCTATCTCAACAAGGAGGAGCTGACCGCCGAACGCTTCGCCGACGTTCCGCTCGGTGACGCACGGTCCACCCGGCTCTACCGCACCGGGGACCTCGTCCGGTTGCTGCCGTCCGGCGTGTTGGAGTTCATCGGACGCAACGACGACCAGGTCAAGGTCAGCGGACACCGGATCGAGCTGGGCGAGGTCGAAGGCACGCTCGCTGCCCACCCGGCGGTGCGACAGTGCGTGGTGCTCGTCCTGGAGCTCGGAGCCCCGACCCTGGTCTGCTACTACGTGGGTGACGGAGAGGACTCCTCGGCAGAACTCGACGAGCATCTGCGGCGCTCACTGCCCGGATACATGGTGCCGGGCAGGTTCATCCGCCTCGGGAACATGCCGCTGACGATCAACGGCAAGATCGATCGTGCGGCACTGCCCCGGCCGAGCGCCGGCGGTGCCCGCGCACACGTGCCGCCGCGGTCCGGTACCGATGCCGACCTGTGTGCACTGGTGGCGCGGGTGCTCGGCCTGGACCCGGTCGACGTCGGTATCGACGACGACTTCTTTCAGCTCGGTGGGACGAGCCTCCTCAGCATCAAGCTGGTCTCGGCCGCCGAGCGTGAGCTGGGCCTGTCGACGTCGCCGGCGTACCTCCTGTCGCACCGCACGGTTCGTGAGTTCGTCGACGATCTTGACGCGTTCCACAGCGACCGGGTAGCCATCCCCGTCGCGACCTTCGCCCGGACCGAGGACCAGAAGCTGTCCTTCGCCCAGGAGCGCCTGTGGTTCATCGAGCGTTTCGAAGGCGGCACCAGCGCCTACAACCTGCCGTTCGTCTTCGACGTCGCCGACGCCGTGGATACCCGGACGCTGGAAGCCGCCGTCAGAGGTGTGGTCGCCCGGCACGACGTGCTGCGCACCGTGTTGCGGCAGACGAAGGACGGTGCTGCGTACCAGTGCGTTCTGGGTGAGGAAGAAGCGCCGTTCGTGTTCGACGCGGTGTCCGTGCCGGACCGCGGTGCGATGCGTGCGGAGATCCGTCGTGATCTGGAGCGCGTTTTCGACCTTGCCGGTGAGGGCCCCCTGCGTGTGCGCCTCTACGAGATCCCGGGCGTCGGTCGCAGCCTGGTGTTCATCATCCACCACGCCGCGTTCGACGGCTGGTCGATCGACGTGCTGCTACAGGACCTGGTCGTGGCGTACGACCTCGTCGCACACGCCGTGCCCGACACCGATCCGTTCCTGGGCCTGCCCGCACCGCAGCTACGGTATCGGGACTTCGCCGTGTGGCAGCGGTCCTACTTGACCGGCCGGCGACTCGAGCGGCTCCGGACGTTCTGGGAACAGGAGCTCGACGACTATCAGAACCTCGCT
The DNA here is from genome assembly GCF_055566095.1 of Streptomyces sp. NPDC027962. Taxonomy (NCBI): domain Bacteria; kingdom Bacillati; phylum Actinomycetota; class Actinomycetes; order Kitasatosporales; family Streptomycetaceae; genus Streptomyces; species Streptomyces sp. NPDC027962. The sequence continues at coordinate 119,164 of NZ_JBVHTA010000019.1, forward strand.
CTCGTGCCGGACCGGCCGCGCCCGGACAGCAAGGAGTATCAAGGAGCCAACACCCGCTTCGAGGTCGGGGCGGAGACATCGCGGAAGCTGCGGCAGCTTGCTGAGGAACTGCGTGTCAGCCTGTACAGTCTGCTGCTGAGCGCCCACTTCCTCACCTTGCGCTGCTTCAGCGGTCAGGACGACATCGTCGTCGGCACGCCGATAGCCAACCGGGACCACCCCCAGCTGGCGGGCCTGGTGGGCTTCTTCGTCAACACGCTGCCCCTCCGCTCGCGCATCGACGGTCGAGCACGGATCGTGGACTACGTCCGGGACACGGCTCGCGGGGTGCTGGACGCACTCCGCCACCAGGAGCTTCCGTTCGAGCAATTGCTCGAGCTGCTCGACGTCGAGCGGGATGTCAGTCAGCACCCGATCTTTCAGGTCACCTTCGGCGTCCAGAGTTTTGGCGCGCCGGTACGGGACACTGACGGATCTTCGCAGCCGATCCTGCGCACGGCTCCGGAGACCACGGAGCTTTACACAGCTGCCAGATTCGATCTGGGTACGTTGATCGATGACTCGCTGGAATCCCTCCAGGTCGACATTAACTACGCGACGAGCCTCTTCGACCGCGCGACTGCCGACAGTTTCGGCCGGACGTTCCTCACCATCCTCCGTCAATTCGCCGATCTGGCCGGAACCGAGTCCGAGCAGCAGGACACCGCGATCTCTGATCTGGTGTACCTGGACGCAGAGCGGCACCGTGAGATGGCGGAGCAGTGGAGCGCCCCCCGGCGCCAGTTCGATTCGGGGACGCTCTTGCACCGATCGGTGGAGACGCACGCCCGGCGCTCACCCGATCGCGTCGCTCTGGTGGGACAAGAGCGCCGGCTCACGTACGGGAATCTCAACACGGAGGCCAACCAGCTCGCTCATCACCTCATCCGCAGCACCGAGTGCGCGCCGAACACGGTCGTCATGCTCTGCCTGGATCGTGGAGTGGACGTCGTCGTCTCGATCCTGGCCACGCTCAAGGCGGGCGGCGGCTACCTGCCGGTCGACCCGGCCTATCCCGACGATCGCATCGGCTTCATGCTCGCCGACGCGGGAACACGTACGGTCCTCACGCAGCGTCGATACGTCGAGCGTTTCACCCGAATTCTGGCCCAAGCCGGACAACACGATGTGCGGCTGGAGAACATCGAGGTCATCGCAGTCGATGATCCGTGTGCGCAAGAAACACTCCGCACAATGCCGGAGACGGACCCGGAGACTGAGGCCGCACCGGGTGACCTCGCGTACATCCTCTACACCTCAGGCACCACGGGCAATCCGAAGGGCGTGCCGCAGACTCACGCCAACGTCGCGCGTCTGTTCACCGCGCTTGAGGGGATCTACCACATCCGCGAGGACGACGTGTGGACTCTCTTCCACAACTACGTATTCGATTTCACGGTGTGGGAAATGTGGGGCGCCTTTCTGTACGGCGGCCGACTCGTGGTGCCGACGTTCGAGCAGACGCGTGACCCGGAGGAATACTACGCGCTGTGCCGCAAGGAGCGCGTCACCATGCTCTGCCAGACTCCAACCGCGTTCTATCAATTCGTCAACGTCGCCCTTGGCAAGGACGATCGCCACCGTGTGGACGACCTGAGGTACGTGTTCTTCGGAGGCGAACCGCTGAACGTTTCGCTGCTGGCGGGGTGGTTCGAGCAGTACGGCTACGACCGTCCGCAGCTGGCCATGGGATACGGCACCACGGAGACGACGGTCTTCACCTGTTACAAGATCTACGGCGAAGCGGACCAGGGTTCGACTGACATCGGCTCGCTGATTCCGGACGTCGCAGGATACGTCCTCGACGCCCAGCAGCGGCTGCTGCCGATGGGAGCGGTCGGGGAGTTGCACATCGGCGGCGCGGGCCTCGCGGCGGAGCTCCTCAACCTCCCGGACCTGACGGCTCGCAAGTTCATCGCCAATCCTTTCGCCACTGGTCGCGACGCGGAGTCGAACGCACGATTGTACAGGAGCGGAGACCTCGTTCGCTGGGCACCGAACCACACCCTGCGTTTCGTCGGGCGCAATGACTTCCAGGTCAAGATCCGCGGCCACCGGATCGAGTTGGGGGAGATCGAGGCCGTCATGTCCAAGGTCTCGGGGGTGCGCCAGTGTGCCGTCGTCGTCCGAAAGGCCGGCGCCGACGGTGAGCAGAGTCATCTGGTCGGCTACTACGTGGCTGACTCCGGAACTGCTCCTGACACGCTGTTCGAGCAGCTGCAGGCGAAGCTGCCGACCTACATGGTCCCCGCAGCCCTGGTCCAGGTCGACGCACTTCCACGCAAGATCAGCGGAAAGCTCGATACCGCCTCCCTGCCCGCGCCACAGCTCAGTTCCGCCCGTGAGCTGGTCGCACCGCGCAACGACCGCGAAGCGGTGGCTCGCCGGGTGCTGGCCGAGGTACTGGATGCCGATTCCGAACAGATCAGCGTGCACGACGACTTCTTCCAACTGGGTGGCAACAGCATCCTTTCGATCAAGTTGGCGAGCCGGCTGAGCACTGAACTCGGCACCGAAGTCAACATCGCGTCCGTCTTCCGGCACCGCTCCGTCGCGGGCTTGGTCGACTGCCTGACATTGACGTCAGCTGGGACGGCGGCCATTCCGCGTCTCGCGGTGGATTCGGAGTCCGAGCAGGTGGTGTCGTTCGCGCAAGAACGCCACTGGTTCCTCAACCGGTACGAGAACGGAACAACCGCGTACAACATCCACTTGTGCTACGAGGTCGTGCCAGACGTCGACACAAGCGTGCTCGAGCGATGCTTCCGCGAAGTGAGCCGGCGCCATGAGGCGCTGCGAACGGTCATTCGTCAGCGGCCCGACGGCGACCTGTACCAAGCGGTGCTCACCCCCGAGACGGCACCGCTCGACATCCGGCACCTTACGGTGACGGACGAGGACGACCTGGCCACACGCTTCGGTGCGGAAGGTGCTTACGCATTCGACTTGGCGAACGAGGCACCTCTGCGCGTCACCTTCTACCAGCAGCAGGCGGGCGAGGGCGCACGACACCGCACGTTCGTCGGCATACTCGTCCACCACATCGCGTTCGACGGGTGGTCCGCCGACCTGTTGCTGGAAGAGCTCGAGCGGCTGTACGAAGGAGCGGTGGAGCTGTCCGAGCCGTCCATCCAGTACAAGGACTATGCCGCCTGGGAACGTGAGCGCATCGATGGTGCGCGCCTCACCGAGTTGCTCGGCCACTGGAAGGGACGGCTGCAAGGACGGCGGCGGCTTGATCTGCCCACTGACCGGCCCCGCCCACCCAGGATGGACCACCGCGGTCATCGAGTGATGTTCGAGCTCGACCCGCAGACGTCGTTGGCGGTGCGGCGACTGGCGCGGAAGACCGAAGCCGGACTGTTTAGCGTGCTGCTCTCCGCCTACTTCCTGACGCTCCAGGCGTACACCGGTCGTTCCGACCTGCTCGTCGGCGTCCCCGTCGCCAACCGGACGCACCGCCAGACGCACGAACTCATCGGCTGCTTCATCAACTCGCTCGCACTTGACTTCGACATCGATGCCGAAGACGAAGTGGAGGCGCTGATCAGAAAAGTCGGTGCGCGCGTGGTCGAGGCTCAAGAGCACCAGGAACTGCCCTTCGAGCGACTCGTCGCCGAGCTGAAACTGCCCGCGGACCCTTCGCGCCATCCGCTCTTCCAGATCTGGTTCGACGTCAACTCGTTTGCAGAAAGGGAAGCTGACCGGAAAACCGAGGAAGAGTCCCGTGCTGCCTCGCTGCTGCGGACCCACACCCCGGACGGACACTCGTCCGAGAACGAGTCGGACGTCATGTCCAAGTTCGATCTCGGCTTGGTCGTGAACGATGCGGGTGAGTCACTGGCGGGAACCATCATCTATGCCACCTCTTTGTTCGATCAGGGCACGATCGAGGGCTTTGCGGCCACCTACCAATCCATCCTGACGCAGATTGCGAGGGCGAAGTGAAGCCGGCCGAGCCGACCCTGGACCTGTGGAGGTGAGCAGTCCATGACTCCCCACTACCCTCTCACCCGCTCCACGGCTCCCCTGCCTGACGCGGATCGCCACGACATTCTCGCATCGCCGGAGTTCGGTCGGCACTTCACTGACCATATGGCAACAGCGGTGTGGACGCCCGAGAAGAACTGGCACGAGCGTCGGATCAGTCCACTCGAATCTTTCACTCTGCACCCGGGCACGGCCGCGCTGCACTACGCGCAGGAGATCTTCGAAGGGTTAAAGGCGTACCGGCACGGAGACGGCGGAGTCTTCCTCTTCCGGCCGATGTTCAACGCTCGGCGGTTCGCGCGCTCCGCAGAGCGTCTGGCGCTTCCTCCACTGCCGGAAGAGGAATTCATCGCAAGTGTCGAAGCGCTCCTGCGCGCGGACGAGCCGTGGGTTCCAACCACCACGGGAGACGGGAGCCTTTATCTCCGACCTTTCATGTTCGCTGCGGGCGAGTTCCTGGGCGTTCGACCTGCTGAACGCGCCATCTATTCCGTCATAGCCTGCCCGGCCGGCTCTCTGTTCGCCTCCGGCCAGCAGGGAGTGCAGCTGTGGGTCACTAGCCGCTATACCCGCTCCACATTGGGCGGCACGGGTGAAGTGAAATGTGGAGGAAATTACGCCGCGGGCGTTGCCGCGCAACTCGAGGCCAAGCAGCATGGCTGTGATCAGGTCGTGTACCTGGACGGCGTCGGAGGAAGCGGGAACGTGGACGAGGCCGGCACGATGAATCTCTTCTTCGTCACCTCGGACGGCTACCTGGTCACTCCCAAGCTCGGGACAATTCTGGGAGGAGTTACCCGTGATTCCGTACTCACCCTGGCGCCGGAATTCGGACTGATTCCCGCTGAGCGGTCTATTTCTCTCGATGAGCTGCGCTCCGGGGTGGCTGAGGGAAGCTTCACCGAGGCGTTCGCCTCGGGTACTGCTGCAGCGATTACCCCGGTCGTCGGATTCAAGGGGGAGAACTACAGTTTTGTGATGGGTGAGGGCACTCCGGGGAAACGGACCGTGGCGCTGCGTGAACACCTTCTCGCCATTCAGTACGGCAAGGTAGCGGACCGTCATGATTGGATGTGGCGCGTAATCTGACGAGACTCATCGCCTTTCCGCTGCGTGCGTCGATTCCCGTCGGCGATCACAACACATTGAGAGAAGATAGACATGGAAGCCGCAGAAAACCTTTCGGTGGTGCTCCGCGTAGCGAGCGAAGCCTTCGGTACACAGGTCAAGGCTACGGACAACTTCTTCGACCTCGGCGGAGACTCCCTCACTGCGGTGAAACTGGCGACCCGGCTGGAAGAAATCCTGGCGCAGGAGATCGATCTGGCTGAGCTGCTTGGCTCGGGGAGCTTCGAAGATTTCTCGACGGCCATCTGTGAGGGAATCAAACCTGAATGACGCCATGACAGACGTCGGGCGCGGAGCATTTCACTGCCGTTCGCGCGACCTCGGTCCGTCGGTGTCCCACTCTCCTTCGAAAGAGAAAGACCAGGCTTATGTCCATGCGTGTCGAAGAAATCCACATCAAGGGAGCAAGGGGAGATTCTTCAGCTGCGCTCACCTGGGCGCAACGCGACAAATGGGACGCCCTCGCTGGCTTGGCGGACCGTCAGGGAAATCTCAATACTCTTTTGGAGTTGCCTGTGCCGACGGGAGTGAGCGTGCCCACCGGACTGACCGCGTTGGCCCGGCTGATGGAGGAATGCGAGACGCTCAGGACGACTTACTCCGACGAGAGCGGAGAGCCGAGGCAGACCGTGCGATCCGGCTACCGGATGCGGGTTGATCTGTGCGAAGCCGGCGAGGAAGCGGGCGAGGTGATCGGTGAGCTCCTGCCCAGGCGTCTGGACCACGCCTCGGCCCCTCCCGTGCGGGCGGTCCTGTTCACCCACCGGGGACGGCTAGACAAGGCGTTTCTCATCTCGAGCCCCATTGTGTCGGACGCGACGGGTGGCACTCTGCTGAGGCAACGCTACCTGGGGCACGTGCAGCAGAGTGTGCTGGAGCCGCTGAGCCTGCAGCCACTGGACCAAGCCGCCTACGAGGGCTCCGAGGAGGGCCGGCGGGCCGGCGCCAAAAGCCTTAAGCACTGGGAGGACCGCCTTTCCCGCGTCTCGACGCCCCTTTTGCCTCTCTCCGGTAAGAGGAGCTCGAAAACCCTCAGAATGACATTGAACTCACCTGCCGCTCTCCACGCCGTCGACCGCTTCGTTCAACACCACAAGAGTATTCGGTCCGCAGTGTATTTCAAAACCTTGGCTCACCGGTTGTGCAGCCATTTCGACTCCCCTCAGTGCCCCCTGCCGGTGATGTCATCGAACAGAACAAGGCCAGAGACGGACTCATACATCGGAGTTCTGGCTCAGCGTGGTATAGCGTTCTTCGACAGAGGGAAGGAAGGCAATGCCATAGGCAGTGGAGCAGCGAACCGAGAGGTATTCCTTTCGCTGCTCAATGGGGCATACGACCCTGCCGAGCGTAACTCCATCGAGCAGGAGATCGCCGTCCGGCGCGGGTTCGACCCTGATAGTTTTCTCTACCATGCAAACTATATCCGTGAGCCGCGTAAACGGATCCAGGATATATTGACAGCTAAGGAGATATTCAAGCTCAGAAATTCCTCGCAACTAGAGGAGGAGGATTCGATGGACATGCGAATCTGGCATTTCCTGATTCAGTTCATGGAGACCGATTCGCACCTCGGCATCTCTATGTTCGCAAACTCCTCAACTTTCAGTCTTGATGAGATGTGTGCTCTCCTTACAGCGATGGAGCGGGATCTCATCTCCCTTGCTCTTGAATCCTGAGCCGGCCAGGAGTCGGTGCCGACTGGGTCCCGGTAATCATTCAAATTGTCACGGAGTGGATAAAATGGACGAGATAGTTGCGGCAGTTCACGAAATCCGGAATACGCTTCCAGGGCGCTCCGAACTTCGTGATGAAGAGAATCTCAAGAGGATCGTCAAAGAAATTGAGCGCAGCCCCTCGCTGTACCGTCTCGCCGCTGTGCAGGCTTTTCTCGAGGATGCGCGATCCTTTCGGGAAGGAAGTCGCCTCGAAGCCGTCAAGGCGCACATCAACACGCGTCGGGACAACCACATTTTTTCACTTTTCGATGCATCTTACTTTCCCAAGTTGAGCCTGGACTTCCTGGCTTACGAGGCCCTGGAAACGGATCCTCACCTGGCGGACCGGTATGCAAGCAACACCATGCCTGTCAGCATCGTTGGTTCAACCGCCGGGTTCCGTTCCAGGGTCGTGGTTGCTCTCTTTCCGGAGAATCACATCGACGGAATCCAAGAGCCTGACGACCTTATCTTCTACTTCATCGACAAGTTTGTTGAGCGGCACAATCGGATCACCCGGAAAATGATCGACGCAGTCATGGTGCTGGGTAGCTTTCCCGTGATCCAGGGAGCTTCCGACAAGAAAGTTGAGCAGGCGGCTGCCTGGTGGGTCCGGCTGCACGAGTACCATCACCGGCAGGGAGACATGCCTATTCCGAACTTCCTCTCATCGAAGAAGGCGAAACCTCTGGCAGGTCTGGAAGAGCTACGGGTCGACGTATCCGGGATGCTCGTCTGCCTGAATGACGAGGATCTGCCTCGCGAAGAGGCCGTTTTGGCCTACGAATTCATTCTCGCAGAGCGGCTTCTGCGGTACGCTGTCGAAGGAATTCCGCGCCCCAATTACGACGCAGTCGCCTCGCAACTGCTCTTCAACTATCTCTCGGAGCACGGTGGTATTCGCCTCGTAGAGGGCAGGATCGGTCTCACTCCCGATCTACCCGCAGTACTCGCGGCCTTCATCGGAGAAATTGAGAGCATTGAAAGCCGCATCCACTCGGAGCCGGTCGAAGCGGTGAAGGAGAGGCTCCTCGGGCTCACGGACGCCTACACTGTCTTCGATTCAGAGGTGAAGGACTACCAGCACATTCCGTACTTTGCTCAAATCAAGCACCGCCTGAGTATTTAGCCCGTGTCCTTTGTGGTGAGGCGGCCGTTGGGCTGTTCATGGGGCTGGGTACGTGGAGTTGGATTGTTCCGGACGGGCTGTGGGAGATCACCGAGCCGCTAATCCCTCTGTCGAAGACGCGTCCGCAGGGCGGTGGTACGCAGGACACGCCTGATGTGGGTGAGGGCGAAAAAGGGGGTGAACTCACAGGTCCGAGCCCCGTGGGACCCGGGCAAACCGGGTTCCAAAATGCACGTCCTGTCGGACGCGAACGGACTACCCCTCGTCGTCGGCGTCTCCGCCGCAAACACCCACGAACCATGTCCTGGCTGACCGGCTACCGCCGACTCAACCACCGCTACGAACGCCCCCGCAACTACCGTCATCCGCGTCACCACATAGGACACGGTCAACAGTTGTTTCGTAGGCTGCTGCTCGGAACGATCACGGACGGGTCGGAGCCCACGAGGCTCCTGGCAGACGATTCCTTGACTTCTTGACCAGAGTCGTCCACGCCTGCCAGGAGCCTCGCCGTCACGCGTCGCAATCGTCAACTCGACATCAGTGTGAAGTCGTTGCCGGCTCTTCAGCCGGCGGACGCCCCGTTCGCTCTACACCCCGTGCTGTGAACGTTCAGGTGAGAGAAGCCGCGTCGGCCACCTCCGGGCTTGCCGCGAGTTCCGCGACCGACGGATACGAGAAAAGGGCGGCGACCCCGATCTCGCTCTGCAGATCTGACTCGAGGCGGGTGATCAGCTTGACCGCCAGAATACTGTTGAGACCGAGCTGGAAAAGATCGTCCTCCAAACCAATCGCCTCCGGTGCGACCCCGATGATCTCTGCCGCAATGGACTGTATGCGGACTTCCAATTCTGTGCCGATGTTTGCGTCATCGCTCTTACTGGCTGGTTGAAGGGCACGCAGTGCTTGGGTGTCCAACTTTCCATTCGTCGTCACCGGCAGTTCAGTGATGTGGATCAGCGCACCGGGAACCATGTAGGACGGCAGCTTGCATTCCAGGTGCCGCAGCATCTCCCGTTCGACCAGTGCCGTGTCGGCAACGTAGTAGCCGACGAGAGCAGTAACACCTCCCTCCTCGGCATCTCGCGCGGCGGACCAAATGGGCAGCACCACGCTGTCCATTACCCCGGGGTACGAGCTGATCACCGACTCGACCTCGGCGACTTCTACCCGGAATCCGCGAATCTTTATTTGAGAATCGTTACGTCCCACATAGTCAAGGACTCCATCTGAACGCCATCGAGCGAGATCCCCAGTGCGGTACAGGCGGCTATAAGCCCCCCCGGGGCCATGCGAGAGGTCTGCCTTGTCGGCGTCAGTCTGGAAAGGATTTGGAATGAACTTTTCCGCTGTAAGCTGTGGTTGATTCAAATAGCCGCGAGCTACGCCTGGTCCAGCGAGGAAGATCTCACCCACCGCACCCACTGGAACCGGCCGCATTGCGTCGTCAAGCACCAGGACCTGCGCATTGTCATGGGGCCGACCAATGGCAAGATCGAATTTCCGCACCTGCTGCGAAACGGTCGACACCGTGGCTTCCGTCGGTCCGTACTCGTTGAAGACGGGAACCTTGTTGACACGGGTCATCTCGTTGAGGCACGCGGCATCAAGCACTTCAGCCCCGACCACCAGGCGCTTCAGCGTGGGTACTGCACCTATGCCAGCATGCTGGAAAAGAGTAGGCGTCCCGTTCACATGGGTGACGCCATGAGTTTTGAGGTAGTCCGTGAAGCGGTCGCCGTACAGCCAGAGTTGATCCGGGGTCAGGACCAGCGTGTTTCCGGTCAGCAGGGCAAGAACCATCGGGTACACGCCGCCGTCGAAGGCGTAGCTGAGCAGTTGGAGCAGCACCTCCTCTCCCGAACCCGCCATGCCGTATCGGGCCGCGCTTACCGACACATGGTTTACAACGGATCGGTGCTCGATTGCCACCCCCTTGGGCAACCCGGTCGTCCCTGAGGTGTAGATGACATAAGCCAGACTGCCAGCGGTAGTCTCGGCATTCCGCGCCACCGGGTGATCCCGCCGGCGTCCTTGGCGCCCCCACTCGCCGTCGAGGACTCTGGCCGCCCTGTTTTCACTTTCTGCGCAAAGATCGGACACCCGGTTCAGCTGCCCCTCGCAGCAGAGGACTATCCGCGCGGCAGTGTCCTCCAGGATGTACCGCACTCGATCATCGGGGATGTCCGGTTCCATGGGGGCGTAGGAACCACCGGCCTTCCACACGGCGAGTATTGCGACGATCATCTCAATGCTACGACCGAAGCACAACGCAACAACGCTATCCGTGGAAATTCCGTACTCTTCAATGAGATCGCAGGCAACCCGATCCGACCATTCGTCCAGCTGCTGGTAGGTGAGATGCTCCTCCCCGAACACGACAGCCCGGTTACCAGGCGATTCTGCTGCCCTTTCCCGGAAGAGATCGGCAGCAGTCTTCTCCGCAGGAAAAGGCAGAGTACCTCCCCTGCTCAGCGCAATGAGCTGGCTCTGTTCCTCACTCGGGACGAGGTTCAAATCGGCGATCTTCATTATATCCTCGCTAATATTCTGGAGTGAGCTGAGCGCTCCCCCACGGATGACGCGAGCAGGTTTTAATGACCGAGTTGCCAGCCAGGGGATCTCCATGTGCTCGCAGTCGCCTGAGCAAGGCTGGGGGAAATCCTTAGACACTGCCGTGCGCCGATTGCGAAAATGAGGAGGTGCTACCGCCAAAGACGCAAAGTGGCGCCTGCGGCACTGCCCCCCAGGTGCACTGCAGACGGTCCACAGCTAGGGATCGAAAGGGAAATGCGCTCCGACCACCCACATCCACAGTCTCCGCATAGCAGATCCATGTAGCGCGAAACGGACATTAGCTCATACAGTAGTCAACCGAATTTTCCCTGACGCTAGCTGGCGTTGTCGGGTAATGTCAACCACCGCAAGTCCGCCGCTTGAAGGTCCACTACAACCATAACCTGGAGCAGTGCCCCTCCCGCTGAAATGGAACCCGGGCGTCCGCCTTCCCTTCTACCGCACCCAGAGTCCACCCGGTCTTCCTGAAGCTACGGGTAAATGTGGCGGCATTTCCGAAGTTTCCATGAAAACGCATTCAAGATGGAGAAGCAGTGATTCGACATGTCGTTCTGTTCAAGTTTGACGTCGGCGTAAGCTGGGACGACCCGAGATTCCTCGAAGCAGAAGCGAACGTCCGGGCCCTTCCGAACGAAATACCAGAGATTCTTGAATGGGAATGCGGGCGCAATCTGGCTCAACGAGAGATTGCATATGACTATGCCATCATCGGCGGCTTCAAGAATCAGGCGGACGTAGAAACTTACCTTTATCACCCAGTGCATCGGCGTGGCGTGGCAGAGTGGCAAGAATTCTCCACCTGGGTGATTACGGATTTTGAGTGGTGATCGCAGAGACCCAGCGCATCACGGTGCATGAAGACTGGTTTTCTCGTGGCCGCGACGCGCTCCGCTCGTTTCACGGAGAGCATTCCTCTGAGGACGGTGAATTTATTCTTCATGGAACTGAAAACAATGAATGATCTTAAGCCTGCTTTTCGCGCAGAGTTCGATCACGCTCTTCGGTCCCGTTCTGCCGCCACGCTGGCAGACGACCCTGCCGGCCTCACGTGCTGTGTGACGGTGGGAATGGAGTGGGCCGCCCAAGGCCGAGCAAGTACGTTGCTGGGCTACCCGACCTTCGAGAAGGCCGCAGAGAGAGTGAAAGCGGGCCACCACGATGCGCTTCTGGTGGCCGGTGCCTACCCTGAGATCCGACGGTTCTTCTTCGACCCCGCTCTGCGGGCGGTCGAGGCCTTCGTTGCGCCGCTGCCGGACATGGTGCTGGCTGTTCCGTCGCGGAACGCTCAACGGCCCACCGGCTTTTCGAAGATCTACCACCATCCGGCCACCGTCCGGTTGCTGGCCTCGCTGTCCCTCGCGGACCACGTGAAGGCCGAGCCGGTAACGTCGAACAGCGTTGCGTGTCGCCGTGCCGTCGCTGACACCGGACACACTGTGGCGATCACCAATGCGACCTGTGCGGAGCACTACGGGCTTGCGATTATCGACGTTCTCTCCGCCGGAACCCCCATGAGCTTCGTGGTCTTCGAGCGGGAGGACCACGTTCGTGAGCCCCGGGGGTGATCCTCCAGCCGCACGCCTGGCGGAAGCACGCACATGACGCGCGGTGGCGACTGCGCGAGCCCGTCAAGCGATCTGCGTGGGAACGCGTCACCCACGACGGCGAGGCGCGCACCACATTGGCGCGGCGGCGGCGAAGAAGCCGATCCGGCGTTGGCTGCCAACACCGGGCGAGTGTGTCGGCTGAGCGACTCCTCCGTGCGCCTTCGGGCGCATCGCCGGGCCAGGACGCGCCACTGAGCGTGGGCGACCCTAGCCCGGCACCGGGCGCGCGTTCCAGACCGACCATCGCAGCGGCGTCCTGCTTCTCGGAGTGCGCCAGGACGAGGACCCCATCGATGTCCGCGATCACCTGTCCGACTAAGTCCGGCGCCGCGTCACCGGCCAACCTCCAGACGTGTTCGCGTACTTCGGCTCGGGCCGTACGGAGCGCGGCCAGAACCCGCATCCCTCCTGCGGCCGACTGCCGATCAGGCGGGAGACCGTCAGGCGGAGGCCATCGGCCCTGAACACGCCCGGCTCCGCCCGCAGCATGCCGACGCCGGCCAGGCAGTCCGCGCCCAGCGCGACCGCGAGGGCGACGTCCAGGAGGACCTTCCTCGGGTCGTGGAAGGTCCGGTGCTTGCGCCACGGAGCGAGCGCGGCGGATATCGCCTGATCAAGGCCGGTCTTGCGGATCGTCTCCACCAGCAGGACGGAGCCGGCCTGGGAGACCACCCCGCGGCCGCCGCCCTCGACACGGACAGGCGGGTACGACCCGATACGCTACTTCACCTGAGAAGTGCTTCTCTCCTCGCAACCAACGGGACCCTCAGCAAGTCCTATCGTTGCAGATCAGGAGCACTTCCCGCGTTTTGGTCAAACCTCGGACAGTCCGCTTCATGTAGGGGCGGGGACTGGCGCGGTGGCGGAGTGCGTGCGGTTCTCCCGCACACGGCTCACCGACGCCGTTCACCACCGGCATTCGGCCCACCTCGCCAGTCCCGAAACGGTCTGGGTGCAACAACGGTTCCGTGCAGGGCGATCAGTCCCAGGGAGTCCTCGGCGGCGAAGGCAACAACCGCCCAGCCGAACTTCCTGGTGCGCAGGTGCTTCTTGGCGAGGAACCTGTCCGACGGGCTGTGGGCGTTGATCGAGCCGCTGGTCACCGCGTGGAAGCAGGAGCGGGTGCGCGGTCGGCTACCGGGGGACCCGGGATCCTGCGGCCTGCGTGAGGTAGTGAACGCGCTGCTCTACCAGAACCGGACGGGCTGTCAGTGGCGGCTCCTGCCGCACGCCCTCCCAGCCTGGTCGGCGGTGTTCTACTACTTCACCCTGTGGCGCCAGGATGGCCTTGACCAGCGGATCCAGGAGATCCTGCGCTGCCAGGTGCGGGAGCGGTCCAGACGATTAGAGGACCCGTCCCTGGTGATCATCGACACCCAGTCGGTCCGCGTGGCGGCCGGGGTGCAACAGCATCGAACCCCCGGCGAGGTGCGCAGCAGTCAGTCCGCCAGAGTCGCTGGGCGGATGGCCCCGGGTCCAAAGCGGCGGCGGGCGCGGTCGGCGGCGGCTTCGGCCACGCGGGCGCGATCGTCGCCCGGATCCATGGAGAGTTGGTGGTAGGCGCTGTCGGCCGGCAGCAGTGCGTCGGCACGGATCACGAAGGCGCGAACTCTCGCCCGCTGCAGCCCAAGGGCGTTCAGCAAACCCAGGGCGGTTGCCGCAAGGGCGGGTGAGTGGTTGGTGGGTTCCGGCAGCGTGCGCGTACGTGTGGTGGAACTGCTGTCGGCGTACCGCACGGTGAGGGTGAGCCGACTGGTGATCCGGCGTTCGCCGCGCAGGCGTTGGCCTATCTGGTCGGCGAGCCCCAGGACTGCTCGGTGATGCTGTGCCGGGTCGAGACAGTCCCGCTCCAGCGCCAGGTCAGCGACCAGATGCGCCGCAGGTTCCCCCGGGGTGACCAGGCGTGGGTCGTGTCCACGGGCGCGCTCGACCAGCAGCCGGGCGGGACCTGCGCCGAGCAGTCGCTGCAGGGTTCCGGCGGGCAGATCGACGACCTGCCCGATGGTGTGCAGGCCGTATCTGCGTAGCGTCTCCGCTGTGGTGCGGCCGATCCCGGGCAGGGCAGTGACCAGCCGCGGATACAACCAGTCGGCCGCTTGACCCATCGGAACACAGGTGGTGTCTCCCGGTGCAGAGGCGTCGGCGGCCATGGCCGCCAGCATGCGGTTGCCCGCGAGCCCGGCGCTGCTGTCAATGCCGTACAGCGCCTTCAGCCTGATCTTCGCCAACTGGACCACGTTGTAGGGAGACAGATCGAAGTACCGGAGCGCCGATGTCAGGTCCAATTGCACGGCGTTGGGCGGGACGGCCTGGACATGAGGCGTGACGCCAGACATCAGTTCGATTACATCGGCGTACTGATCCCCGGTCAGCACGGCGTGCAGGTAAAGGTGGGCAATGTGGCGCTGCCGCGTGGTCATCCCGTTCATCCCGCGCTCCCGGGGCTGCGGTGGCCGAACTTCTTCAGGTCGGCGGAGCGGGTGCCTGCGGGCTGGAGGTCGGCGTAGGGGTGGAGGCGGGCGCCGGTGGTGCCGTTGGCCAAGGTGCGCTGCGGCTGGGCGGGGGTCGGGTGCGGGCGGCTCTCGCCGAGGAGGGCGAGGGCGGCCTCGGGGCCGTTGTCGCGGCGGGCGGCGGCGATCTCGTCCAGGTCCCAAGCCATGGTGCCGACGACGGTACGGCGGGTGCCGCGCACCTGGACCGCGCCACGCACCAGCAGCAGCCCGCTGTGGAAGACGGTGTGCGCGCAGGCGGGATGGGAGTCCTCGAAGAAGGCCAGGTCGACCAGGCCGGAGCCGTCCTCCAGGGTGACGAAGATGACGCGCCGGCCGCTGGCGATCGGCGGGGTCTGGGTGGAGGCCCGTACACCGGCGACGAGAACCTGCTGCCCGGCGCGCAAGCTGGCCAGGTGTGCCGCGTCGGTCGCGCCGATCTCCCGCAGGAGGCGGTGGTGGTGCTCCATCAGGTGCTTGGAGACGTCGATGCCCAGGGTGCTCAATTCCGCGCTCAGGGCTTCGCGTCCGGTCATCTCTGGCAGGCCGCTCGGCTCCGCTCCGCCAACAGCGTTCGCGTCGATGGGCAGTT
The DNA here is from genome assembly GCF_055566095.1 of Streptomyces sp. NPDC027962. NCBI lineage: Bacteria > Bacillati > Actinomycetota > Actinomycetes > Kitasatosporales > Streptomycetaceae > Streptomyces > Streptomyces sp. NPDC027962. The sequence goes on from NZ_JBVHTA010000019.1 coordinate 134,433, forward strand.
GCCCCTCGTGCGCAGAACGGGTGCGGGACTGCCGGTGCAACTCGGCGATCTGGAGCAGAAGATCACGCCGAGTGAGGCGGCCGTCGTGGAGGCAGTTCAGGGCACCGACCTCGGCGAGGCGTTCGGCGACCGGTCTGCTGGGGCGTGCCCGCTGCCAGAAGTCCGACAGCGATCCGTATAGCTGCCCCTCTTCGATCCGAGCACACTCCTCCTCGCTGATGCCGTGCACCGCGGACAGCGCGAGCCGCACGCCCCACTGGTCTCCGTCGGTCTTCTCCACGGTGTGCTTCGCCTGGGAACGGTTGATGTCGACGGGCAGGATCTGTACGCCGCCCCGGCGGGCGTCGGCGACCAGGACCCGCTTGGGCCACATACCGGGGTCGTGTTCCAGGAGGCCTGCCAGCAGGAACGCCGGGTAGTGCGCCTTGAGCCAGGCGCTCTGCAGAGCCGGTACAGCGAAGGCGACCGCATGCGCCCGGCAGAAGCCGTAGGCGCCGAAGGCCTCGACGGTCTTCCAGACCTCGTCCCGGACCGCCGCACTGTAGCCACGCGTGCGTGCCAGGCCGTGGAACCACTCCCTGATCTGCGGCAGCCGCTCCTTGTCGCCGAGCGCTCGCCGGGCGATCTCCGCCAGCGCGTAGTCGCAGCCGGTCATGACCGACAGGGTCTCGATGATCTGCTCGTGCCAGATGGTCACGCCATAGGTGTCGGCGAGCACCGGCTCCAGGTCCGGATGGGCGTACGACGGTGTGCCGCCATGGCGGGCGGCGATGTAGCGCTCGGGCATGCCGCCGGCAACCGGGCCGGGGCGGAAGAGGCTGATGTCGGCGATGACGTCCTGCGGGTTGCGCGGCTGCAGCCGGGACAGCAGGTCTTGCTGGCCGGGCGACTCCAGCTGGAACAGGCCCAGGGTCCGGCTGTCCTGGATGAGCTTGAATGCGAAGACGTCATCGAGCGGCACCTGCTTCGGGTCGTCCAGATCGATGCGGTTGCCGGTCACCCGTTCGATCTCGGTGATCGCATGAGTCATTGAGGACAACATCCGGACGCCCAAGACGTCCAGTTTGATATTGCCCAGCGCCTCGATCTCCTCCTTCGCGGCCATGGCCATGGGGTAATCGCCCTGTGGGGTGGGTTGCACCGGCAGTCGGTCCAGGAGGGTGGCGTCGCTGATGACCACGCCGCAGGGGTGCATGGCCATGCCGTGGACCAGGGAGTCGAGGCCTTCGGCGAGCTCCCACAGCGAACCGTAGCGGTGCGCCTCGGCAGCCAGTTGGCGCAGTTCGGGCAGTTCGGCGAGGGCGCCGGTGATGTCGGCAGCGCGGAGGTGCGGGAAGCTCTTGGCGATCCGGTCTACGTCCGCGGGTGCGATGCCGAGGGCCAGGCCGGTGTCACGCAATGCCCGGCGGGCACGGTAGGTCTCGGGCATCGCGGTGACGGCGACCCGTTCCTTGCCGAACCGGTCGAAGATCGTGTCGTAGCACTCCAGCCGTCGGGCGGATTCCACGTCGATGTCGATGTCGGGCAGCGAGGCCCGGCGCACGCTGAGGAAGCGCTCGAACAGAAGACGGTGATCGAGCGGGTTGGCGGTGGCGATGTCCAGCGCGTGGCAGACCATCGAGCCGGCGCCGGAGCCGCGGGCCGCGACCCGGATGCCCTTTGCCCGGATGTCGGCCACGACCTGGCCGACGGCGAGGAAATACGAGTCATAGTCCAGCGCGGAGATCACCTTGAGTTCTTCGTCCAGCCGGTCGAGCGCCCTTCGGTCACGGTCGAGGCCGCGTCGAACCATGCCCGCCTCGCACCGCCGCCGCAGCAGCTGCGCGGCTGCGCCCGCTCGGGGCTCGGCGCCGAACAGCGCCGGTTCCGGGAAGTGCCGGGCGCCGAGCCCGAGGTCCGCCACCGGATCGACGGTGCACTCGGCCGCCGTGGCGGCAGTGTCCGCTACGAGGCGGCGGGTCCGCCGAATGTCCCCTCCGGCACATTCGGCGATCATTCGCGCGACGGTTTCCATTCCTCGCTCGCCCTTGAGCCAGCGCTGTCCGCTGTCCAGGCGACGCCGGTCGATCGGCCTCAGTAGTCGTGCAGCGTCCAGGACGTCGGCGAGGCGGTGCTGGTCGGGGTCGGCGTAGCGGACGGCGTTGGAGAGCACGGCGGGGGTGTGGGCGCGGTCGGCCAGGGCGAGAGTGCGGGCGGCCAGACGCAGGGATCCCGGACCGATGCCGAAACGTTTCTGCGCAACGGCTTCCAATCGGGCCCCCATTCCGAAGATCTCCTTCCAGGGCGCCAGCAACTTCATCGCGACGTCCTCCCGGCCCACCGACAGCGCCCGCACAGGCTCTGAGAGCGGTCCGAGCAGCACGGTCAGGCCGGGCCCGCCGTACTCGCGCAGCGCCTCCCACGACACCACCGGCGCTGTACCAGACACAGCACCGACGTGGGCGGCCGACGTGATGCGGCACAGCCGCGCCCAGCCCGCCCGGTTCTGTGCGAGCAGCACGAACCGCAGCGGCGGCTCGACAACGTGTGCACCGCCACGCGCCGGGGCGCGGCGGCGCTGGGCGGCTGGCGAGGGCACAAGGGCTTCTACTGCCAGATCGACGCCGAAGAGGGGCCGGATCCCGTCCTTCGCGCAGGCCTGCGCGAACCGGACGGCGCCGGTGACCGTGTCCCGGTCGGTGAGCGCGAGCGCGGACATGCCCCGCCCGGCCGCCCGCCGGGCGAGCTGCTCGGGGTGAGATGCGCCGTAGCGAGCGGAGTAACCGGACGCGACGTGCAGATGAGCGAAGCCCGCCATGCCGCACCTCCATCACTCCACCCCTTTTCATCCATAAGCCCGATATGCTCATCGTACGCTCGTTCGATTACTCTAACCCCATCAGCCCCGGTCAGCGACTAGATTCGAACACATCAGCGATTCTTTGGCGAGGTGAGCAACGAACGAAACAGGCACCACCCCGTCACTTCCGCAACCAGGCAGCACAGTTGGGAAAATCACCCCTTCGACGCACCTCACGCAGGCGTGATGCAGTAACTCAGGACGGGGCGGACGGGTAACGGTTTGCAGCCGACCGACACCTTTCGTAACGAATCAAGCACCGGGGGGTCGCGTCAGCCCTCGGGACTCACACCGCCGCCCGATCGGCCGACCGCCTGCTGGCACCGACCGCCCATCGGCAGCAGCTCCCACCACAGGTCTCCTGAGGCAAGGGCCACGCCCCAGGAGGCGAGGGATGCCGCCATTCGGTCGAGCACTGGAAACAGAGCCGCAGGGATGAGTCCACACTCACGCGCGATCCGGTCCGTCTCAGCACACCCTCGACCGGTAGATGGGTCCGTGTGTGCCGCAAGGCAGAGGACGGTCAACCGCACAAGGGGGTCATCAGTGCCCGCACAGCCGCCTTTCGCCATGCGCAGCGCCCAGTCAGCAGCACTCCTGCGGTCTGGGCGTGCGGGGGCAAACAACATTTCGTCGAGGATCTGGGCAACCACTACCCTGCTGGCAGAGCCCGGGGCGGTCGGCGTTCTACGGAGCCACCGCGCCTGCTCCAGTTCGCTCCACGGCAGCGGATCATGACCGAGGCGAAGGCTGCGCAGGACTCCAGTCGGCAGCCGGACCCGTCCTTGAGAGTCCATGCGTAGTGCGCACTGCACGGCGAGCAGCCGGGCCCCAGCCCCGGTGCGGATTGGCAGGGCTGCGGCCAGGTAACTGAGCATCTCCCGGACCCGAATCTGGTCGCCCGGCCCCCTGGGCCGTCGCTTGCGGCGCCGCGCGACACTGTCCGACGACGTCACCGCCGCACGCAGGAAGGTTTCCGGAACCATGGCGGCCTGCTCCGTCACCGACGCACAGGCCGTACACGCATCGGCGAGGCGCCAGAGCCGTCCACCCCGCTCACGCGCCAGAAGCAAACGGATAGGACCGGCGCAGCCACGGTGCCGGGGGTGCCAGCGACAGCCTCGTTCATGGCACTGACAGGTGCGCAGGTATGTCGGCAGAACGTCACGCCGAGCATGTCCAGCCAGATGCTCGAGCGCCGCGGAGCGCGCGGATACGGCAGCGAGCAGCGCGCCCTGGTGGTCGCACTGCTGACACACAAGCTGCGGCCCGCCAGAACTGGGCCGCAGCTCCACAATCCAGGCACGCCGCGCCGTCGGGTGTGTTGTGCGGAGCCTCATAGGGCGCGCGCTCCTCCCAGTCCTGTCCCGCGCCGTTGTCCGCTCAAGAGAGAGCGACGGCCGCACACGGTAGTGCAGACATCTGCCCTCTCGCCCGCGCCACCACCTGGGGAAATAGGGCAGAGGTCTGCACTGACAGGGCAGGGGTCTGCCCCGTCGGATGGTCAAGTGACGATCTTTCCGCCCGATCCGGACTTCGAGGCACTCCGCCTGGAGCTCGCGCGCCTGCGGGCGGCCCGAGGATGGAGCTATGACGAGCTCGCCGCCCGTAGCGGCCTCGCCAGACGGACGCTTATCGAGATTGAGCAGGGCCGGACGATCGGGACTCTGAAGACCTGGCATGCCCTCGCGCACGCCCTGAGCACCCCGCTCGACGAGCTCTTCGCCACCTTGTGCAACGGACACGAGCCCCCCGAGAAGGTCGACGGCTGACAGCCCTCGGGGGCGGCAATCGCCAACCGCCCGAATGGGTGGCCCGATAAGAACGCGCGAGCGCATTCCCGAATGTCAGTCTCACTTGATGCGGCAGTCCGAGGGACACCTGCGGTAGTGACGCCGGTTGAATGGCGTGTCGGCTGGCAGGTTCACCCGCATGCGATCTACACCCCCTTCCCCACGTCGTTGGGATGGCAGCTTCGTCCATGTCCGCGCGAGGCGTTCTCTGCGCGTAGGCGGCGATAGTGCCAGCCGTTTGTTGTAGTGCGGTCAGAGTGACCGCTGCCGGGATTGCGGCAACCGAGTCGAGTGGTACCACCGCACCGGCGAGCGGCCCATCCGCCTGCATCCTCAGGAGTTGCCTGCCGAGAAGGTGCCCGCTACCTGCCACTGGCACGTCAGCTGCGGTGTCGCTAATCCGGCAGGCGACGGATGCGGCTGGTGCCGCCTGCCGCACGCCATTCTGTGCCCCGCCCGCGACGCCCTTCCGCTCGTACCCGAACTGGCAGGATTGCGACCTCTGGCGGTCTGCAGCCGGCGCCTGATCGACAGCGGAGCATTCGTTTCCCGTTCCGCCCTGTCGAACACCGAAGCCCCACCGACGACTACCTGCCGGCCGACCCGTCCTGTCGTGCAACTTCTGTACGTGCGCTACCTCGCCAACCGACCGGTGGACGAGATCCAGTGCGTCGCGCAGACCCGACGCCGCCACCGCTGCACGAGTCCACTGCTCACACCTGAGACCTGGGCGGGCGTGTGGACTCTCGTGCCCACCATCACAACGCACGGCCAACTTCCTTTGCCCGGCGCGGCAATGGCTGTCTACACGCTCACCGGCCTGCCTTATGCCGAGCAACTGCGGTGGAGGGCTCAACGCTGCCCCGAGCACGCCGTCACTCCCACGGCCGCCGATGTGACGGTGACCGAGTGGGAGCCCTTCGATCCGCTCATCCACCACGAGCACATCCACACCCGGCTACCGACACTCGCCCGACCTCATGGGCCTGCCGGCCGGAGCAGGAGGGCCGCGCAGTCGTGACCGCGCATCATGCGATTGAGATCACCCTGACCCGGCCCGCCACCGACTGTGAGCTACATCGTGCCCGTCGTCTTGTAACTCTGGCCAGTAACGCCGACCACACCCGACTGCTGACTCTGCAGCGCGCGAAGACTCCTGGGCGCGCGCTGCGAGCACTTCGGCATCGACTCGTTGCTGTGCTGCCCCTCGATGTACTGACCAGTCATTACCCGGACCGGCAGGGCCGGGCCCTGCTGAACTTCGCTCTCAGCCACACTGCCCGCCCTACGACAGACTGCGGCAGCCTGCGGTCAACGGCCCCGGGACTTCCTGAGAAAGACCGTGACCGACACTGTTGCTCGGCACGAAGAAGAGCGCGCCCGCCATCTGGCGACCCAGTTGGACGCGCTGCTGGCACAACACACCCCAGAAGAACTGCTGCTCTGCGCAGCGAACACTCTCCTCAGCCATCACAACCGCCGACCAGGCGGCAAGCCTTCCGCCACCTCTTCCTGAGGAGCCTTTGTGCCCACACCGACCGACGAGCAGGTCCAAGCCGCCGACGTCTTCCAAGCAGGACGCCATCTCGTCCTGCAAGCGGGAGCCGGAACGGGCAAGACCACGACGCTCACGATGCTCGCCGCCAGCACCAAACGACGTGGCCGCTACCTCGCCTTCAACAAGGACATCGCTCGCGACGCCGCCACACGCTTCCCACGTACGGTGACGTGCAAGACTGCCCATGCGACCGCATACGCAGCACTCGGCCACCGTTATGCCAGCCGACTCAACGGCCCCCGCCAGCCTGCCTGGAAGACCGGCCAGGCCCTCGGCATCACCCGGCCGACCCGCATCGGCGAACACGAGATCAGCCACAAGACGCTCTCCCACACAGTGCTACGCACCGTGACGCGCTTCTGCTACTCAGCCGACCGCGCACTGGCCCGCCACCATGTACCGCAACTTCGCCGCCTGGCGACGAACGCCGAACACCTCCAACTCGCCGACGCAGTCCTGCCGTTCGCAGCCAAGGCTTGGACTGACCTGCAAAACCCGGACCAAGGCGCGGTCCGCTTCGAACACGACCACTACCTGAAGATGTGGGCCCTGACCCAACCCAAGATCGAAGCGGACTTCCTCTTCCTCGACGAAGCCCAGGACACCAACCCCGTACTGGAACAGGTCTTCAACACCCAGCGCGCCCACGCCCAACTCGTCATGGTCGGCGACTCTGCCCAGGCCATCTACGGCTGGCGTGGCGCCCGCGACGTGATGACCGACTTCGACGCCAACGCCCTCATGCTGTCGCGTTCCTTCCGCTTCGGCCCCCTCCTCGCCGCCGAGGCCAACCGCTGGCTCGAACTCGCCGACGCGCCAATCCGCCTGACCGGCAGCGAGGTCATCCCCACTGAAGTCGGCGACATCGCCCACCCAGATGCGGTGCTGTGCCGCACCAACATCGGCGCCATGGCTGAAGTCATGCGACTCCTGTCCGAAGGCCACCGCGTAGCACTCACCCGTGGTGGGCACACGCTCGCCGCACTGGCGCTGGCGGCTCGCGATCTCAAAGAAGGACGTCGCACCAACCACCCCGAACTCGTCCTCTTCTCTTCCTGGGGCGAAGTACAGGACTACGCGGTCCACGACCCCGCCGGCGGCGACCTCCAGCCCTTCGTCGACCTCGTCGACACGCACGGTCCCGATGCGATCCTCGCCTCGGTCGATGAACTCACGGACGAGGAGCATGCCGACGTGACCGTATCCACGGCTCACAAAGCGAAAGGACGCGAATGGTCCACGGTGAAGATCGGCGACGACTTCCCGCCTCCCAAGGACACTGACCAACTCGATGCTCAGGGACAGCCGGTCCCGGAACCGATCACCGACACCGACGCCCGCCTCGCCTACGTCGCCGTCACACGCGCACGCCACCGACTCGACCTCGGTGGTCTCTCCTGGATCAACGCCCATCCAGTGGGGTAAGCACGCTCTCCATAATCGGCGAGCATTCTTCAGTAAGGATTGATCACTTCTGACCTGGAACCCTCCCGACGAGCGGTAGAACCGCGCCACTGACGTTCAGCAACTCCCGAAGCCTTTCGATCTCGTCATGCTGGGCAGCCAGTCGTGACAGAGCCAGCTCACGGAAGCTGTCGTGCTCGGTTTCCTTCGCCTCGCTGACGGCCAATCGCTCCTTCAATTTCGCGATCGACTCCTTCAAGCGGGCGATCTGCGCGTCCCTCGGGTCGGGGATCGCCCCGCTTTCACGTAGGGCGGCCAACCTGCGCTCAAACTCATTGCGCAGATGCTCGTACGGGCGACCGCTGTAGAATGCGGCCCGCGCCACTTGAGCTTCGGCCGCCAGAGTCTGTACGTCACACCTGCCACCGGCTGGAATCTCGCCTCGCAGCAAGCGATCCATGGCGGCGCGGATTCGGTCCTCGTTCTGCCGCCTCTGCTCGGCCGTGATCCTCACGTCTCCGCTCCTGCGGCGTCGATTTCTGCCAAGACCCGCTGAGTCCGCTCCAGTTCGGCCTGCTGGCGCGGGCCCTCCAGCTTGCGCGTGACACCGAGCTGCCCGAGGAACACCTTCTGCTTACGTTCGTGTTCGGCCCATACAGGCCGATGTCGCTGATGATGGGTCGCCTGCGGGCAGCGGGCCGAGTCGCACATCCCGATCAAGGGCTGATCCGCGTCCGTGGAGCCGGCCAGGATCAGACAGAGCGCCCGGGAAGGATCAGCGAACCAACAGTAGTTCGCCAGCCCAACGTGGAGGATGCTCGCGCGTTTGCGCATCAGCCCCAAAATTTCTGTGTCGTTCATGAGCACATTCGTCTCGTCCGCCGCGTGCTCCTTCACAAGCTCGTCGATGTACTCGAAGAACGTCACAAGTTCAGTCGCTCCCCGTCCGGCGGGCATGATTCCGTCCTGGAAGTTCGCGAACTCCTCCACGAGGATCTCCACGTTGCGGGTCTCCTCCAGACTCTGAACCTCGGCAAGGAACTTGCCCTGGGCGCCACCCGGACGGCGTGTGTAGCCCTCGGTCGTGGTCGCATGCAGATGTTTCAGTGCAAACTTCGTCGCCATCAGCCCGTGCGGCCGGTATGCCATCTCCACAGCGAGCGTCCGCCGCAGCATCCTCAACGTGACCGCGCCGTCCGGGATCGGATCAAGCCCCAGACGACGTCCAGCGTGCCCGTTGACCCAGGCGCGAAACTGATTGGACCATGAGTCAAAGGCGAATCGTCCGAAGATTCGGCCGGCCCGCTCACGGGTGGGAGTCACAGCTGCCGCAGTCCTCATAGCGTCCCACACCTCCTTCACCACGACCCACTCGTCGCGAACTCCGCCCAACTTCTGCCCCTTGATCAGTTTCCCCTGGACGCGATAGCGAAAAAGCCCCGGAGCACGCTCTTCAGGCGGCAAGCAGCAATCACGCTTGAATTCCATCAACTCACACGACCGCATGCCGGCCACAGCAGCCACCACGATCACCGCTGCTGCCCAAACCAGCATAGACATCTGGAGAGCGACGTCCCGAGGGGATACCGGCTCTGTCCAAGGAACCTCGCCCTCTCCGTCTGCCCGTCTGATGAGTTCCGCGTCTCGTCCGTAGGGGTACTCGATTCCTACTTGGGCTACGGCTTCCTCGAAGAACGGCCGCAACTTATCGAGCCAGGGGCGACGGAACTGCCGGAAACCCGCCTCCCTCGCCAGATGCGACAACGACAGCAGCAGCAACGGATCCTCTGCTGACCAGCCATCATTGAGCCGTTCAACGACCTTTGCGACGTAGACCTGAGGGAGCGGCATCCCGGACCGGACGTACCGCTGGAGAAGCTGTTGGAACTCCCGGATCGGCGGCTTTCTCGGGTACCGATTCCCAAAGGCCGGCGCCTCATCGGGTACCTGCTTGCGCAGCTCGATGATCCGCGGCGCGATGTGCTCCGTCACATATAGAGCGGCGGCCACCAACGGACGCAGCAGTTCGTCTCCCACCTCGGGAGTACGGTTCGCCGTCCACACATCCGAGGTTCCGTCAACAGTGCCCGGATGCCTGCCCTTCCAGGGGAGGTAGCCTTCCGCGTAGGTGTCATCCGGGAAGAGATCGCCATAGAAAGCCAGCTCGATGACCGGTCTGGTTGCAGCACGCACCTCACCGTCTCCAGATGTGCGCACCACGGCGCCAGTCTTACCAGGGTGATTGCAAAGTCTGAGGTTCTGGGGGCGGTGCTGGTCAGCTGAGTCCGAGGAGGGCCAGTGGCCGTTCGAAAGGGCGGAGAGACATCTC